>JAUNBL010000035.1:3028-21035 GCA_030527235.1 Clostridia bacterium | reverse complement strand
ACATTGAATTTTGATTTTCTATTTTTTTATGGTTCACATGTATTATACCAATACACACGGCGGAAAAACTTATTTTCGCAATTTTTTTCGCCTTTAGGGCATGGCGATAATGGCGCGGCGCAATATCCTTGAGCAGAATACTTTTTGACAACAATAAGATACATATTTCTATTTTAATCGTTCTGCTGTTCTGATAAAATTTAATCAGAAAAAGCTATGCCAAGTTTGATATTAACTGTTAAGCAATGGGAGGTATAAAAGTGAAAAAAGCGTTCATAGCGGCCGTCCTTGCCGGAAGCACACTGCTTTGTCAGACGGTCGGATTTGCACAAGGAATTACACGGGTTGAATTTGCGCAAAGCATTGCCGAAAATCTTTCAATACCGCCGAAAATCTATAACGGAGAATATGCCGATGTTACGGATAACGACCAATTTGCCGACACGTTGGCCGGTGTGACGAGCGCAGGCGTTTTTGACGGAGATTTTTCCCAAAACGGAAATTTCAATCCCCACGCAAAACTCTTGAAGGAAGAAGCCGTCGCCGCTGCGGTAAAATCGTTGATTTACAGAAAAGTCGATTTCCCCACACTTGACAGCGACCTCGTGTTTGAGGACAAAGAGGATATCTCGCCCTCTCTGCTTTTGTATATAGAGGCGGCTGTGGCAAGCGGCTTAATTGACGATGGTGAATCATTCAATCCTAAGGCGGAAATGTCAGCGGATGACATCAGCCGGCTGTGGCAGGCGGCTGACGAGGTGTACGCAAAGCTTCCTCTCCATATCGGAAGCGAACAAGAGGACAAAAAAGCAAACGAAATTCGCGAACACATCGGCTCAAACGACATTGCCCGAGAATATTTTTACAGTGCCATGCAAGGGCTGATTGCCGGAACCAATGAAGACGAACTCAGCCGCGCGCATGAAGAGTTGGAGCTTGCTTATGGCGCCATTAATTCCGAGCGCGACAGCATACTTACGGGAAGCTATATTTTCGATGATAACGATGGACTCATCCAAGCGCATGGAGGAAACGTCATCTGGGATGACAAAGCGCAAAAATACTACTGGTACGGTGAAGCGAGAAAAACCTCAGATTTGCCGGAGCATCTTAAAAAATACGGGGATTGGGGATGGAGAACCGGCGTAGGGTGCTATTCTTCGGACGATTTATATAATTGGAAGTATGAAGGCCTTGCCCTCGAAATGCTTGAAGAAGGCGACGGTCTTGAATATCCGGAATCCGATATAGGCTTGGGGCGGGTCATAGAACGCCCGAAGGTTATATACAACAAAAAAACCGGGAAGTATGTTATGTGGATGCACATCGACAATGGCTGGTACGGCTACTCGCGCGCAGGAGTCGCCGTTTCCGACAGTCCCGTCGGACCATTTAGCTATCTCGGCTCATATCGCCCCGGAGATAAGATGTCAAGAGATATGACAGTGTTTGTGGACGATGATGAGTCCGCGTATCTGTATTTTTCTACTGATGAAAACGGATGTCTGGCATGCTGCAAGCTATCGGAAGATTATCTTTCCTGCGTAGGTGAAGCGCAATACTGTATATGGTGGAAATGGAGAGAGGCTCCCGCTGTATTCAAGTACAATTCCACGTACTATATGATTACCTCCGGGTGCAGCGGCTGGTCGCCCAACGCCGCCGATTACGCAACCGCACCTACACCGACAGGTCCCTGGACACAGCACGGGAACCCGTGCGTGGGCAGCGGAAGCGACAAGACCTTCGGAGGACAAAGCTATTGGGTGCTTACCGTGGATGCAAAAAAAGGCCACTTTATCTTTATGGCGGACATTTGGCGGCCCGGCAATCACAACGAAAGCAGCTATATCTGGCTTCCCATACAAATGCAGCCCGACGGCGGCATTCGCATCGAATGGATAGACGAATGGTCGTTAGATGATATAGGCAACATACTTATTGAGCCGCAGGACGTATTCGCCACTTACGGTGAAGAAATTCATCTACCGGAGACGATTACTGCCATTGTGCAAGAGACTGCAGAAGAACGTCAAATTACATGGGAGCAGCCTTTGCCGACAACACCGGGACATTACAGCATCGCCGGAAGCGCTAAAGGGTTTGCCGATTCGTCTGTCGCAATACAGCTGTATATTATCCCGAAACATGTCGTATATTTTGCCGACTGTGGGGCTGAAAGCGACGGAGAACTTCAAAAAATCGGCTCCGGCCTTTTCAATTCAGTGCCGGATTGTCCCTATGGCGCTGACGAAATCAACGGCAAGAAATGGGGCTGTACAACAGAGGATGCGAGCGGAACCCACAATGACAAGCACATGTTTTGGTCGGTGCGCTATGGGAGTGAGGATGCAAAAAACATAACCTATCATTTCGAGGTTGACAAAACGAAAAAATACGATGTCTACGTGGGAATCAAAGACCCGTGGAACGAGAGCGCCAGGTATATCGACATTGAAGTGCAGGGGGTAAAGATTGTATCAAATCTCCACACCCACAATGTGCAGTCTGCATGGCAGGCGGATGGCATCACTGCCGAAGGCGGAGAAATCACGGTGGCGTCCGTCAGAAATGAAAATTCCAACGCCGCGCCCATAATCAGCTGGATTATGATATGTGAAGCAAACTGAGGGGGGAAATGAAATGAAGAGAACACTTTTGTTTACGTTGGCTGTTTGTATGCTCCTGTTCCCCGTATCCGCTTTCTGCGCGCACGATATTTCGGTTGTTGTCGATGGTAATGCCCTTGTTTTTGACCAGCCGCCCATCATTCAGAACAATCATGTACTCATACCCATAAGAGCGGTTTTCGAAGCGTTCGGCGCCGAAGTCGCCTGGATTGAGGACAGTAAAACCGCCACAGCTTCAAAGGACGGAAAATCGGTATCTCTCAGCGCAGATAAGGCTGAAATTATTATAGATGAGACCATACATGAGCTTGACTGCACTCCCGTGCTCAGAAACGGTCGTCTCCTTATCCCGATAAGAGCTGCGGCGGAAGCCTTTGGCGCGTATGTATCATGGAACGAAAGCCTAAAAACGGTTCTAATAATAACAAGCAAAAAAATGGAGCCAATTTCCGGCAAGACATACATTATAAAAAACAGCTGCACCCAAAAAGCGCTTGCGCACAGGGATGGCGACATTGTTACCGAAAGCGTCACAAGATACGAAAATCAGCTTTGGGAGATTGCATCTGACGGCCGAATTTATCCGTATTCCGCCGATGGAGCCATAACACTGTCGCAAGGAAGAGCCATCCTCGGGAACGGAGACTTTCTTTCGTTTTTTCAAAGCGGTGAAATTGTGACAAAGAGCGCTCTTGTGATGACGGAGACCGCCGGCAAAGTTGTCTTTGGCGGCAGATACACCAGCACGCTAAGTCTGTGGCATATTGAGGAGGTAACGGCTGTTTATCCTGAAGCTGTCAGTTATAGTCTGAAACTGAAAGGAACAGATACCGTACTTTGTTTTGCCAACGACAACCTTTACATGAAGCAGGAGTCCGGCGGCGAGGAGGAAAAATGGATATTGACTCAGACGCTTTCGGGAAATTATGTTATTACCTCAAAAACTCCGGTTGTCACCGAAGACGGTGAACAAACAAGGAGTCTGGACGTTTCCGGAGGCTCGAGAGAGTCCGGGGCAAGCGTCATCGCATACAGAACCGGAGGTGCGGCAAACCAAAGGTGGCGCTTTGAAAAACAATCAGACGGCTCATATCTTATCGTTTCCGAAAATTCGGAGCTTTGCCTAACCGCTGACGGCGGCACTTTTACACAGCAGCCGATTGGGAGCCAAAATCAGTATTGGCAGCTGCTTAAATCTAATAAGTAGATACAGAATACATATTTGTTGCGGCAATACAATTCCAACTTAAAAAACTGACATTGCATTTCTTGCAGAGTCAGTTTTTTGGTTGATGCACAAAGTTTTAGGATTTTTCAGCCAAATGTTGGATTGACATAAAACTCCCGCCCGCTCAGGCTTTGTGATTTTTATCTTGTCCTAAAGGAGTGTCTCTGTTTGCTTCTCTGCGGCAATCTGATGGGGATTTCTCGAACAGCCTTGCAAAGGCTTTTGTAAAGTCGGCAGGGTTTTGATATCCCACTGCAGCGGCAATCTCATAAATAGGCATGTCTGTTCCCATCAAAAGTGACTTGGCTTCGTTCATATGATAACGTACAATATACTGCTTGGGTGAAAGGTCGATACAGCTTTTGAAAATCTTAAAAAGATAGCCGCGCGTTACGCCTATATGCGACGCGACATCCTCCACCGTGGTTGGCTGTTCAACATTCGCGTGAATATATTTGACCGCGTCCCCGAACAGCGCCCCGATATGGTCAAGTCTTTGAGTGTTCTCTTTAAGCATGGAATTTGCAAACATCCAAAACAGTCCTGTGAGCCGAAATTTCGAGGCGACGCCGACGTCAACCATCTCTTTCAGGAGCCGGGCGCTCTCATAAGGCGGCGTCGCAGTATAGACGGGGTTTTCAACAGTGAGCCCCACAGTTTGCAGAAACTCATAGGACTGATTTCCGTAAAATTCAACCCAGCGGTAGGAGAAAGGGTCATCTTTATCAGAGGTGTACCATGTTTCCTGCCCCGGATAAACAATAAACATCTGATTTTCACAAATGCTGTAGTCGGTATTATTTACATGAAACTCACCTTTGCCGCTGTATGTATAGTGCAGCAAATAGTTTTGACAGCGGCGGTGATATACGCAAAACTTAGGGAGGCATTCGCGGAATCCGAATTGCACAACGTTGAAATCATCGTTATTAAGCTCATAGTTCTGAAATTGCGAATACATAAAACCACCTCCGTCTATATTGTAGCACACGGCAAAGGCGCTGTCAAGATTTCGTGGATACATTTCGGTAATATACAAGTACAAACTTCTATTCCCAAAAAAGAAGTGTTGTGCTATGATTATATTAGTAGAGGTGACATAGGATAAACGGAAAAAGGCGCGTTTCTGACTCGTTGGTAAATAATCAGAATTGGCGCATATATTTTGTGCCGAAAGGAGAGAAAATGAATTGAAAAGGCAAAAAAAGGGTGCGGCGTTTTTGATGGCGGCTTTGCTGTTGCTGGGGCGTAACCCTACACACCTTGTCACAGCAACAGACGCTGAAAGCGATTTCGTCATTTTCGACGGCGCACGCACTGTTCCCATTCTCATGGACGAAAGCTATGAAGGGCACTACGGCGTCAGGAGTTATACTCAGGTGCGCCGCGCGGCAGAGGATTTGAGATGCGACATTGCCATGGTGACTGGCGCGGTCGATTACCTAACACTGCAGCAAGACTTTACAAGCGAAAAGGCAAGCTTTATGCAAAATGCGAGCGAGGAGAAAACGCCTGCCATTTTGAATGAGGGACCTTGCGAAAAAGCAATTATCATCGGCGCTGTCGGCAGCAGCGCAATTATTGAAGAAATTATCGGCGGCGGAAAGTTCCCGGAGGCGGATGCCATTCGAGGCAAATGGGAGGCCTATGCCATCAAACGAATTGAAAATCCGCTTGACGGTGTCGGCGAGGCGCTGGTCATTGCCGGAAGCGATGCGCGAGGCACGATTTACGGCATCTATCACCTTTCCGAGACTATAGGCGTGTCGCCGTGGTATTGGTTCAGCGATGTGCCGGTTAAAGCGCGTGCCAATATTAGCGTTAATCTGTCCATACAGGAAGATGGTCCCGATGTAAAATACCGAGGCATTTTTATAAACGATGAGGAGCGGTTGATAGATTGGGCAAAGCAAAAATTCCCTACGGAAAATGGGACGCCTAACGTACATTTTTACCAAAAAGTTTTTGAGCTTATGCTTCGGCTGCGTGCCAACACGCTTTGGCCGGCAATGCACGAGGGAACGACTTCGTTTAATATTGCCAAAAACCTTGACGGCGTACCGATTAATGCAGCGGAGGCATCACGCTATGGAATAATCATGGCTTCGTCACACTGCGAAATGATGCTTCGCTGCAATGTCGGCGAATGGTGGGACTTTTATGAGCGTCACAAAACCGATTACAACTGGCAGGACGGCGGAAGCTTTGACTATACGCAAAACAAAGAAGCGATTTTGGACTACTGGCGGGAGCGCTTGGAAACTAACAAGGACTTTGAGAGCATCCTGGCGCTTGGGATTCGAGGTATTCATGACGGCGACGCCGAATGTGACAACCTTGCCTCTCTTTACCAAAACAGCCGCGTCACCATGATGACAGACGTAATCAAGGAGCAGCGCACCTTGATTCGAGAAGTTTTCGGCTCGGAAACAGCCGTCCCTCAGGTGTTTATTCCCTATAAAGGAATGGCGGATTTGTACAACAGCGGGCTGAAAGACGTCATACCCGACGATGTGATTCTGATGTGGGCGGAGGATAATTACGGCAATCTCCGCCAGACACCTACTCTTGCTGAACGCGCAAGGAGCGGCGGCTGCGGTATTTATTATCACTCATCCTACTGGGGCTGGTACAATCCCAAGAGCTATCTTTGGCTGAATTCCACACAGATATACTATATGGAACACCAGCTGAGACGCGCGTACGACTGCGGCGCGCAAACCTATTGGATTCTGAATGTCGGTGATATCAAGCCGGGCGATATTGTAACTGAGTTATTTATCAAAACGGCTTGGGATATTACTACGACAAAAGAAGCAGAGGACTATCTTGCACAGCACGCAATGCGCGATTATGGAACGAATGATGCAGACAGCCGGACGTTTGCGGAGGCGGCGACCGAATTTTACCGCCTGACGGGGACCAAAAAGGCAGAGTTTTTTGGGCATGAAAACAGCGCCGGATACGCAAACCCTTATTTTTCAAGCGGGATGCTTTATCCCTTCAGTGTGAACGCGGAGGGTGACGAAGGAATGCGGCTCGTCAATCAGACAAACGCCATTGTAGACGCTATGGCAAAGCTTTACGACAGCATGGACGAACGATACCGAGACGCTTTTTACGAGCAAATCTACTATCACACTCTATGCTACCGCGATGTGTCGGAAGAATACGTCTATCTTTGGAAAAATCAACTCGCCGCAAGCGAAGGACGCTACCTCAGCGCCTCGCTGTACAAGGCGCTGTCGCAGGAGGCGCGCGACCGAATTGCGTCTGAGCAGGAAAAATACTGGGCGTGTAACGGCGGCAAATGGAGCAGCATCATCAATTATGACCATCCTGTTTCCTATTACAACATGAACGAAGGTGTGCTGCTGGTACACGATGACCAATATAAGCTTCCCGCTCCGTCGGAGGGGCTGGGCGTATCTCCCGAAAGCAGCATTTTGCGTTTCCATTCAAAGACGGACAACGAATTTTATATCGACGTATTCTCTCAGGGCGTTTTGGCGCAAGCGTGGCGCATGACGGCGCCCGAATGGGTGACGCTCAGTAAAACCGAAGGCACAGTGCGCGCGGAAGAACGCATCATCGTACGAATTGATTGGACAAAGCTGGACGCAACGGCGACAGGTGAAATCATAGTGTACGACGAAAACGGAGCTGTTGCTGACGTAGAAATCCGCGCGGAAGTGGAGCAAATTGAATACGACGGCCCCTCCTACATTGAAACGAACGGCAAAGTTGTAATAGAAGCCGAGCATTATTCTGAAATTATAGCGGGAGAGGACGGCTCCTATTGGGAAATTGTCGAACACTCCGGCAGAAGCGGAGACTGCATGACGGCGCTGCCCTTTGACGCACTTAGAAGCGATGACAGCGCCATTCAAACATCTGCAAGGCTTCGCTACCATGTGTATTTCAAAACAACAGGTACCTTTACAGGAACGCTATACCGAATTCCCACGCTCAACGAAGGAACGGACGACAACGGCAATTCCAGAACCTGCCGTGTAGCCGTTGGCATTGATTCCGCCGCCCCTTCCCTGCTGCGAGGCAACAGCGCCACCAGCGGAGCATGGGCTTCAAATATCATGCACATGACGGAACCGCTTACGTTTGAGCTTGGCGTTACGACAGTCGGCTGGCACGACATTTACATTTATCGTTCGGATTCAGGTATCATTTTTGACCGCATCGTTATTGAGACGCTTTCGGGCGCGGTTCCGGCTTCTCTTCTCGGACCTGAGGAAAGCAGCAACAACATCTCCGCTATGCAGCAAAGAAGCGTCGGCTCGCTCCCCGCGCTGCTGGAATCGGCTCGTACACGTGAGAGTGTTGTACTGACGGAAGATGAAACGACATCGTTTGAAGCGGCCGAGCAGCCGCTCACCATTGAACTTACAGAGAATCGAGTTGCCGACGTCTTGAACGATGGCCGCACAATAACAATTCACGCCAAACAGAGCGGGACATGCGAAGCCGTTGTGCGCTGCGCTGACACAATCGAAACCTTTACAATTCGTGTTCTGCCTAAAGACACACCGCTTACGGAGTTTGACGGTGTTTTGACAATTCCCGCTTCTCAGGCGCTGCTCCAAACGGAGAACGCCTATTCAACGGCAAGCAGTAACCTCGTACACGACTGGACGCTTTCCTCCGTTGGCGTCAGCTGCCTCCCGTCCGCAAGCAGCACGAACAAAAACGCTTGGCTGGCTGTGAACGCAAATGAGGGCGCAAGCTTGCTGCAAGCCGAAGGGACAAAAAAGGCGACCGAGTCGAGCACTGCATACGGCAGCGCGCCTTCGCTTAATTACAAAATAACCATTACAACGCCCGGCAGATACAAGATATACGTCAACACCTCCAACCCTAACCCAGACGCAGATTCGTATCACCTTTTTGTCGATGGTGTTTGGCAGTACCATTCAAGCGAAGGCGGCGAACAGACACAGCAGGACTTATGGTATTCCTATTCGGGTTCGGACGGCATTAATCTGACACGCGGCGAGCACCTGATTACAATCTGCGCGCGCGAGGCGGGCTTTACACTTAACACCATTGCACTGTTTCTCAGCGGCGCCATCTCCGGCGCGGACTACTCCGCAATGGTAATTGAACCGCTCACCGGAGCGGTAAGCGTGGAGTATACGCTTATCCCCGCTCAAATATGCGACGCGGTCACTGCATTTTGTCCGAGCAATAGGACTCCATCGACATGGAGCGACTATGCCGCAACAGTGCGGATTCGCCCTGACGGAACATTCGACGCATATAGGGGCGGAAGCGGTTACGATGCGGACTGTAAAATCTTTTACCAGACGGGCAAGAGCTACCGCATAACCGTGGATTTTGATATCTCCGAGCAAATGTACACGGTATATGTCAACGGCACGCTGCTTGCAGATGCATATCCGTTTCGATACGCTGTTTCCGACCTTGCCAAGTTTACTGTACGCGGCGGCGAAGGCGTAGAAAGCGGAACGCTGCTTGCCGGTGCGCTTACAGCATCTTTTGGCGCGCGTCTGGTAAGCGCCACAGCAAGGGATGGGACGTTTGAATACACGCTCTCGGCAGACGATAGCACGCGGGACTATTACTTCGCGTTTTATCACGAAGATAGTTTGCGCCAGCTTCTGAAAAACAGCAATAGAGAAGGACACGTCACATTTAACGGAGACAAGGTGAAATTTTTAGTGTGGCAAAAAGGAACGATACAGCCCTTAAAAGACGCCGTTGAAATTGACCTTTCGCACTAATTAGCGAACACAGTAATCATTAAGGAGGATTTTTCAAATGAAAACCAGTATAAAACGTCAGCTTGCCGTACTGCTCTGCGCCGCGATGCTTTTTTCCGCGGCAGGAAGTAATGTTGCGGCAGAAGGGGTGACTTCTTTGCAAAACATCATTGTAGGCTCACGCGTTGCATTTAACGATTCAAACTATGAGCGCGACGAAACATTGGAAGTTGCTGGCGAACCGTTTTTCTACAACGGTGTGCAAATCAGGATTGACAAGGTTGTAGACGACCCTGCCTACAATTTCAGCGATGAAAAGATAAAACAGCTTTTTCAAATCGCCAAGGACGATGGATTTACCGTGGCCAACGTACAAATCCGCTGGATGGACGTCCAGAGCGACCAGATGTTTTACGCCGAAGAATCCGCGTACATAAGAGGCGGAAGCTACGCTGACCAGACGTTCAACACGGGCGGCATTCAAACATTTTACACCCCGACCGATGCCTCAGAGCAAGCGCTCGGATATGTGAAGTTTGACATTTCCGCTTGGAGTAAAAGCGATGCGGAGGCTGCACGGCTGCGCCTTTGGCATAGAAACAGCTTAAGCAGCGCATATACGATTGAAATTTATGCGCTTGAAAATAACAGCTGGAGCAAAGACTCACTCACCTGGAACAACGCGCCCGAATACGGAGAATTGCTGACAAGCTCTGTGAGCTGGGACAAGGTTGCAAGTAACGAATACTATGATTTTGACGTTTCTGCCTATGTGGAAAATGCGTGCAAAAACGGTCAGAGTGAAATCGGCTTTGTAATCAAAGCGCCGGATGCCGCAGAAGCAGTTGTATTTGACGACTATGACGACAATCATGCACCGCAGCTGTATTTGTCCTCCAAGGAAGAATATGATTGGGAATACCTCGACAAAATTATCGGCTACGCCGAGGAGGTTGGCATTAAGCTTGAAATTCTCTGGTTCGCGACCGATACCTGCTCTATAGTCAGTGAAATAAGACTTCCGTACTATGTTTTAAGCGGATACCAAAAATGTGTGTTCTCAGACGGTACGCCATGGTTCAAAAAAGCAAACAGCAGTGTTACCGGAGTATACTACTACTTAATGTGTAAAAATGACATGGCGCTCCGCGCGCAGGAATACACCGCGCTTCAAACCGTGTTTGACCATATCGGTCAATACAACGCCGAGCACGGCAATAAAAACACCGTAATCGGCTGCCAGGTGTGTAACGAGCCGAACGTGGCGCGGCTTCACAACAGCGGTCAGTATGACAGCGGCAAAGGCGAATGGCTCGGCGCCTGTCAGTGCAGCAAGTGTCAGACTCTGAAAACACAGATGGGCTTTTCTACCGATTCATCATTCCGCGACTACGTTATGTTTGAATACTGCAACAATCTTTCCAAAGCCGTCAAGCAGTCCGACTACCCTGTTTGGACGAGAGTAAACAATGTGCAGGGGAATGATGCGTGGGGCGTAACCTATAACGAAAACAAACGCTCTTCGGGAGGCACGGATACTGATAACGGCACTTATCTCGATTTTATCGGCCTCGACCCCTACGGCTGGGACAGGAGCAGTCTTTACGGGTTTGGCACCGGAAGCTATTCTACCCAAAGCAATCTTCCCATGGTTATGGAAAGCGGCGGCGAAAAGTCAATGTCCGCGCTTATGATGCTGGCAACAGTTGCCGGCGGCGCGTTCTATAACGTGTACGACCTTTGCAGTTCCGACGGTCACCACCTTTACGACAAGAATTTGGAACCGCGAGTAATCGGGAGCGGAGACAAATATCTCCCTGACGGCGGGACTTATATCGAGGACGTCCGCAACCATAATTCTTGGCTCAACAAAATTGCGTATGAGCTTGCAACCAAAAAGCCTGAAAAACTCGGCGGGAAAAACTTGCTGTTCTTTAACTGCGAGGGTACAGATGCGGCAAGCATTAACGTCACAAAAAGAATCGGAGGTATGGACGTTATATATAACTCCGACACCATATATTCGTCCGGAATTGCCGTAAAAAAGAGTGACAACGAGATAGTGCTTTTAAGCAGCAAGGACACCGATGCCTCTTTTACTCTGAGCGATGTCGGCTCAGACATCAAGACCGTGGAATTCGGTCATTATGAAGGCAGCGCCTGGGTAGCGGACGACGGGGATGTCAGCTACCAGATTTCCGGAGGAGACGTAGTTGTAACAATGCCCTCTTTCAGTGTTGTCCGCGTTGAAACCAACTCGTCGCTCCCGAACTCTGCGGTTTTTGAGGCGGAAACTACAGAGTACGTAGTCACCGGCGCATCTCAGAGAACTGTTACGGAAAGCAGTGCGAGCGCAGGCAAATGGCTTTGCCTCGAAAACAATTCTGTGGGTGCGAGCATCACCTTCACAATCAATATTCCGGCCAACATGACCGCCGCTCAGATATCCACGGGATATAAGTCAAAGAGCAGCGGCAGAGGCTCACTTCAGCTTTCTGTCAACGGAGTAGACTACGCAGATGAATTAAGTCTCACCGCTTCCGAGGCATTCAGAGCCACAAGTTACGGTCCCATCGTCAAGCTTAATGCGGGTCAGGCAAATACGTTTACTTACACCATCACGAAGGTCGGAGTTATCGGACTGGATTATATTGAACTTCTAAAGAGCAGCACGCTGCCCGACAGACTTGAGGGAGAGACCCTTATTGACGAGTCATTTGAAATCGGCGGAACTTTTGGTTTCTCCAGCGGAGCTTCCGTATCGAACGGAATGCTGAGCATTACACAACAGATGGGAAACTACACAACGTCAGTCAAGAACTTTGATGCAAAAATCGTAAACCAGACTCAGATTGACCTTTCTTTCGACTGGAAAACAAATATTACATCCTCAGGGAAAAAATCGGGGATTGAATTTCGAGACACCTATGGCAGGCTGATTTTTGCGATTGCAAGTAAAAGCGGAAGCGAGCTTCGCCACAGTACGAGCGGCTGGGATTCCGACTCATCAAAATGTGAATACGATTGGGAGCCGATTTGGGACAGCGCTTCCATGAGCCGCGATAAGACATACACAGTTCGTCTTACGGCAGACTTTGCAAGCAAATTGGTAAGCTACAGCATCAGCGAAAAAAGCACAGGTAATATTGTAGCTCAAAATATCTCCCTTCCGACACAAGCGACAAATTTCGGGAAAATGATTGCCGCCAATTACTATACAAATGAGAGCGGAACGAGTTATACCGGCACACAGGACATCGATTCCTTTAATCTTATAGGCGCCGGCGGAAAGGCTCTTCCCTACCGCGATAAAGTCATATATGCCTTTGGAGACAGCATCGTTGACGGCCATGTATATCAGAAGATGGGCTTTGTTGAATTCTTTGCCTTGCAAGAAGGGATGCTTCTGTCCCACAACGGAGCTGTAAACGGAGCGGCGGTAGTAAACGGCTCAATTAAGTCACAGATTGAAGCCGCGCCGGAGGAGGAGCCGGATTTAGTTATACTGGACGGCGGCATTAATGATGCGTATGCCTCGACGGATATGAATGCATTCAAAACGGAATTCCAAGCTCTTGCGACGGCAATCAAAACCAAATGGAGCAGCGCGGCGGTTGTATACGTGGCCGTCCACAAAACTGCGGCAAGAACTTTGGACTCACAGGCAGCTGTCCGTAACGCGGCTATTGCAATCTGTCAGGCGGAAGGTTTCATGATTGCCGATGTCTATGAGGATTCGACGCTTGATACCAATAATTCCGAGATGCGCTGGAACTACAGCTTTAACGAGTTGGGTTTTGACAACCTTCCCGGAACGATGGCAACGACATCGAGCGAAAAGTACAACGACACGTATCCAAGCGGCACGCATCCCAATTTCAGAGCGATTGAGGAATTCTACATTCCTGCGCTGACAGACACGGTTTACCTGAATTGGCTTGTTTCTGACCAAAGCATTGCCTACGGAAAGACTGCCTACGCCACGGCGGAAGAAAACGGAAACGGGAACTATTCTCCTGCCGAAAACGCAATTGACGGAGATTATACGACTAAATATTCCTCTTACCAGTGGGACGGAAGCAACAACGTATCGACTCTGCCCCAGGCTATCATGATAGACCTCGGCAAGGAAATGGAAATAACCTCTGTCTCCTCTTATTGGTACGGCAGCGATAGGAGCTATCTTTATGATTTGTACATCACCAATAATCCGACTGTAGAAAACACCGTGTTTACAAAGCCTGGCAAATTCGCAGCGGCGTTTGAGTCGCTGAGCGCGCGCTCAAGCGGAACATCGAAAGGGACACTGCGCAATATGCAGCGTTTTGCAAGCCCCGCAAGAGGCAGATATGTTACGCTTTTCGTGACGGAGGCAAGTTCCGCCGCCGCCGCTTCAATTTTTGAAATCGTTGTCAACGGGCGGGAAATCTCCAATGGCTTTACCGCATCTGCAAGCGTAGAAAACGGAGTTATTTCCGTGCAGGCAAGCGGCGAAGGACAGTTTATCGCGGCGGCATATGCTAACAACAGCACCCTCTTAAGCGCAAAGTTCTTTGACACCAATACGCAAATACCGCTCACGACGAACATGTCAAAATTAATAGTTTTTTCATGGTCCTCCATTGACACTCTAATACCAGTCGGTCCCTGCTGCGAGTATTTAATCAGTGAGATTTCCGCGGCAGAGAGTTAATTGAAAAAGGTGAGACAATGAGAATAATTTGTATTCTTGCAACGCTCGTTATGCTGCTCCCGGCTTCAAAGGCTCTGGCCGAGACTTACGACAGTCTGACTCCCGGAGAGCTTTGGGCGGACAATAACGAAGGACATATACAGGCGCATGGCGGGTGTGTTATTTGGGACGAGTCAACGCAGAAATACTATTGGTACGGCGAAGCGAGAAAAACCTCGGTAATTCCAAGCAACCTTCAATGGCTTGCCAACGCGGGTGAACGTATAGGCGTCAGCTGTTATTCGTCAAACGACCTGTACAATTGGACTTACGAGGGACTCGCGCTGCAAATGCTGCACTATTATACTGGCAGCTACCCCGAAAGCGATATACAGCCCTATCGGGTCATTGAGCGTCCCAAAGTCATTTATAATGAAATGACAAAAAAATATGTTATGTGGATGCACATCGATACCTCTGATTACAGCTATGCACGTGCGGGAGTTGCGATATCCGACACTCCGACAGGGCCGTTTTCTTATCTTGGCAGTGTGCGCCCGAACGACCAAATGGCGCGCGATATGACGGTATTCGTAGACGACGACAATACTGCGTATCTGTATGCTTCGGGCGATTACAACAGTACGATGTACTGTCACAAGCTCACAGATGACTACTTATCGATTGAGGGGACCTACACTAAAATGTTTGAAAACTGGTTTCGTGAGGCGCCGGCAGTTTTCAAATATAATAACCTTTACTACATGATTAACAGCGGCTGTACCGGCTGGTCGCCCAATAAGGCCGATTACGCGGTAGCAAGCAATCCTATGGGTCCGTGGAGCAGTAAAGGCAATCCGTGTGTCGGTACCGATGCCGCTACAACTTTCAATGGTCAAGGCTGTTATGTGCTTCCGCTTAATCGCGACAATGGGAAATTTATTTTCATGGCAGATATTTGGCGTCCTGATAACCATTCCGACAGCCGCTACATCTGGCTTCCTATTGATATTGCAAGTGACGGCTCCATCCGGATTGAATGGAGAGACTCTTGGAGAATCAGCGATTATGCAGAGCCTTACAACGTGCCTCCGATTCCTGATTTGCTGCTTGCGAAAGGAAGCGTATACAGAAAGAAAATTGTTACAGACGGGCTCAAAGATTTTCGTATAATCTCACAAGACACAAACGCAGTAAAAATCAAATGTTCGGAAGATGTGCTGACAATCTATGCCTTAGACAACGGCGCTTCCGAAATTCGGCTTAGATTGGGCGGCGGCGGTTATTCTGGTGTAAGTCTTGATTTTACCGTAACCGTTTCCGACAATGCGGCACGCGCATATGAGCAGCAGGACGAATACGTGTTGATTCAGGCCGCCGACGCACTGAAGGAAACGGAGTATGCCTACAGCGCAGCACGCGACTATCATCGCTGGGAAACTTTTGAGAGCGGCGTAAAAGTCATGCCGGATAGCGGCGGTGAGTGGCGTGACGAAAACAGGCTCTGGACAGCGCCTTCATTAAATTTCCGCGTCTATTTTTCCCGGGGCGGCGACTATTACTTCCTTGCGAATTGTTCTCACCCGGACATCTCAGGCAACAGTATTCATGTGGGACTTAACGACACATATTTGTTTACGTTGAGCAGTGAAAATCATGTCGGCGAGAACTTATGGCTTTCGTCAAAGGAATGGCTTATAAATGTACCCGAACCCGGCGTATATACAGTGAATATTTGGGCACGCGAGGACGGAGCTGTTGTGAATCAACTATGCTTTTCAAGTGAGTTTTTAACGAACGCGACCTCTTTGCAGCTCAGTCCGCTGACCAATGCGGCGATGCAATCGGCAGAGCTCAGCGAAGAAGAAAAAATTGCTTTCGATATCGAGCTGAATCCTGTGCCCGCCGTCTTATACGAAGACATAGAAATGACTGCTTTCTTTGGTACAAGCGTTGTGTGGCAAAATGGCGGCGACGCTGTTTTGCCTGACGGCTCGGTTCACCGCCGTGCGCGCGGAAGCGGAGATGCATATTTGACGCTAACAGGAATCTATAAAAACGGCGAAACATATGTACACCGAGAATATCTTGTCATTGTTCCGGCAGAGCGCGGCGAACTGAAGGCGAGCGCGGACTTTTCGACAATAGACATAGGCACAATCACCGACCGAGCGTTTGTAACATTTGACCTTCATGCTTATAAAATCAGCGATGGAATAGTCGCGCTCTGCTCTCCGAGCGCCGTACCAAGTAATTGGAGTGACTATCCCGTTACGTTTCGCATTTGTCCCGACGCTACTTTCGACGCACGAAACGGCGCAAATTATGAGGCTACTGAACGAGTAACATACCGTGAACTGTACACGTATCACGTGTGCTTAGATTTGAACGTACGTGACAACGTCTACTGCGCCTATGTAACTACACCCGATGCGGCAACATACACCATTGCACAAAATTTTTCATTCCGTATTCCCGCTGCGGCTTTGGGCAGACTCAGCGTGCGAGGAGGGGACGGCGTGGAGGCCGGACTGTTCGAAATTGAAAATCTTTATGTAAGCCGGGGCGGAGCGGATATCATTCATGCATATGCGGACAAAACTCGACTGAATGCAGAGATTGTCTGCTTTCACGATGAAACGATGAAAGCTTATGCCGCTTTCTACGGCGCTGATGGAAAAACACTTGAAAGCTCCGCCGTCTTTACTATTTCAGAGGGGCTTAACACGCTAAAGACAAATGCTCCCGCCGAATACACGTTTGCCTGTGTGTTTGTATTTGACAATACCCTTGAACCATGCGCGGAAAAGTGGACCGCAAATAAGCGTCCCGCAAGTTTTTCGATTACACAAGCCGATTTGATTTCATCGCATCAGGACAATGACGCGCTGCATACAATACCGATAAGTCGCACAGTGACGGCATACCACTTTTCTTTCGTGGACAGAGGTTCACAAGACAGCGGCATAATTCTCGGTAATTCAACGCAGCTAAACTCTTCCAGCAGCAACTATTTTTCAAACGGCTCAATTGTGTTGCTGTTTTCTGAAGGTAGGCTGTACACGCGTGACAGGTATCAAAAAAAGGAGGCGGCAGAGTATAGTGTCGGTGAAAAAACACGTGTGTGTATACTTGCAGATTTGACAAATCAGCTCTATACTGTTTACGTGAACGGCTCTCTCGCAGCCGAAGATATTTCTTTCAGGACAGAGGTTGACTCTATTGACACTCTTGCACTGGTTGAGAATTCCGACGGAGAAATGTTTGACATATACGATTTTGATATTAGGTGACTCAACGGGGAATTGCACCTCTTTTCGCGTGTGGTATTAAACTGCCCACGATTCTGCGTAAGGCACAAAAAAGCAACAAAACTGGCGCTCCATTTAATGGGCGTCAGTTTTGTTGTGAGTTGAATTTGTTATTATTTTATCTCGCACAGCGGTTTCATGGTTTCCGCAGATTCCCACAGCATTATTTTTAAGTCTGTTGCACCCGCCGTATTAAAGTCCGCAGGGACTGGGTGGGTTAGTTTTCCCGGCGCCGTAAACGCAATCGAAACAGTTTTTAAGCTGTGTAATTCCGTACCGCTATATGCTGCGAAAATTAATCGGAAGGTTCTCGCTTTAGATGAACAAACCGTTACAATGCCGTCGGCATAGGTTACGGAAAATTCCGTCGGCGAAATTGAAGCAGATTCAATTTTTATATATTTATAGATATAATGGTCAGCTGGATT
>JAUNBL010000035.1:0-2928 GCA_030527235.1 Clostridia bacterium | reverse complement strand
TTTTGTATCGGGGGCATAGCTTACCGCGCCGGTTATACCCGCGCCCGTAACGCCGCCCGTATTTTCACTTGTTATTCGCACACCGCCTACCCAGACATCGTACAAAGTCTGGATTTTTATGTATTTATAGCTATCATGGTCAGCTGGATTATACAACTTCGTAGGTTCGATGTCGGCGCTTTCGCTTGCCAAGGCTGTGCAGCCCGAATAGTCCGATAAATCAGGCGCTTTATTCATAGCTACGGCAGTGGCTGTCGTGCTTGTGGATTTTGCGCTAACCGTGCCTCCTAATATGGTTATGCTGCCGCCGGAAAAAATGCCGTAGCTGGCGTGTTCAGCCTCTGCGGCAGTGGCATTAACCGTACCGCCCAATATAGTTATGCCGTCCCAGCCCATAATGCCGTAGCTGACAACGGTAGCATCTGCGGAAGCGTTCATCGTGCCATCGCCGGAAATACTTAATGCGCCGATGACGCTAACAGCGTAATTATAGCCACCAACTGCGCTGTTGTAATTCGTAACGTTATTTGTTCCGACAAGCGCTATGTTCAAATCGCTGTCCGCATAAATTGCTGCGGAGGTGTCAGGGGGAAGAAAAAAGGATTCTGAAATTGTCGCATTGTTTAAGGTAAGTGTTTTTGTATCGGGGGCATAGCTTACCGCGCCGGTTATACCCGCGCCCGTAACGCCGCCCGTATTTTCACTTGTTATTCGCACACCGCCTACCCAGACATCGTACAAAGTCTGGATTTTTATGTATTTATAGCTATCATGGTCAGCTGGATTATACAACTTCGTAGGTTCGATGTCGGCGCTTTCGCTTGCCAAGGCTGTGCAGCCCGAATAACCCGACAAATCAGGCGCCTTATTCATAGCTGAAATAATGACTTTTGTGTTTTTGCTTGTGCTTTTTGCACTAAGCGTGCCGCCGGATATGGATATGCTGCCCTGGCACATGATGCCGTAGCTGTAGAAGGTGTCACCGGCCTCGGTGCCGACTGCATTAACCGTACCGCCCAATATAGTTATGCTGCCCCAGCACATAATACCGTAGCTGTTGTATTCAGCCTCTGCGCCGATGGTATTAACCGTACCGCCCGATACGGTTATGTTGCCCCGGCACATAATACCGTAGCTGCCTTTGTTAGCATCTGCGCTGGCGGCATTCAGCGTGCCAGTACCGGAAATATTTAATGCGCCATCGACATAAACACCATGGCTGTAGGCACTTTTGGGAACGGCAACTCCCGTATGTAAATCATTTTCGCCGTTATAATCCGTAACATGATTTGTGCCGACAAGCACTACATTCAAATCTCCGTTCGCATAAATTGCGGCGGATTCGCTGTTTTTTTGTAAAATAGGCTTCTGAAATTGTCGCGTCTTTCAAAATGAGTGTGCCGGTATCAAACTTGACATTCCAGTTATCTACATTCGCCCCGTCTGTTGTCACTGTTCCGGCCGCATTGGTAACGGCATAGGAAATGTCGGTCATTTCCACACCTCTCACAAATACAGAGCTTGTGGTTTCGGCGAATGCCACATTTGCCGGGAACAATGTCGCTGCCATACACAGTATAATAAACATAGCCATTAATCTTCCTGTTTTTTTCATGAACAATTACCTCCTTCTGTATGCAATATATCACAAAACGAAACATCTGTCAACAACAACTGTACATTCCAAAGAAGAGCCGCTGCAAAACGGCTCTGATAGTGATACAACAAAGAAGGAAACCGGCACAAACTCAAAGCATCCCCATGTGTATGATGAAAATAATGTCAGCAAGGAATTTTTAGATTCAGTCAACTATGGCTTGGTCGAGTTTGTTGATAACGCAAATTCACATATGAGCAGCATTAACACCCATTATTACGAGAGAGGAAAAACACACAGCGGTATACAATATCAAAGCTGTGTAACGGATACTACGCACACATTTTACTTATACGAAGATTACGGCTATGGTGATTATAAGATTATTTTATGGGCAGATTACGCAAACAACGAAGATATAATTAGCGATATTGTTAGGAGGGTAGATAATGGGGAAATTAACATTGGAACAAGAAACCTTGATAGCATACTTCAAACATCTACATTTAGACAAAGCGGCTATAATCGCGGCGATTATAGCACTTCCGGTGAAAGAGCATCAGTTGCAAATGGCACTGTTCCTAAAAGGTCATCCCGACGCAACACAAACGCAGATACTGGAACATATAAACGTAATTCGGGGCAAGCAGATACAGACGGAGGAACAGACGAACTAAGCTTCTCCGTTGATACCACAATACCGGATACGCGCAAAAAGGTGGCAGCGACAGTGAGCCGCCAGAAATGGCGTTTACAACCGAACAGACGATGTGAGCGCGCCTTTTTGCGAAAGAGGCGGAAGACGGAGCGCATGACTGATTTTTCGCATAGAAAAATCGGAATGGAGCAAAGTCCATTCCGACGTGGACGAAGTGAACGTTATAGATGCAGGTTGTTTTTTATAATATGCTTTTCGCCTTGCGAAAAGCTGCCTCACATCTTCACTATTACCTTTTACCTTCCAAAAATCCCGAAGAAACCTTTAGTGAAGAGTGAAGAAGGAATAGTGAAGAAGTAAAAATCCCGCCCGCTTGCGCGTTCGGGATTTTTGGTGACCCGAGGGGGAATTGAACCCCCGATACCGCCGTGAAAGGGCGGTGTCTTAACCTCTTGACCATCGGGCCGTATTATGGTAGCGGCGAGTGGACTTGAACCACCGACCGAACGGGTATGAACCGTTTGCTCTAGCCAACTGAGCTACGCCGCCGTAAAGCAAAAGTTATTATAATACAGTTTTGCTCCTCTGTCAACAACTTTTTCACAAAAAAATTCAAAAGTTTCTGCGGTTGTCAAACATATGGTCCATTTTTAATAAAAAAATAATTCAATGT
>JAUNBL010000072.1 GCA_030527235.1 Clostridia bacterium | reverse complement strand
TACCATTATATCACATTGGACGTTCAGCTTCTATCCTTTTTGGGTCACATCATTGTATCACATACATTTTACATTTTTGCGCTTTCAATATACGAAATCATTTTTCTGCCGAGTTCATGCATAAATTTTGCGGCTTCAAAGGCAAACGGCTCATCAAAGCCTTCGAGAAAGCCATCGGCCTCATATGTGAAATCGCCATCATACCCAATCTCACCGAGCGCCTTCAAAATTTCAAGCCACTCCAATTTTCCCTCATAGGGAAGGAGATGATAGTCTCCGCGGTAGTTGTTGTCGTGTATGTGCAGCGCGATTATACGCTCCCTGCCCAGTATACGAATACTATCCTGAGGCTCCTCCCCGATAATGGCAACATGTCCGGTGTCAAGGCAGGCGCCGAACCATTGCGAGTCAAGCGCGTCAACCATCTGAGCAAGGTCTCCGGCATCGCTGCAAACATTCTTAATAATGACATCACGCTTTGCGTTCCAGCCGAACATGTTTTCAACGGCTATTTTAATGTTATACTCTTTACAGTAAGGCAGAAAGCGCGAGTACATGTCAAGATTAAATTTCAGCGTATCCACCCCGTGCGGACATGCGATAGGATGTACTATAATGTGCGGAGCGCCGAGAATAGAAGCGATTTCCATAGAGCGAACTATGCGGGAAAAAAGGCGTGCGTTGTATTCCTCCTCCCCAAAACGGTAACCGGGAAATGGTGCGTGAGCCTGATTTACAGTGAGATTGTGTTTTTGCACAATCTTTTTCAGACTCTCGGCGTAAGCGCGATAGCCCTCCGAGTTCAGCGGACAGAAGTCATCATCTTTCATAACGCACATAGTATAATCAATTGCGTCGAAACCCGCCTCGGCAAGAATTTCTATTGCCCTCTCATCCCCAAAGGTTTTGGAGAGAGGGTAGGTCGCGGTGGAAAGTTTCATTGTTACAGCCTCCCTTGTGCTTTCAAGTATACTATTTCAAAAAGTTTTGGCAATAAATTTGAAGAAATTTCAACAGTCCCCAAAACCGATTTGAAGCTTTTTCAACTTTACTGAAAAAAGACCTCAATGTATAATCGAAATGCAATTAAGAAAGTCTCGAATTGAAAAACACCTATTACAAGGAGGAATACCATGAGAAGAATGAGTAAATTTTTTTCACTGTTGCTGGCTGTCACAATAGCGCTCACGGCGCTCACGGCAGTTGCAGCCATCCCCGAAAACGGCGGCAAGGGAACTAAATTGGCGTTTTCCGGCATTACTCAGTCACAGGGTCAAGGCTCTACCGCGACTGTGGCGGACGATACCTTTGGCACAATCTACCGCATGACAAACAGCGGAGGAACGTATTACAGACCCTATCTTGAGTTTGCAAAGACGCAGAACCTGCTGTACTCCGCCGGCGATTACCTGTACATAAGCTTTTACTGGCGTGCGATAGACGGTGAATCTCCGGCAACGTATTTTAATACGGCAGTAAGCTTTGAAAACTTTGCGGCACCCGCCAAGAGCATCGGAACGAGCGCCGCCATGAACTACGGCAGCTGGAACAAGATGGAGATGGTGCTTCCCAATAACGCGGACCGCACGTGGACAAACATGCGCCTCCCGCTGCAGTTTGGCGGTTCGGACACAACGGCAAGGGTAATTGATATAACTGCGCCCGTCTGTTACTATCTCGGCGCGGCGACAGGAGATAGCGAGGACGCAATTTTAGCGGAGTTTAGACAAACCTTTTCGAACGATTCCTCCATCGCCGCTCTTACCGTAGGCGGCACAAGCGTTGACTTGACGGCGAACCCGTCTTCTTATGATGCGGGCGCGGTAACGCTGACGCTGGCGGATGTTGAGGTAACGCCGACAAGCGCGGACGCGTTTGTGGTAAAAGAAGAAGTGGGGGAGGGAGTGTTCAAGATAACGGTATATTCCCAGGCGGCCAATATAGTATCACCTAACAGCGGTGAAACGACTTCGTACACTGTGACATACAGCAAAGAAGAAATAAACATCCCCGAAAACGGCGGCAAGGGAACTAAATTAGCGTTTTCCGGCATTGTTCATTCGCAGGGTCAAGGCTCTATCGCGACTGTGGCGGACGACACCTTCGGTACAATCTGCCGCATGACAAACAGCGGAGGAACGTATTACAGACCATATCTTGAGTTTGCAAAGACGATGAACCTGCTGTACTCCGCCGGCGATTACCTGTACATAAGCTTTTACTGGCGCGCGTTAGACGGCGAATCTCCGGCAACGTATTTTAATGCGGCAGTAAGCTTTGAAAACTTTGCGGTGCCCGCCAAGAGCATCGGAACGAGCGCCGCCATGAACTACGGCAGCTGGAACAAGGCGGAGATGGTGCTTCCCAATAATGCGGACCGCACGTGGACAGACATGCGCCTCTCGCTGCAGTTTGGCGGTTCGGACGCAACGGCGAGAGTAATTGACATCGCCGCGCCCGTCTGCTACTACCTCGGCGCAGCGACAGGCGGCGACGCGGACGCGATTTTAACAGAGTTTAGAAAAACCTTTTCGAGCGACTCCTCCATCGCCGCTCTTACCGTAGGCGGCACAAGCGTTGACTTGGCGGCGAACCCGTCTTCTTATGACGCGGGAAAAGCGAATATAACATCGGCTAATGTGAGCGTGATTGTATCTGAAGGGGCCTACGTCATAAAAAGTGACGCGGCGGGCGAAATCAAGATAACGGTTTATCCGCAAAACGCCAACATACTCAATGCGGCGCAAGATAAAACGGAATATATAATAACCTACAGCGAGCTAACGCTTGAAAAGGCCGGAAATTCGAGCACGGCGGGAACAATACGTTTTGCAACCAAACTGACGGTGCCGGAAGGCAAGGACGTGGAATACTACGGAACGTTTATGATTCCCGAGAGCATCTTTTCAGACCCGCAAGCTGATGCGCTTAAAGTTGACGCGCGCGGAACGGAAACAATTACAAGCGGGCAGATTTACGGGGCGGACCTTACGGGCATTCCTAACGAGTTCTACGCAACGCCGATTTATGCGTGGTCATACGTTAAGTTCACAGGTGATGAGAACGTGCGCACGCTTGTGCTGGACAGCGCAAGTGTGAACAACCCGTTAGGGCAATAGAAGAAAGGAGCGCGCAGCAATGAAAGAAACATATGATACGCCTGTTATTACGATAGACGTTTTTGAAACAAGCGATATTATTACTGCCAGCGGCGCACTTGCCGCGGTTGATGTTGAGATAACAGGCACAGCATGGAACGAAGAGTGGACAGATAAACTGCGATAAAATCCTCCCTCCCCAGCAAAGGCCGTCCGAAAGGGCGGTCTTTGTTTTTTGAAGTTATTTCAACTTTACTTTCAAAGAGAGAAGAGTTAGAATTATGATGAAATCGATAATAGCATTAAGGAGGAAAGGCGATGAAGAAACAAATAAGGATACTTTCAGTTTTATTGGCTGTCACAATAGCGCTCACGGCGCTCACGGCAGTTGCGGCCATCCCCGAAAACGGCGGCAAGGGAACTAAATTGGCGTTTTCCGGCATTACTCAGTCACAGGGTCAAGGCTCTACCGCGACTGTGGCGGACGATACCTT
>JAUNBL010000071.1 GCA_030527235.1 Clostridia bacterium | reverse complement strand
CCTTTATCGCAAACGCTCAAACTTTTTTTGGGTCACATCATTGACAACCGCAGACCAAGGCGAAATAAAATATAAATTCATACTTGATTTTAGCGCCCAATAGTGCTATAATCAGTTTGTCGCGGATTTACGCGGCATTACGGAGGCGTAGCTCAGCTGGTTAGAGCGCACGGTTCACATCCGTGAGGTCGAGGGTTCGATCCCCCCCGTCTCCACCACGTCGGAGCAAGCTATATATCGCTTGCTCCGATTTTTTGTAAAAAATCAGAGTTCGCTCATTTCGCTGCTCCTCCTCTTTTGCAAAAAGGCTTGTACGTTTTGCTGTTTGGCAGTGTACGGCGCCCAGCCATAGAAAAAATGAAATTACTCCCAAAGCTTTTGTCGAACGCGGTTGATTTTATTCACATTTTAGATTATAATATAAATAACGCTATTATATTTTATACAGATACGAAAACGCCCAAAGACGCGAGAATCAAGAGCAAGCCCGAAGCGGATAAAAATTGATGCGACTTTGACTCGAAATATTCTGGCGCAGTTCGCCGCGAGGGTGCGAATAAAAACTGGAAAAGCAGTTTTTTAGGAGGCCAAGAATGAGAGACGCAGAGCAACGCGCAGCGGCCAAGAAGTTTGCCGCTGATTGGAAAGATAAAGGCTGCGAAAAAGGACAGAGCCAGCTGTTTTGGATGGAACTGCTGGAAAAGGTCTACGGAGTGGAAAGTCCTGCGCATTTCATCTCTTTTGAAAATCAGGCGCATCTGGACAACCACGGCTTCATTAACGGCCTTATTCCGACAACCCATGTCCTTATTGAACAAAAGGGATTGGGCAATGATTTACGAAAGCCTGTCAAGCAGTCGGACGGCACGCTGCTCACCCCGTTCCAACAGGCGAAGCGGTATGCCGCGACGCTGCCCTATTCCCAGCGTCCGCGCTGGATTGTCACATGTAACTTTAGTGAATTCAATATTTACGATATGAAACATCCCGCCGGCGAGCCGGAAATCGTTTTCCTTAAAGACTTAGGGACACAGTATTACCGTTTGAACTTTCTCACGGAGTCCGGAGACGAGAACATCAAAAAGGAAATGGAAGTCTCCATACAGGCGGGCAATCTGGTAGGTGTTCTCTATGACGCTATTTTGAAACAGTATAAAGACCCGACAAACCTGCGCTCTGTGCAAAGCCTGAATATGCTCTGCGTGCGTCTGGCATTTTGCCTCTATGCCGAGGATTCCGGATTGTTCGGCGCGCGTCCCAGATTTCATGACTACATAAAATCCTTTGCCGTAAAGGATGTGCGCCGCGCCCTGATAGACCTGTTTCGGGCGCTGGACACGCTGCCGGAGGAGCGCGACCCGTATCTGGATGAATCGCTTGCGGTTTTCCCCTATGTGAACGGCGGACTGTTCGCGGAGGAAGACATAGAGATACCGAATTTCACGCAGGAAATCGTTGATTTGCTCCTGCATAATGGTGGCGAGAATTTCAACTGGAGCGAAGTCAGCCCGACAATTTTCGGCGCGGTGTTTGAAAGCACCTTGAACACGGAGACCCGTCGCTCCGGTGGGATGCACTACACCTCCCTTGAGAATATACACAAGCTCATCGCCCCGCTGTTTTTAGACGAGCTTAGGGACGAGCTTGCCGGGATAAAAGACATCAAGGTTGCTAAAACGAGGAAAACAAAGGTCAACGCTTTCCGGGACAAACTGGCGGGATTGACGTTTTTGGACCCGGCCTGCGGCTCAGGCAATTTCCTGACCGAAACCTATATATCGCTACGCCGATTGGAGAACGAAGCCATCGACATCATCATGCGGGGACAAATGCTTCTGGACTTCGGCAATGTAATCAGAGTTTCCATCGGTCAGTTTTATGGCATTGAGATAAATGATTTTGCCGTGACGGTAGCGAAAACCGCCCTCTGGATTGCCGAGAACCAGATGATGAAAGAAACCGAGCTGATTGTCAATCGGTCCTTAGATTTCCTGCCTCTGAAAAGCTATGCCAACATTGTGGAGGGTAACGCACTGCGGCTGGATTGGGAGAGCGTTGTGCCAAAAGACAAACTGAGTTATATTATGGGCAATCCGCCGTTTGTAGGTGCAAGACTGATGGGCAAGGAGCAGAAAGATGATTTGCTTTCTGTTTTCGGCTCCAAGTGGAGAAACGCGGGGAACCTCGATTATGTTTCGTGCTGGTATAAAAAAGCTGCCGACATGATGGGCGGCACGGATATACGAACTGCGCTTGTTTCAACAAATTCGGTCTCTCAGGGTGAAAGCGTGGCGATTCTTTGGAAGCCGCTCTTTGAAAGCGGCGTGCATATTGATTTTGCCCATCGTACCTTCCGCTGGGACAGCGAAGCCAGCATTAAGGCGCATGTGCATTGCGTTATTATCGGGTTCAGTATTGCGCCAAACAGAAAGCCAAAATTTATTTATTCGGAAGACAGATTGCAGGTTGCGCAAAACATCAATGGGTATCTGTTGGACGCGGAAAATGTGTTCGTGGAGAGTAGAAGCAAACCTATCTGCGATGTGCCAGAGGTTGGAATGGGAAACCAGCCGATTGACTCTGGCAATTATCTGTTTACGCGCGAGGAAAGAGATGCCTTTTTAGAAAAAGAACCGGCCGCTGAAAAATGGTTTGTGCCTTGGTACGGCGCGCAGGAATTCATCAATAGGAATCCGAGATACTGCCTGTGGATAGGAAATTGCCCGCCGCATGAATTGCAGAAGATGCCGGAATGTATGAAACGAGTTGAAGGTGTTAGAGAAGCTCGGCTTGCCAGTAAACGTGTTTCTACGCTCAAACTTGCTGATACGCCGACACGTTTTCAAACGGAAAATATGCCAACCGGCAGCTATATCGTTATTCCGGAAGTATCCTCAGAAAAGAGAGAGTATATTCCGATGGGTTACATGAGTGCGTCCGAGTTGTGCAGCAATAAGCTGCGCCTTATGCCAAAAGCCACGCTCTTTCATCTTGGCGTGCTGACTTCCAATGTCCACATGGCTTGGGTGCGGATTGTATGCGGACGCCTTGAAATGCGGTATGATTATTCTATAAAAATCGTCTACAACAACTTCCCTTGGCCAAACGCCACCGATGAGCAAAAGACGAAAATCGAGCAGAACGCACAGGCTATTCTCGATGCCCGCGCCCTCTACCCGGATTGCAGTCTTGCCGACCTTTACGGCGAACTGACCATGCCGCTGGAGCTCCGCAAGGCTCACCAGGCGAATGATAGGGCTGTGATGCAGGCGTATGGGTTTGATGTAAAAACTATGACCGAAAGCTCTTGTGTAGCGGAACTGATGAAGATGTATCAGAAAATGACAGAAGTCAATCCAAGCCATATTATTCGCACGATTGAGTATTGAGACAGCGAGAAAAAACGATATCCGCTTATAAGCAGGGTGCAAATATTTCTCCGGCATTTACAAATGCACTTGATTGTGTAACGCTCGCTTCCGATGAGGACGAACAGTTTGAAACCGTTGACCGCAAGTATTGGAAAAGCAAAAGCGCCGCGAAGGTGCTGAAAGCAGTATGAAACACAGAAAAAAAGTATTTTTGAAAAAATGTATGTGATACAATGATATGACCCAGAAAGAATAGAAGCTGAACGTCCAATGT
>JAUNBL010000070.1 GCA_030527235.1 Clostridia bacterium | reverse complement strand
GTAATGTGGCTCGCGGTAACGCTTGGTCTCAGCTTTTCGCTGTCGTTTAGCGGCGCAGCACAGTTGAGCGCTGAGTTTGGCGATACTGTTTTTGCACTTACCATACTTCTCGCGCTCTTTCTGTACACCTTTATCGGTGGCGGAGCTCCCACCGCTGGCGCAACGTACATAATCCGCAACTACACACGTGACACTCATGCATGGGTCTGGTCCGATTTTTGGGAGCATTATAAAAAGAACTTCCTTCAAGGTACAATTATCTTTATAACAGATTGCGTTTTCGTGACTATTATAATGATAAATATCGCGTTTTATACGAGAGCCGGCGCGGAAAGCATTGTTTACTCCATTTTACAAGGCGTTATGATTATAATCGGGCTGCTCTTCCTTTTAATGCACATGTACGTGTATCCCTTGCTGGTCACTTTTAAGCTCAAAATACGTGATATCTATAAGAATTCATTTCTGCTTACGCTCGCAAGCCTTCCCCGCACATTCCTCGCCTTCTTTATTCCGCTTGTCGTATGCGGCTCGCTCCTGTACGGAATGTTCGGCGTAAGTCCATATTTTATACTGCTGCTCCCGATTATCTATTTTGTACTCGCCATCTATATTTACCTTTCTGTCTCCTTTCCGGTAGTTAAAAAGTACATGATTGACATCCCTTCGCAAAAGAAGCCGCCATCCTCCGCAGATAATTCGCCCATCCAATAGCTTCACATTTTTCCCTTTTTTATGCAAAACACGCGGCTAAATTTAATTTTTCTTAATTTTTTAGAATAATTTAAGAAAAAAGACTTGTAAAACGGGAAAGTTACTGATAAAATAGCACTATAGGAAATGAACATGCCTTGTTGGTACTTTGTTCTTTCTGCAACGGTTGCCCGTGGCGGCAACAAGAAAATTTTTTCTTATAAGGAGGAGAAATACCTATGAACAAAACAGAACTCGTTGCAAAAACAGCTGAGGTAAGCGGTCTTACTAAGAAGGACGCTGAGAGCGCTATTAACGCGTTTGTACAGGCTGTTGAGGGTGCCGTAAAGAAAGGCGATAGGGTTCAGCTTATCGGTTTTGGCACATTTGAGCTTAAGAAGAGAGCTGCAAGAGTTTGCAAGAATCCGCAGACGGGCGCTCAAATCAAAGTTCCGGCAACAAAAGTTCCGGCATTCAAGGCAGGCAAAGCTTTCAAAGACGCAGTAAAATAATTTACACAATAAAAAAATAAGAAACCGACAGTTTCATCGGTTTCTTATTTTTTGTCTATTTACTTAAGCATTCTTGCGAGACCCCGTGCCACTGCCGATTCAGGGTCATCTGCAACTCTGACCTTCAGCCCCGTTGCCTGTGAGACAAATGTATCTATACCGTAGAGCAGTGCACTGCCGCCCGTAATAACAATTCCTTCGTCCGAAATATCTCCGGAAAGTTCCGGGGGCGTGTTTTCCAGAACAGAGAGTATTGCGTTGAGAATTTTTTCAAGGTCGTCGGTGAGCGCTTCGCAAATCTCTTTTCCCGAAACGCTCGCCGTCTGTGGAAGACCAGATGCAAGACTTCTACCCTTAAAGTCTACGCTCACGTCCTCATTTCTGACAGTGGCGCAGCCAATTTCTTTTTTTATGTTTTCCGCAGTCCGTTCTCCTATAATCAGCGACATGGTACGCCGAATATATCGCATTATCGAATCGTCAAAAGAATTGCCGGCAACCTTGATGCACTCTGAAACTATGATTTCGCCAAGTGAAAGGACAGCTACATCTGTTGTGCCGCCGCCTATGTCCACAATCATCGTTCCTATTGGGCGCGTTATATCAACTCCGGCGCCGGTAGCTGCCGCAATGGGTTCCGCCACAGTTGCCACTCTTGCCGCACCTGCACACTCGGCAGCGTCTATAACAGCCCGCTTCTCCACCTCTGTAACGCCGCTCGGAACGCTCACCGTCACAGCGGGTTTGAAAATTCGGCCTGAACAAACTTTTTTAAGCATGACACGCAGCATTTGTTCCGTAACACCGTAATCTGAAATAGCCCCTCCGGAGAGCGGATGCACTTCAATCATATTGGTAGGTGTCCGCCCGTTCATAAGCTGAGCCGAAGCGCCGACAGAAACTACACCGCGTGATTTGCGGTCTACAACGGCAATAGACGGTTCGTGCAAAACAACACCTCTGCCGCGCATACTCATCAAAACACTCGAGGTGCCCAAATCTATTCCAATGTCCTGACCGATACCGAACATAGGAAACGCCCCCTATCTTATAAGGTTCTGACTGCGGTTCGGACCAACGCCTACCATGGATACACGTACGTGGCAAAGCTCTTCAATACGCGAAATATACCGCTTTGCGTTTACGGGCAGTCCATCGTAACTTGTAACGGAAGTCAAATCTCCGCTCCAGCCCTCCATCTCCTCGTATACCGGAGTACAAGAGGCGAGCGTGTCGAGCGAATACGGAAAGTCTGTAATAACTTTGCCGTTTATTTCATAGCCCACGCAAATTTTGAGCTTGGGAATATCCGAAAGAGTATCCACTTTATTAAGCGCGATGGAATTGAGCGAACTTGTTCTGACCGCATAATCTACTATGACCGCGTCAAACCAACCTGTACGGCGCGCTCTGCCAGTAGTCGCCCCGAATTCAAAGCCTTTGTTGCGTATATATTCGCCGGTTTCGTCAAAAAGTTCCGTCGGAAACGGACCCTTGCCCACTCGCGTTGTATACGCCTTTACAACGCCAATGCATTCGTCGATCATGGTGGGACCTATTCCCGTGCCTACACACACACCGCCCGAAATCGGGTGCGAACTTGTTACATAAGGATAGGTACCTAAGTCAAGGTCAAGTAACGTACCCTGCGCACCTTCAAAGAGGACTTCTTTCCCCTTTTTGATTTCTTTATAAAGCACTGCCGTAGCATCCGCCATGTACGGCGCAAGGCGCTGTGCGTAGGAAACATACTCATCAATGTAGTCCTCATACTTGAGTTCTTGCCCGCCGTAAATCTTTGTGATAACGGCGTTTTTTATTTCCATGTTTTCACGGAAGCGACGTCGAAACACAGTCTCGTCCACAAATTCATGCATACGGATACCGCTGCGCTCAGCTTTATCCATATAGCAAGGACCGATACCGCGCTTTGTCGTGCCTATGTCGCTTTTCCCGCGGGACGATTCGCTGAGCGCGTCCAGTTCTATATGATAAGGCATTATCATATGCGCGCGCGCGTCTATAATCATGTTCTTAGTGTCTATCCCGCGCGAGGCAAACATGTCGAGCTCTTCAAGAAGCGCCTTCGGGTCTACAACGACTCCGTTGCCTATTATGCAGAGCTTGTCGGGATAGAGAATGCCAGAAGGTACAAGATGCAGCTTGTACTGCTCACCGTTTGCTTCAACAGTATGCCCTGCGTTGTTCCCTCCTGAAGAACGAACCACAACATCTGCATTTGCAGCAAGAATATCTATAATTTTGCCCTTACCTTCATCGCCCCACTGAGCTCCGATAACAACTTTGGTCGGCATAAAAATTCCTCCTAACTATTTGGACTACACTCAAATAGTTAGTATATCAGAAGAACGATAAAATTGCAACATCTATTTTGGTCTTCTCTGTACAGTTGTCTGCGGTTGTCAATGATGTGACCCAAAAAAAGTTTGAGCGTTTGCGATAAAG
>JAUNBL010000034.1 GCA_030527235.1 Clostridia bacterium | reverse complement strand
TTCATAGAAGCTGTTCTCCTCCTGTGTATGGTTGGTTTAGTCACTTACCATTATACCACATGGGGAATTCAGCTTCTATTCTTTTTGGGTCACATCATTGTATCACATACAAAACTTGTAAATTTATTTGTTCATAATATATTCAAAAATTTTCCTTGCGCCTTGCGTAATATTTTCAATGTTTTTGTTTCCCGCATCGGTTTCGGCAATAACTCGCAGTGCGGCATAAAGCTCAATCTTATCGTTAAAGCCAAGCTTATTAAGGCGTTCGTTATGCTCCAGCCGCACGGCATAAAGCTCGCCCTTTTCGTTTCTGAGTCCATCAGTGTAGCCAAGTTTTTCAAGCGGTTCAAACGCGCCGCTGTCTGCATATGTTTCGCAGTGCTCAAGGTCAAGTATATAAACGCGGGACTCGCCGGCCGCAATGGCAAACATCGCCTTTGTGGTGAGGGCTGCAGTCATTTGTGGATTCACCTCATCGGAGAACATGATGGCGTTTAGAAAAACATCTTCTTTTCCGTCACCGTTTATGTCTCCCACAAGTTTCTCCAGCGCTCTCTTGCCGTCATCAAACATTTCTGTATTTACATAACCGCTTGCAATGTACGCTATCGACACATCCGGCTCAACCTTGTCCACACAGCTCTTAATCCCGAGAAATAACGTAATAATTATTGCCACCGATGCTATAGTATGCCATTTATAATAGTACCAAAAGTTTTCCGCCTTTTTTTGAAATGTCATCTCTTGTCAAACCTTCTCCCGCTTTTAATCTCCCTCCGCAAAATTACGAATAAAAGCATATCACATTTTTCATACGCTTGCAAGCGCTTTAGCGCGGCGGAGTTCAAAAAGTTAAAAAGTTAAAAAGAGAAAAGAATATGTAATAAAAAAGTGTGGCATTTTTTTTTGAAGTGTGCTAAAATATAAATAAAATAGAAATGTGCTATTTCTCATTGCAAAGGGTGACTTATTTTGGCAAACGAAAGAAAACGGCTTAAGACTTCCGCCTCGGCTCAGCATGCCAAGACTTCGAGCCGAAGCAAGACAAAAACAGCAAAAGCTTCCGCGGCGCACTCCAAAGAAGTGCGCTTGTTAATCGCGTCTTTTTTATGTATCATTGTTGCTCTGTGCTACTATACGCCAGTGTTTGCTCTCTTCGGTATAATTGTACGCAATGCGGGGCTGGCTTTGTTCGGCGAAGCCGCCTATGCGATTCCTGTGTATTTTATTGTAATGCTTGTCCATTTTTTCATACGCGGCACGCTTTCGCCGCACAAACATCGCTACGCGTGGGCTGCGGCCATCATGGTCTGCATAAGCGCGTTTTTATCGCTTTATCTATTCCGCTCACAAGTAGGATATCAGTCGTTTGGCGAACTTGCATCGCTGAGCGTTACCGCCGCTACAGACGGGGGAATTTCCGGCGGCATAGCGGGACTTATCAGTGTACCGCTTACAAACTTTTTCGGCCCCATCGGAACGGGGATAATTTTGGGCTGCACCGTTTTTATTCTGCTTATGGCGTTGACGGATTTTCGGCTTATATACGCTCTTGCGTCACTGCTTGAAAAATACGTTGCGTATCGCGCAAGCAAGCCCAAGAAGCCGCGCGAACCCAAAGTCAAAAAGGAAAAGTTCCGCGAGCAGCAGATTTCAATTGAAGAGCTTAGGGATTTGGCCGCCAAAAATGCCGAGGAACCGCCGCCGTTGGTTTGGAAAGAGCCTGAAGCTGCACCTTTTGACACGGAGAATAATTTCGAAGATATAGACATAAAAATATTTACCACGCCGCAGGAATCGGAAGCTCCTGCGCCCGAGCCGCAAAAAAAGGACGAGGCGCCGATTGAGGTAACCGACGATGAGCTAAACGATGAGATTATCCCCTACACATTCCCTTCCTTGGAGCTTCTCTCCAAAAACAAAGGCGCGGCTGCCGGCGGCGGGGAAACGGACCTTCGCGAACAGGCGAAAAAACTCATAGAAACACTCAAGAGCTTCGGTGTTGACGCGAAGATACTCGAAGTACACAAAGGACCCACTGTAACGCGCTTTGAAATACAGCCATCCGTTGGAGTAAAGGTCAATAAGATTGTAAATCTGGCAGATGATATTGCACTGAACCTCGCCGCCTACGGGGTGAGGATAGAGGCCCCTATACCGGGCAAAGCAGCAGTGGGAATTGAGATACCCAACAAAAGCGTTATGACGGTACATCTGCGCGAAGTTATAGACTCAAAAGAGTTTCGCGAGTTCTCATCAAAGACAGCTTTTGCCCTCGGAAAAGACATCTCAGGAACTCCTATTATAGCTGACATTGCCAAAATGCCGCATCTTTTGATTGCCGGTGCGACCGGCAGCGGAAAGAGCGTTTGCATAAACTCACTCATAACGAGTATTTTGTACAAGGCTGACCCTAACGAAGTCAAGCTTATTATGATAGACCCCAAGGTAGTGGAATTGGGCGTTTATAACGGAATACCGCATCTGCTCATCCCTGTTGTGACCGACCCCAGACGCGCGGCAGGCGCTCTTAATTGGGCGGTACAGGAAATGGTGAAGCGTTATAAGCTGTTTTCTGATGCCAACGTCCGCGATATAAAGGGTTATAACGAATATGCCGCAGCAAACGAAGAAAGGCCCCTTTCCCAGGTCATTATCATTGTGGACGAGCTGGCTGACTTAATGATGGTAGCTCCTCACGATGTGGAGGATGCGATATGCCGTTTAGCGCAGATGGCACGCGCCGCCGGAATGCACCTTGTTATCGCAACACAGCGCCCAAGCGTGGATGTCATCACCGGCGTTATTAAAGCAAACATCCCTTCTCGTATAGCGTTTTCAGTCTCCTCTCAGGTTGACAGCCGTACAATTTTAGACATGGGTGGCGCGGAAAAGCTGCTTGGGAAAGGCGATATGCTCTTTTCACCGATGGGCGTTTCCAAGCCTACACGCGTACAGGGCGCGTTTATAAGCGACAAGGACGTTGAGCGCGTAGTGGCATTTGTCAAGGATGGTTTTGAAGCAAAATACGACGAAGATGTTATTGAGCACATAGAGCGGAGCGGCAGTCAGGAAAACACCGATGCGCTTGAGGCGGACGATTTGCTTCCGCAGGCGATTGAAGTTGTAATTGACGCGGGTCAAGCCTCGGCATCGCTGTTGCAAAGGCGTCTCAAAGTCGGTTACAGCCGTGCAGGCAGACTTATTGACCAGCTTGAAGAACGCGGCATTGTAGGTCCGCACGAGGGCGCAAAGCCCAGAGCAGTGCTTCTCTCACGGGCAGAGTACATGGAAATGATGATGCAAAACCCTGACGCAGAATAAGAAAATCGGAGCTTTAAGTGAAGCTCCGATTTTCTTATGTGCTTGTTTTCCTCAGCATGTTTATCAGAAGGTCTTTGAAGTAACTGAATTCATCAGTTCTCCAAAAAAGAGCGCAGTTGACGGCGTTTGGCACAGCAGCGCATATAAGCATCATTACGCCAAACGCCGCATAGGGATTGGACAAACTCACCTGTGAACACAAAAAATAAGTGATTGACATATTCAGGAGCACCAATGCACTATAGAGTGAAAAACGTTTCATGCTTCTACTAAACGGGATTTTCAGAAAATCGCTGTAAAACAGGTCGCACTTTAACACAAACTGAAGCGTAAGAGAGACTGCTGTGCCAATCAATATACCGAACATACCAAGCTTCCAGCCCAGGATTAGCGACACGACAATATTTACAACCGCTCCGAAAACGCTGATATTTTTATCGTCATCAAACAGCCCCGAAAAGCCAACCATTCGCCAGAGCGGCGCACGATATGTCCACAGGAAAAAATTGAACACACACATAAAAACGATAGACATCGGAAGCGTAAAATCTCCCAGCCAAAGCGCGATAAGCGGATTTAGAAGGCTTATCAGAGATGAGCAGGCGAACGCTGAAATGAAATACATCAGGAAGTTGAGCCTTCTTAAAACCTGTTCTACGTAATCCGCCTTCTCGGTAACCAAAAGGTTGCCTATGCTGCCGCTCATTGCGCCAAGCAGCTGCTCAACAAGCCCTGTCAGCGTGTTTATGACGATGGTATAATTAGAATAGAGTCCCACATCCTTGGTGCCCACCATTGAAGAAATAAGCACCATATCGGTAGATGTCGTAATCGTCCATGAAACACGGGAGAGAAATATGTCGCGCACGTTTTTGAAAATCGAATCGCGCTTATACTCCGGCAGCCGCCTCGCCGTATCTTTTATATAGGGATACGCTTTATCCACCTTGCGCGCAACGTATATATTGTTCGCATTGCCCATGACAATCAGGACCGAAAGATAAATCACAAAATTTCTTGTAAAAACAAGCGCAACGATACCGAGCAACACAGTTAAAATTTTGAACACTATATCTACTGCGGCAACAGTAAACTGGCGCTGGTCAGCTGCAAGCAAGCTACGCTTGTAGGTGAAAAAGTAGGATGAGACGGTCTGAAAAAGGAATAGAACGTAAACTAAAATGATATAGCTCCACTCATAACTGACACCCTTGATGATGAACGGGAATAACGGTATCAGCAGCGCTCCGAATACCGCTATAGCCAGGGCGATTATGTGATACGCCTTTCTGTAAAAACTCATAAGCTCACAAATCTCGTCCTTTGCGCGCCTGGCAAGCGGGTCAAAAAGATTATACACTATTGCAGTACCCATACCCAGCTCCGCCAGGGTCAGAAACGTCAGTACATTGGAGAACAGACCGTTAAGTCCCACTCCTTCTATTCCTATTGCCCACAGCATAGCCTTGCGTGAAGCAAAACTTAAAATGCAGAGAATAAATTGCTGTAAAAAACTCCATAGCGAATTTTTCAGCGTCGCTGTTGTCCTCTTCATTTTTTCACGCCTTCCAAAAAAGTACGAAACGAATCGACATGTCCATTCGCCCGCGCTATTAAAGATTCCGGCAGCTTAAATGGCGTATCCGCCGTTTTCAATGTTTCAATAAGCGCTTCAGCGTCAACGCTGTTAACGCTGAAGCTCGGTTTGTCACAGCCTAAATCCGAGAGAACATTGTCCGTTTTGGCGGAATATGTAACAGGAACCAGCGGTATGCCCATTCTGAGCGCAAGCACCGCGCTGTGGAACCGTATTGCCACAATTTTCGAGCAGCGTGCAAAACCATCTAAAATAGCGCTGCCGTGGTGGCAGACTATTTCCGTCTTATCTGCGCGGCGACAAAGCTGCTGAATGGTATGCGCGGCACAGAGGTCATTTTCGTCCTCAACATCAAAAGCGAAAAGCAATACTTTTTTCCCCGTGCGCTCGATATAATCGTCCGCAGTGGCGGCAAGGGTACGATAAAGCGGCATGTTATCTGTGTTAATTCTCCTATACGCGCTTATACCGAGGCAGTCGCCGCTTTTCGGAGGTATTTTGCCGTTCTCGAGCGAAAACACAATATCCGGATAGACGCCCTGTTGCCATTTCACGTGGTTGGCGTTCAAAATTTCCGCCGAGGCATTGTCACGAACAGTTATAAAATCATACTTTCGTATCTCATGCATTGACACCCGCTGCGCAAAAGAATTCTTAAAAGGCCCCACATTACAGCCTATAACCGCGCGGACGCCAAACATGCGTTTCTCATGCGACATGCGATGAATTCTCGAAAGAGTGTAAAATGTGCCGGACGTGCTTCTAATCAAAAAGCCGGACCCCGTTACCCTTAAGCATGCGTCAAAATACCGAGGAACGCTTGTGCCGCGGTTAAAATTATTTATGTCTTCAAACGGCTGCAAAAGTTCACTGCGCGAAACTTCCGCATAAAAATTATAGTCTTTAAGACGCTCCATAACAATGCGCATCATCATATCATCGCCAAAGTTGCGGTCAAAATAGCCTTGAAGCAGTATATTCAAAAACCCAGCTCCTTTCCCGCCTTTTGGCACAAAATCACATACACTAACCTGTACATTTTCATCTTATACATCAGATAGAGCAGACGTTTGCGTGCCGACAGCGCATTAAGCGGCACATTTTTCAGATGCTCCGCATAGAAAGGATGTCGCCAAGGTTTTTGAATTTCCTTGTACGGAGTCTTGTATTCTATTTCGTTCATGATAATATCAATAAAAAACAAGAACGCAAGAACACTGCACGCGCGTTCCATTTCAGGAATTGCAAAAATTTTCTCGGTATCTCCCAAAAGCTTTGCCAAGCGGTCCGCCAGATTCGGTTTATACGAATTCATCACGCTTCCTGCGCGACGGCAGTAATGGTAAAGCGGTTCTTTAACAAACGCAACACGGTTAACGAGCGCTGCCACCTGAAAATAGAAAAACGCATCCTCGGCAAAGACCTCCTCGCGGTCTGTAAACAAAACGCCGCTCTCGCGCAAGAGCGTGGTTTTGAAAAGCTTATTAAACACGCAGAAGCCTAAATATATTTTTTGCGACACTACATCAGCGGCAAATTCGATGCCGTTAACCGTTTTGAAAGCTGCCGGAGGCATTTTCAGCGCAATAGCAGGCGCTGTGCCGTCCTCGTAATCGAACATGAAATTGCATACCGCCATGGCGCAATCATTTGCCTTTGCCGGCCAATACATTTTTTCGAGCATTGTCGGCTGCATATAGTCATCGGAATCCACAAAGATAACGTACTCGCCCTCCGCTTGTTCAAATCCAATGTTACGGGCGCGCGAAACTCCGCTGTTGGGGATGTCAATATATTTTACGTTTGCATATTTCAAATCGTACTCGCGCATTATTTGGGCCGTGTCGTCAGGCGAGCCGTCGTTTACCAGTATAAGCTCAATATCTTCAAGAGTCTGCGCCAAGACGCTGTCTATACAGCGCCTAAGATATTTTTCCGTATGGTGTGCTGTGACAACAACACTGACCTTCAATAAAAACTCACTCCATTATTCTGTAATGACTTTTTATAAGCGCAACGCGTAAAGACATGGGCAAATACAGCAAAGCATTCATGAAAAACTTATGTAAAAACCTCGGGTTACAGCGGCGAGAACCACGTATGTATTCTCTGATATCGCTGCGTCGGCAAAGGGCGCGAATCTCCTTCTTTTCCCCTTCCGTGCGCGCAATGTTGGTCATCAGAATCAGCAGAGCTACAGCGTCCGTCTCAGGGCGCGGCGCATCTTCATGCTTTTGAAAGAACAGCGAAAAAAGAGCGCAAAACTTTTTCACTTTAGCCGAGCTATACGTTTTGGAATGACTGTCGGCGCACTGGAAGTAATTGTAATAGGCCTCTTTCATAAACGCAATACGGTGCAGATAAAGCGCCGCTTCCAGATTAAAGAGCAAATCCTCGGCATAAACCAAATCGTTGCTCTCAAAAAACAGGTTTCTGGATTTTACAAAGGATGTCCTAAAAGTTTTATTGCATACCTCATAGCTGTGAAGATTTTTGTAAAAATATTTAATGAAGTACCTGTGTGCGTCCTTTTTAGTGACCACGGCATCGGCCACATTCATTTGGACGGCGCTTGTCCCGTCCGGGAAAATATCGTTTATATTGCATTGCACAATTTCGGCATTATTTGCTTTCGCACACTTAAGCATTTTTTCGTACATACAGTTTTCGACGGTGTCATCACCGTCCACGAAGCCTATGTAGCTGCCGCGCGCCTTGCTCATCCCGTAATTCCGTGCAGCACCCTGACCCAAATGCTCCTGCCTCAAAAGCACAACGCGCTCATCGTGTATAGTTCTTAAAATCTCGGCCGTGCTATCAGTAGACGCATCGTCAACAACAATAACCTCAATATTCTTTAAGGTTTGTCCAAGAATGCTGTTTATGCAATTCTCTATCGTATTTTCGACATTGTACGCCGGCACAATCAGAGAAATCTCAATACTATCGACCATCACTCTACCCCCAACATATTTATTATAATTCATAAACAGTCATATTGCAAATAAATTTTTATATGCCATAAAATTTTATAGATATCACAAAAGAATAATTGAATTTTGGTTAAAACTATGTTAACATATGAATATAAGCGGAACGCGTACCGCAAAAAAACAATCAGGAGGAGAAAAAATGAAAAAGATTCTGGCAATACTCACTTGCACGGCAATGGTCGCAGCGCTGCTTCCCGCAGTCTCCATTGCCGCAGACCCAACCATTATGCCTCGAGAAGAGGTCGTTCGTTACATAGAGCTTGTGAACGACTATTGGATTTCCACTCATCGTACGAGCTATGGCTCATCATTTTGGGAGCGCGGCGCATATAATACCGGTAACATCGAAGCGTATATGCTTACAGGTATTGAGGCGTACAGAGAGTATTCGGAAGCGTGGGCGGAAGCCAACCAATGGATGGGCAACCGCAACAACGGAGACAAATCGCGCTGGACATGGGGCTATACCGGCGACGTTAACTCTACCGGCGCGCTTTTCGGCGACTGGCAGACGTGTTTTCAGACTTTCGCCGACCTCTACAATTTTGACGTTGTAAAGGACGAGCGCAAAATCGCGCGCGCGCGCGAAGTCATGGAGTATCAGATGAGCAAGCCCAACGATGACTTCTGGTGGTGGGCAGACGGATTATACATGGTTATGCCTGTCATGTCCAAGCTTTATCTCATTACTGGTAACGAGCTCTACCTCGATAAACTCTATGAGTATTTCAAATACAACATTGAGCTGATGTACGATGGTGAGGGCGGTATACCTACCTCTGCCGACGGATACACCACAAGCGCTAGTCTGAAAACCGGCGCTAATTATGCGGACCCCAATAACTATACAAACCTGTTCTACCGTGACGCAAACTATGTTTACCCGCGCAATCCTCTTCCGGGGGACAACGCCACCATGAAAAATTTCTGGTCGCGCGGAGGCGGTTGGGTGCTGGCGGCGCTGGCGAAGGTTCTGCAGGATACACCCGACTCATGGGAACACCGCGAAACCTTTCTTAGAATTTACAAAGATATGGCTGCCGCAATAGCCGCCTGCCAGAAAGTAGATGCGGACGGCAACGGTTTTTGGACACAGAGCGTGCTTGTGCATGATTACAGTGTAGCGGATTACAATCCCGAAGGTTATGAGACAAGCGGCACTGCATTTTACACCTATGGTATTCTTTGGGGAATTAACGCAGGTATACTGGACCGCGAAACATTTTTACTCCCGGCGCTGCGCGGCTGGAAATATCTCACCGATATCGCCATTGACGACAGCGGCAAAGTGGGATATGTTCAGTGGGTAGGCGGCGAGGCGGGCAGAGCTGCGGTGGCGGACAACACTCAGGACTTCGCAGTTGGCGCAACACTGCTTGCCGGCTGTGAAATGGCTCGTTTATCCGGAGGCATGGAGGGCAATTTCTATCCCTATCTGCAAAAACGAATGGTCGGTACCGTATCGATGAAGGTTGATTCGCCCTATATGTACACCAAAAATCAAATTATACAGCTTGACAGCGCCAACGCTGCGGTCAAAGCAGTTGTAAAAAACGATCGCACTCTCGTTCCTGTACGCGTGATAAGCGAGCAGTTCGGCGCAAATGTCACTTGGGATGAGGCTACTCAAACCGTTACGGCTGACGATATCGTGATGCAGATAGGCAGTGCCGAATACACCGTAGGCGGCGAAGCGAAGACGCTTGAGGTGGCACCCGAAATCATTGAGGGACGCACTTTCATCCCGCTCAGAGCCATGGCGGAAGCCCTCGGCAAAGAGGTTTACTACAACGATGCCGAAAAGCTTATTGTTATAGGTCATAAGCAAAATGTTTTCTATGAGTGCGAGGGCAATATGGTTAAAATGCTTTCTGACATGCTTGCAAACGGCACAATACCCGAGAAGAGCGTCGTTGAAAAGGACTTTACTCCCAACATTCCAGCCTTCCGCGACAGTGCGTTTATAAAGCGTGTGGGAATAACCGCAACGGCTGAGCCTGAAAGCTTTAACAACAAGGGTATGGCTATAGACGGCGACATGAACACGCGCTGGGCATCCAATGTGCGCGCTTCGTCTATCACCGTTGACATCGGTGAGGTTAAACGCATTTCCAAGGTGGCAATTTGCTTCTGGAAGTATGACACACGTGTTACGACGTTTGACCTTGAAGTCTCCTCTGACAATGTGACGTTTACGAAAGTCTTCTCCGGGACCAGCCTGGCTAACACTGAGTGGAACGTAATGGATGTTAACCAGGACGCGCGCTATATCAGAATGACCGGATTCCAAAACAGCGAGAACGAATGGATTAACGTAATGGAACTCATTCCCTATGGCGAGGGCTGCGCGCTGGAGACAAACTTGAAATAAGCTTATCTGCAAAAGTTCCTTACAGTGGGCAAATTAGCAAATAGGCATAAATCCAAAAACAAACTGGCTTCGTTTCCAAGCGAAGTCAGTTTTTCTTTTTGATAGGCAAAATAAAAAAAACCTCCTATGAGCTTTTCAGACTGTCATAGGAGGCTTTTGGTTGGAGTTATTTCGGTGTTATCTTATCAGTAGTTCGCCCGAATCAAACCCGAAGTCTTTCCCTGTCACAAGTTCAAGCGCATACAAATTCAAATAGCACTTTCCGTTTTCCCAAACCGTGTAGTAATAGTCCACAAAGTAGTCGCCCGGAGTATTATATATGCAGTACACATTTTCGGCGGTTTCAATCTCAACACAGCTTTCTTCTTCGTTCCATTTGACAGAGCAGCCAAGCGTTTCAAGCGTCTCTTTGGCGGGGAAAAAGAGTTCACCGCTGTCAGCGGAATACGTGGGATAGAGCGTCTGCGCCATAAAAGACACACCGTTTGTCAGATAGTTATTAATCGTCCCCGTCTCACCGACACTTGCCGCACCGTAATTCCACTTAGCCTCTTCCTTGGCCTTTTGCATCGCACTAATTGTAGCATCTATAAAATCCACCGTCTGGTGTGGGTCAGAAGAAGGCATCGTTACTTCCATCTCTTCATTTATGTTTTTAACTGATGTCGCAATTTTAACATTGATTCCAAATATCCCTTTCTGTTCCCCGTCCCGTAAAGGTTCTCCCGTCATCATTCCAAAAACGAGACGGTTAAACGCATCGCCAAACTTCGCAAGCTTAGAAAGGTTTATTCTGATATCTATATCCCAGTTTTCTGCAGATATAAAACCCTGCTCATCAATCGTATACGCCACACTCCAACCGTCTCCGAAAATATCTGCCTCTTTCAATACGCCAATCAACATATCGGCAGATGCTGGAACAAGCGGTAAAATCGGTTCCATAGCCTCAAACGCACTGTCAAAATCGACCTCAGGGTAGACCGAGGGCATGTATTCATGGTAGATATTATAAAATTCGGAAATATACTTTTTATAGAAATTTCGCGTTGCCGCGTCTTGCGAAAAATTCTCCAGCATGCTTTTTACGCAGGCGAGCAGATTGTCTTCCGTTATCGTAACTGTATAGATATTGCCATTCACGCTTGATACAAACGCTTCCGGCGGATTAATATAGCTGCCGATTTCCCTCATCAAATCCTTCGAGAGCGCGATAATTTTCTTGCTGTCAAGCTTATCCATGTTAATTTCCATGTCAGGGACTTGCTGTGTTATAGCGCTGATTTTTGAATAGTCAAAAAGCAAGTACGGCTTTTTCCCATACTCCTCCGGAAGCAAAGCGCCAATGTACGCGGGTACTTTGAAATACACCTTTGCCGAGGCAGCATCCGTTATATCCGGCATATCCACCCACATATCCGCCGAGACCTTCATCCCTTCCATTTCCAAAACCGCTTCTGAGTACGCCTTTATCGCATCGTCAGTAAGTACGGATTTGCTTTTTACAGCAAGCTTCGTATCTGCAAGAAAATAGCCAATCCTCTCAAGCACATCTTGCATTTGTGCATCGTCAAACGCCTCGTAAATCGTTACTGCGGCAGAAATTTGCGTGTCTGATTCGCCGCTTAGTATTTCACTTGATTTTTGCATCGCATTCCAAAGCGTGAGATTGTGTCCTTCACAGCCTGTGAGAAAAGCTGCGGCAAAAAAAGCGCAAAGCGCTGCCGCAATTAATCTTTTCATGTAAAAACCTCCAAATTTTAATAGTATAATTATATTGCTTATACTATAGTATGTCAATTTACACAACCGACAAAACAGCAAGATATTTTCTCTGTTTTTCCGTCAGTTCGTCAATTGTCACGCCCATTGTATTTAGCTTCATCTCCGCCACCGCGCGGTCGATTTCTTTTGGTACGTTATACACCTTCTTCTCCAGCTTCGCACCGTTCTCTGCGGCATATCTCAATGTCAAAAGTTGCACCGCAAAAGACATATCCATTATCTCTGCCCCGTGCCCGTCGCCCGCCGCAAGATTCACAAGCCTGCCTTGAGCAAGGAGATTCAGCCGCCTTTTGTCGCTTGTAACATAAGTCTCTATATGCTCACGGCTCTGATAGTGTTCCACTGAAGCCGCCTCAAGATCTGGCTTTGATATCTCAACGTCAAAATGTCCGGCGTTTGCAAGTATGACGCCATCCTTCATCTTTTCAAAGTGCCGTTTCACAATAACGTCCTCGCAGCCGGTTACTGTGATAAAAATATCTCCTATGGCACACGCCAAATCCATGCTCATTACTTCAAAGCCATCCATATACGCTTCAAGCGCACGCACGGCATTCACCTCACAGACGATAACTCGCGCGCCTAAGCCTTTTGCACGCATAGCGCAGCCCTTGCCGCACCAGCCATAGCCGGCTATAACGGCAGTCTTACCGGCGACAATAAGGTTCGTCGCGCTGTTGATACCGTTCCAGACAGACTGACCTGTGCCGTAGCGGTTATCAAAAAGATGCTTGCAGTCGGCATCATTTACCGCAATCATCGGCACTGACAACCCGCCTTCCGCCTCACGCGCGCGAAGGCGTAAAATTCCTGTTGTCGTTTCTTCGGTACCGGCAATAATATCGCTTATCAAATCCCTGCGCCCGACAGAGATAACGTCCAGCAAGTCTCCGCCATCATCTATAAAAAGATTGGGGCGAATATCGAGCGCTCTGTCCAAAAGACGCGTATAGTCACAGCTGTTCACACCATGCATCGCAAATGTCTCTATTCCGCCATCCGCCAAAGCAGCCGCAACATCATCTTGTGTAGAGAGAGGGTTGCAGCCCGTGACTGCGACCTTTGCCCCGCCGGCAGCAAGTATACGTGCCATGTAGGCGGTTTTCGCCTCGACGTGGATACATACCGTTACACGCATAGTATCAAATGGCTTATCATGCTCAAAATCCCTTTTTATGGAATTTAAGAGCGGCATGTTTCGGCTCACCCATTCAATCTTTTTCTCACCAAAGGGTGCAAGCGATGCGCTGCGAATTTCACTCATAACCTTTTTCTCCTAAATAAAGTATTTGACTCCCGATTCAAATATCTTTTGGTCTGTATTAAAATCAATATTCTTAAGAAGCCCCGCATATGCTCTCTCATTATGACCCATCTTACCGAGGATACGCCCGTCAGGACTCGTAATTCCCTCTATTGCGTCATCGGAGCCATTGGGATTATAACGTATGTCATTAGAAGGGTTTCCCTGTGTGTCAACATAGCGGGTTGCCACCTGTCCGCTTTGGGCAAGTTTGTCCAGCCACTGCCTGTTTGCCGCAAATCTGCCCTCGCCGTGCGAGAAAGCAACTGCATGTATATCTCCCGCATTTACACAGCTAAACCACGGCGAAAGAACACTTGTTACCTTTGTCAGAGCCACTGTGGAAATATGCCTGCCGACATTGTTAAACGTAAGCGTGGGACAATCGGGAGTTATGTCGCGAATTTCACCGAACGGCACCAGACCCAGCTTTATCAATGCTTGAAATCCGTTACATATGCCCAGCATCAATCCGTCGCGCTCGTTTAACAATCGCATTGTCGCTTCGCGTACACGTTCATTTCTGAACGCGGCGGCGATAAACTTACCGCTCCCGTCCGGTTCATCGCCTCCGGAAAAGCCTCCCGGCAGCATTATAATCTGCGCTTCGTCTATGCGCTTTGCAAACTCCTCAAGCGACTGCGCCACCTCTGACATTGTAAGGTTACGAAATACCGCGACATCCGCAGCTGCACCCGCTTTTTCAAAGGCGCGCGCGCTGTCGTACTCGCAGTTCGTCCCGGGGAATACCGGTATGAACACCTTCGGTCTGGCAATCTTATTCTTGGCAACCCGAAACGTACGTTTATCATAAACCGCTGTCGTGATATCGTTTGTGTTCTCCTTTGCCCGTGTCGGAAATACCTTTTCAAGCGGCTTTTCCCATGCCTCAAGGGCATCCGGCAGTCCAATTTTCACACCGTTTGCCTCAATATAGCTGTCCGAAATCGTTGCTCCTATAATCTGCGCGCCTTCCATTTCGCCTTGGACTTCGGCGATAATAGAGCCGGTGAGCGGTGCAAAAAGAGGTTCGTCAGTTTCAATCACAGCTCCGAGCATGTTGCCAAAACACATGCGGCTCAGCGCTGCGCAGATTCCCCCTCGCCGTACTACTGACGCGCTCTTTACAATTCCTTTGAGGTTTGCCTTGTAAATTGCGTCATATGCCTTATGCATATCTTCAAAGCAAAGCTTGCCGCTGTGGTCACGGTTTATCTTAAAGAGCGCAATCTTGTTTCCGGCTTTTTTGAACTCCGGCGAGAGCACCTCCTTTGCATTTGCCGTTGCAACGGCAAACGACACCAGTGTCGGCGGTACGTCCATATCGCCAAAGGAGCCGGACATTGAATCCTTCCCGCCTATCGCACCCAACCCCAGATGAATCTGCGCTTCATACGCACCGAGCAGAGCGGCAAATGGTTTGCCCCAGCGCAGTGGATTTGTCCCAAGCTTTTCAAAATACTCCTGGAAGGTAAGATATACTCTGCGGTAATCTCCGCCCATCGCCGCAATCTTCGCAACAGATTCCGCCACCGCACATATCGCGCCGTCAAACGGGTTGTTTTCCGATATGTATGGGTCAAATCCGTACGTCATAAGTGTGGTCATATCTGTTTCCCCGCAGTCCACCGGAAGCTTTGCCGCCATCCCCTCCGCCGGCGTAAGCTGCGTTATTCCGCCAAACGGCATTAACACGCTCGCCGCGCCTATTGTGCTGTCAAAGCGCTCGCACAGTCCCTTTTGACTACACACGTTGATGTCCGAAAGTGTCTTGAGCCAATCTTTTTTTATATCTGTGCCTTCACTGCCGTTCTCAAAAAACCGCATTTTTTCGACCTGCACGACAGTGTGTTTCTCTGCGCCGTTTGTGTCTAAGAATTCACGCGAGATATCGACTATCACTTTGCCGCGCCAATGCATGACAAGGCGGTTTGTGTCCGTGACAACGGCAACGACAGTCGCCTCAAGATTCTCCTTTGACGCAAGCTCAAGGAACTTTTCCGCGTCCGTATCCGCCACAACAACCGCCATTCTCTCCTGACTCTCCGAAATGGCCAGCTCAGTGCCGTCAAGTCCTTCGTATTTCTTAGGCAGCTTGTCAAGGTCTATCTCTAAACCCGCCGCAAGCTCGCCTATCGCAACACTCACTCCTCCAGCGCCAAAATCATTGCAGCGCTTTATGAGCGCCGTAGCATCGCCGTTGCGCATGAGCCTTTGCAGCTTGCGTTCTTCGGGCGGATTGCCTTTTTGAACCTCTGCGCCGCAGGTTTCAAGCGATTCCACAGTGTGAGCCTTGCTCGACCCTGTAGCGCCGCCGCAGCCGTCACGACCTGTACGTCCGCCGAGCAAAATTATAACATCGCCCTTCGCCGGCCGCTCGCGGCGCACATTTTTAGCCGGCGCAGCACCGATTACAGCTCCTATCTCAAGCCGCTTTGCAACGTAACCCTCATGGTAAATTTCAGCAACCTGTCCCGTTGCAAGGCCTATCTGATTTCCATACGAACTATATCCGGCAGCGGCCGTCCGTGATATTTTGCGCTGAGGGAGCTTTCCCGCCAACGTGTCCTCAATCCTCGTGCGTACATCTCCGCTTCCGGTAACACGCATCGCCTGATATACATAGCTTCTGCCGGAAAGCGGGTCGCGAATAGCGCCGCCAAGGCAAGTTGCCGCACCGCCAAACGGCTCAATCTCTGTGGGGTGATTATGCGTCTCATTTTTAAACATAATCAGCCAAGGCTCGGTTTTTCCGTCCACCTCCACATCAACGCGGATGCTGCAGGCGTTTATCTCCTCACTCTCGTCTAACTCACAAAGCTTGCCTTGCATTTTAAGTTGCTTAGGTGCAATAGTCGCTATATCCATCAGGCACATAGGCTTTTTGCCGCGCCCTACTGCGGCACGGCTTTTCTTGTATTCCTCAAAGGCTGCTTTTACACACTCGTCCGCGATATACGCATCGTCTATTATCGTGCCGAATGTTGTGTGCCGGCAATGGTCCGACCAATAGGTATCTATAACTCGCATTTCAGTTACACTCGGATTACGCCTTTCGGTGTCTCTGAAATACGCCTGGCAAAACAGCAAATCATCCTTATCCATTGCAAAACCCATTTTGGCTCCGAGCGCCGCAATTTCATCTTCACTTGCGCCGATAAACCCTTCCACTTCTTTGATGTCTTCAGGAACAGGCGCGGACATTACCAAGGTTTCTGGCATTTCAAGCGAGGCCTCGCGAGAATCCACGGGATTCAAACAGTAATGACGTACTCTGTCCGTTTCTTCGCCTGTAAGAGCGCCCTTGAGTATGATAAGCCGCGCCACACGGACAAGCGGTTTCTCGCCCTGTGTCAATATCTGTGTACACACGGCAGCGCTGTCTGCACGCTGGTCATACTGACCCGGAAGGTATTCTATGGCAATAACATGCTCGTCTTTATCGACGGGAATTTCCCACTCATACGCATTATCTACGTTAGGCTCAAAGAACACTACGCTCTTTGCCCGCTCGTATTCTTCATCGCTCAATCCCTCAATGTCATAGCGATTTGCAAGGCGAACGCCCTGAAGATTTTTCAGTCCGAGATTCTCACGCAAATCCTCAAGCATTCCGCGCGCCTCAACATCAAACCCGATTTTCTTCTCCACAAAAATACGCTGCATCTCTACCAACTCCTATATCATTTGAACATAAAATGCGCAGCCAAGCGAGACGTCTTCTGCGCCACACCTTCGAATTTCTTCTTAACACGAATAAGTTCCTGCGGTATATCTATCCCCTGCGGGCATTTCTTTTTACACGCGCCGCACTTTTGACAGAGCGAAGCATAGGACGGCATACGCTTGAGAGTGGTGCACATTATATACTCCTTCTGCGCTGTAAAATACCCATCGCACCCAATCTCGTTATAACAACGAAATACTCCCGGAATATCCACATTTGCCCCGCACGGCATACAGTAGCCGCAGCCGGTGCATCCAATCAAGTTTGTTACGCCAAGCTGTTTTTTTACTTCATCAAAAAGCGCCCTCTCCTCTTGGGTAAGCGAATCCGGCGCCGACATATCAGCTGCCGCACAGTTTTGCTCCACCTGCTCCACTGAGTTCATACCTGACAAAAGTGTCGTAACCGCGCTGTGGTTCCATACAAAACGCAGCGCCCATTGCGCCGCAGTCAGTTTCCTATCCGCGTTATCCCAAACCGCTTGGGCATTGGGCGGAAGCTTTGCCAGTCTGCCTCCGCGCAAAGGCTCCATTATGATAACCGGAAGACCCTTTTGCTGTGCATACTCAATTCCGCGCCTGCCTGCCTGAGAGTTTTCGTCAAGATAATTGTACTGCACCTGGCAGAAGTCCCAGTCATATATGTCAACAAGCGCCCTGAAAGCCTCACTCGAGCCGTGAAAAGAAAAACCCACACGCACTATTTTGCCTTCCTGCTTTTTTTCCTCAATCCATTTTTCTATCCCAAAACCGCACATTGCGCGCCACACAGCCGTATCCGGCAGCATATGCATCAAATAATAGTCTATCCTGTCTGTTTGCAGCCGTTCGAGCTGCGTATTCAATATACGCTCTGCATCGGCAAGGCTTTTAACCATATACGGCGGAAGTTTTGTGGCAATATAAACTTTGTCGCGAAACCCTTTCGCCAAAAATTTACCGAGCGCGACCTCGCTTCCGGGATAAATATATGCGGTATCAAAGTAATTCACACCCTTCTCTATCGCATATTTCATGCACTCCTCCGCCGCGCGCTGGTCAATGGAGGCTCCTTTCTTCGGCAGCCTCATACAGCCAAATCCGAGAACTGAAAGCTCACAGTTTGTTTTCCTGTCCATCCGATAACGCATTTTTACGCCTGCTTCCGTAATGTATTGAAGATTGTCCTAATTTCTTGTTTACCTCATCCATGGTACATTCAAGGATTTCCCGTTTCTTTTGCACAAGGCTGTTCGCATCAAAGAGAGAAATTTGACCTTCTGCGGAATCCGCATCCGTCAGGCTTCCGGCTGTAACCGTCAACATGCGCACTTTGGTGCCTTGTACAACGAAACGCTTGAATATCTCTGTCGCCTCAAATGCAATATCACGTGCCAAAAATGTCGGAGCGCTCAGCGTGGTCTGTCTGTTTATCGTCACAAAATCTGCATTCCTCACGGTAAGCGTCACAGAGCGGCACTTTTTGTTATAGGCACGCAGTCTCTGCGCCACCTCCTCCGAAAGCGCCACAATCGCGCTGTGCACTTCGTCAAGCGCTGTTAAATCCCGAGGGAAGGTCGTCCCATTGCCCACCGTTTTTGCCTCGCGGCTGTCACTGACACTCGCCACCGGTTCGTCATCGAGACCGCGCGCATAATCGGATAGCGTTTTACCCGCCTTGCCCAGCAGATGTACCAGAATATCGGGGTCGCATGCCGCAAGCGAGCCAATCGTCCGCACTCCTATGCTCGCGAGAGCCTCACGTGTTTTTTTACCCACAAACAAAAGCTCCCCCACATCAAGCGGGTACACAATTTCCTCTACTAAGCTGCGCTCTATCACCGTTGTCGCATCCGGCTTCTTATAATCGCTGCCGAGCTTCGCAAACACTTTACAGAACGAAACTCCTACTGAAACAGTGAGTCCCGTTTCCTTTTTCACCGCTTCGCGAATAGCATCCGCAATTTCGCGCCCGCTTCCGAAGAGTTTTTCGGAAGCTGTAACATCAAGATAAGATTCATCAATTCCAAACGGCTCCACAAGGTCCGTGAAGCGTTGATATATGCTGTTTAGTATTTTTGAGTATTCGGCATATTTGTCATGATGCGGCGCAACAACTACCAGGTTTGGGCATTTCTTTTTTGCTTTCCAAATCGTCTCGGCGGTTTTCACGCCCATTGCTTTGGCGAGCTCGTTTTTTGCAAGAATTATCCCGTGTCTAAGTTCCTCGCTCCCGCCCACAGCCATTGGCGCTTCTTTCAACTCCGGCCGGTCAAGGCACTCCACTGATGCATAAAACGCATTGCAGTCGCAATGGAGTATAACGCGATCCATTTTCAGCCCTCCGTATATCCCTCGTCACACTCTAACCCATCGCCCATATACATCGCCACGGCAAGAGCGTCACATCTTTCATTATAGGGATGTCCCTTATGACCCTTTATCCACTCAAGCTCCACTTCATGGCGTTCCATGAGCGGCAAAAGGCGCTCCCATAAATCCACATTCAGCGCACGCTTTCCATCGCTCTTTTTCCAGCCCTTTGCGCGCCACGAATAAACCCAGCCGCGAGTAAGAGAATCTACAACGTACTTTGAATCGCTTATCACTTTAACACGGCACGGCTCACGAAGCGCTTCCAAGCCCCGTATTACCGCCAATAGTTCCATACGGTTATTTGTCGTAAGCTCAAAAGCGCCGGTTATCTCCTTTTCCGCGCCTTTGTAAAGCAGTATCGATGCAAAACCCCCGCGTCCTGGGTTTCCGCTGCAAGCCCCGTCGGTATAAAGCAAAACCTCTTTCATACGGCTACTTCCCGAATTTTGCGGCAATGGCTTTAATCACATTATCGTTTAGCGTTTCCGTTTTGGCAATTTTTGAAAGCTGCCATGTTTCAATATGCTGCATTGTTTTTCCGCTTTCGAGTACACGAAGCGGAGAAAGTGACTCAATTTCTACGTATTCACCGTTCATATAACTCTCACAGTTGCAGCCGTTGTCCGGGTACTCTGCTCCGTCTTCAAAAGCAAATTCCTTCATAAACGCGCAATCCTTCAAAACGTAAATAGCGTATCCGGCATTATTCAGCACGCCTATTTTTGCCGGAGCGGAAATAGATGGTTTGTTTGTAAAGGTTATATACTTGTCACCTGTTTTTATACGTTCATCACCCATACTCGTGTAGGGCCAATAAGCCACCCATTTGTTCGGGAAAAACCCGGTATCCCGCGTGTTTTGCGGTATAATCACCGTTCCGCCGCCGCGCATCACCGTAATTGTCCACGGCGCCACCTTTACATCCCACGCGCCGGTGTTTTGCGTAGTATGCGTCAGCCGTATCTCTCCGTTTTTGAGAAGTTCTACTTTAAGACAGTAGCGCATATGCGTCCACTCTTGCTCCGGGGCAGTAAAAGTTACCGCCGTCGCTTCCACGTTGTATTCCACTTTGTAAACGTCCGGATAATATGTGCGCGGAAGTTTTTCCGGACTTATCCACATCCGATGCCCGCCGTAAACATTCCAACGGTCAGCTCTAAACGGACTGTCTTTTACTTCTTGTCCGTACTTGGCCTTAGCATCCTCAAAAAGAACACTCTCGCCGCCTATAAAGCCGTATCGAATCACAAAAGGCCCTTTGTCTATTGTGACAACAAGCTCTATGTTTGCGTCAGAAATGCGTACACACTTTCCAAACTCTCCGTATGTAATCTCTTTAATATTTATCATCACATATCACCTCTATGTTAGTATACCATTATCACCCCATTCAATGCAACACCTTTTCTTTCTTTGCGCAAAAAAAATGTATTGACTCATGGCGAAAAATATGTTATCATTTTTACTCGTAAGGGGTTTTAGGTTTGGAAAATATCTTTATGAAAACTGCTATCCACGAAGCGAAAAAGGCTCGCCGTAAGGGTGAAATTCCAGTAGGCGCTGTAATCGTCCGACACGGTCATGTGATTTCAAGCGGACATAACCTGCGTCAAACCCAGCACGACGTAACGCTGCACGCGGAAATATGCGCCATACGCAAAGCATGCTCCGTTATCGGAGACTGGCGGCTTGACGAATGTGATTTATATGTCACGCTTGAGCCATGTGTAATGTGTTCCGGAGCAATTATAAGCGCGCGCATGCAAAATGTTTATTTCGGGGCATACGACCCGGAATACGGCGCTGCCGGCGGCAAAATTGATTTGTTTGCAAAAAGCTATTTCGGAGCTCCCACTACCGTCTGGGGCGGCATCATGCAGCACGAGTGCGAAAAGTTGTTGAACGATTTTTTTGCTTCGCTGCGCAAACCATCATTTTGATTTGTTTTTCTATGCCAACTGAATATACGGAGAGGTATCGAAGTGGTCATAACGGGGCTGACTCGAAATCAGTTTGGGAGCAATCCCACGTGGGTTCGAATCCCACCCTCTCCGCCATGACAGAACCGTAATTTTGATAAAAAATTGCGGCTTTTGTTTTTTCGCCCGAAAGCCCCATTTTCAAGGGGGTTCACGGCTTTACAACATAAAAAACGAACCGCGCCGAGGCAGTCTTCGGCGCGGTTTTTCGCTTTTTTAGTTTTTTGGCTATGAGCAATAGTTTTCTTATGGGGGTAAAAGTTTTCTTATGGTTCGAGACTGTTATCAGTGATGAATTTTCCCACAGGGAATCATAATTTCATACCGCATCCTTGTAAAGGCAGTTAAATCAGCGCGGAGGATCTATAGGATTGCCATTAACGTCGAAACATGTCACACCGATGAAATTGCCGCGTTCGTCATATTCGCTGGTTAAGCCGGCGTAACCGTCATTGCATAGAATTGCCTCCCCATCCGTACCGAAATAGGCTACATGCGTTATATTGCCGCGAGGATCATATTCACAAGTGGCTTTGGCGTAACCGTCATTGCTCAGAACCGACTCCCCGTCCGTACCGAAATAGGCT
>JAUNBL010000033.1 GCA_030527235.1 Clostridia bacterium | reverse complement strand
CACATTGGACGTTCAGCTTCTATTCTTTTTGGGTCATATCATTGTAACACATACAAAGATTGCTTTAATCGTCCAAGCGTGATATATTAATCTAAAAGAGGTGAAGTTATGCGAAACAGAAGACGGACAAGACAAGACCTATTGGCGCCCATATACTTGCTCGTTGCTGCTTTTGCAGTGCTTTTTTTGGTTTGGATTTTCAGCGACAAAACTCAACTAATCAGTGGAGTGATAATTGTGCTCACAATGCTGGTTTCGTTGTTTTGCGTTGGATATTCTGCAATGCGGCAATATAAAAATGTGATTGAGGACACGGCTGAAAGCTTGCTGATGGCAACGCGAGCGCAGACCGATTCGTTAACGCAGATTCTTAACAGAGGCGCCGCTCAAAGCTACATATCCCGCGTGCTTAAGAACATCGACAGCATGACAAAAACAGCGTTTTTCCTTGTTGATTTGGATAATTTCAAGCAGGTAAACGATATGCTCGGTCATGCTGAAGGAGATGAAACGCTTAAGTCTGCCGCGCGCGAGCTCAGGCGGCTGTTTCGCTCAACCGACCTTGTGGGGCGGCTCGGCGGAGACGAATTTGTGGTGTTTTTAAAAAACTTTTCTGACGAGCAATTTGTAACAAAAAAAGCGGAGGCCATTTGCCGGGCATTAAAAGGTACGTTTAAGTCAGGTGCGCAGTCTGTAACGGTAACATGCTCAGTGGGCGTTACCATTGTGTATAATACATCGGTAACCTTTGATGAATTATACAGAATTTCCGATGCCTCACTTTATAAAGTGAAAAACGAGGGAAAATCCGGATATGTGCTGACGCATGTTCAGGAAGATAATATCAAGTCTGAAGATTACGTTGTTGTAGATGACATATAGCCTACCCCTATCCATGAAGCCTGCTGTACTACAAGGCTATATTTTCTGCTTGACTTACAGCTGTTTTCAAGGTACAATTTCAATAGTTTGCGTTGGGAGGCATTAGTGTGTTTAATAGGTTTTTCAGAAGTAATTTTTACTGTGCGCTGTTGGTAGTGGGTGACATACTGTTTACCGCTCTGATAAGCATTGCGGTCTACTTTTTCATTATAAATATTACGCTCCAGGGCGGGAAATTCCCACATCTTATGATTACGTACTGTATATCCATGGTGACAATGTGCTACGCATATGAGCTTTATATGCGCACACCGCGAAAGCTGGGAGATACGCTGCTTTCTACGATAATTGCGGTACTGGTTTCGACTGCGCTCGTGGTCTTGGTTAATCTGACCTTTTCGTGGGATACTGTGAGTATTCTGTTTTTCATTCTTGCCGGTGGGCTGATATGCGTAATTCTTGCTGTATTCCATTTGCTTATGATGATAGGGCTGCGGAAAGTTGACGGTGAACGAAGACTGCTTGTACTTGAAACTAAAGGGGTTACCTACAAGCTTGCTAAAAAGCTTAAATATTCATACAGCGAAATGAGCCATGCGTGGTATATGATAATTGATGAAGATAACGAGGAGGCAATAGAGGACCTTCTGGAAAACGTGTTCCCGCACTATGACGGTGTGTTTGTGTCGCCCTTTATCAGCGAGGCGACGCGCTCAAGGTTTATTTCACAGGCGATGAGCATGAACAAAGAAGTGTTTGTGCTTCCAACGCTTGCGAATATAAATGTATTGGGCAGCCATATCGTGCAGTTTTCCGACACTCCGATTATTCAGGCAAAACCGCTGCGGCTTACAAAGAGTCAGAGCTTACTGAAACGATTTTTTGACATTGTGGTTTCTTTGATAGCGATAATCATATCGTCGCCGATAATGCTTATTTGCGCCATTGCCATAAAACTTGATTCCAAAGGGCCGGTGCTCTATAAACAAGAGAGAATGACTATCTACCGCAAAAAATTCATGGTGTGGAAATTTAGAACAATGCGCCAGGATGCGGAGGCGAGCACGGGTGCAGTGCTTGCCACGGAGGATGACCCGCGCATTACTAAGGTCGGCAAGGTTTTGCGTTCGCTCAGGCTTGATGAGCTGCCGCAGTTTTTCAACATTTTGTTTGGTTCAATGAGCGTTGTGGGTCCGCGTCCCGAACGGCCGGTCTTTGTGGACGAATATATTAAAATGGTCAGAAATTATGATAAACGTTTTTTTGTAAAGGCAGGCCTTACCGGTTATGCGCAGGTTTACGGAAAATACAGCACAAAAGTTTCGGATAAGGTGCTGCTCGATATAATATATATAAACCAGTATTCGTTTTGGCTGGATATTAAGCTGATACTGCTCACCATTAAGATAATGTTCGTGCACGAAAGCTCACAGGGCGTTGTTGAAACAAATTACGATTCCAACAAAGACGTGGTTCTGTTTGAAAAAGAAAGCTTTGAGGACTTGCGACATGAGTAAGGTTTCGGTAATAATACCGGCGTATAATTGCGCCGAGTATGTACGCAAAACCGTGGATTCGATTCTGGCTCAAACATACAAGGATGTCGAAGTAATTGTTGTGAATGACGGCTCGCAGGACGAGACGCAAAGTATCCTCGAAAGCTATGGACATCAGATTCACCTGATAAACAAGCAAAACGGCGGTGTCTCAAGCGCAAGAAACGCCGGCTTGGACGCTGCAAGCGGGGACTATATCATGTTTTTGGATTCTGATGATTACCTGGACTTTGACTGCATTGAGCGTGCCATACGCGAAGGGACGGATATTGTTAGATTCCCCTTTCTTTGGGAATACCCGGACGGCAGCGTCGTGCGCGGGAAAATGCTGTTTGAGGAAGAAACATGTATCCTCAAACCGGACTTTCCGAAATATATTTATCCGCAGTTTTTGGATGGGATAAATTTCAACAGTGTCTGCGGAACTATTTTCCGCTCCGGTATTATTGGCGATATGCGATTCAGAACGGATATGAAAACGGCGGAGGACGCAGTGTTTTCTGTGGAGGCGTACACGAGGGCCAATTCATTCGTTTTTGTGCCGGACGTCTTTTACCACTATACAAAAAGCGGAGGCGGGCTTACGGGGGCCGCGCTTTCAGTGAAGGAAAAATACAGATGCAATTATAAGCTTTCAAAATATATGATTTCAAAGCTTTCACAGTGGGGAATGAACACTTGCCTCAACCGTTTCAGAGCACTTTTCAGACTTGTAAGAATTACGCTTGATAAGATAAGAAGAGGCTGACAACGTTCGGCCTCTGTTTGCTTATAAGGAGAAAAATATGGATGACAGGGTATTAAAGGTTTTAGAGTTTGATAAAATCCGTGAAATGCTCTCACAGTATGCCATTTGCAAGGACACGAAGGAGATGTGTAGAGCTGTTTCACCGATTGGTGATAAATACGAGATACAGCGGCGGCTTTCGGAGACGAGCGAGGCGGAAAGTATTATACTTAAGCATTCTGCACCGCCGATAAGTCCGATAAGCGATGTGCGGCTGCACTGCCAGCGAGCCCAGCAGGGAGGGACGCTCTCCATGGGCGACCTTTTGGGGGTTGCTCATGTGCTTCGTACAGCAAGACTTTTGGAAGCGTATTTTGACGATGAAAATATTGCCGAACTATATCCGGTAACGGCGGCTGCAATCGCACAGATAGCAGCGGATAAGAAGCTGGAGCAAGCCATCTCTTCAGCGATTTTAAGCGATGAAGAGATGTCGGACGATGCGTCGGCACAGCTGTGCGGCATACGCAAGAGAATGCGAGCGCTTACCAATAAAATTAATGATGTTCTAAATGATATGGTTCGCTCACAACGCTATGCGTCTTTCTTGCAGGACGCAATTATAACCATGCGCGGAGACCGTTTTGTAGTTCCGGTGAAAGCGGAGCATAAGAACGACATTCCCGGCATTGTCCATGACAGCAGTGCGAGCGGCGCGACTCTTTTTGTTGAACCCATGGCGGTAGTGCAGATAAACAACCAACTCCACGCCCTTGCCGCTGAGGAAAAAACGGAAATAGAACGCATCTTAGCGGAATTTTCGGGCGCTGTGGGCGAAGCGGCAGACATAATTAAGGCGGATTACAATTCCATAATCTGTCTTGATTTTGCCTTTGCAAAGGCAAAACTTTCCCGCGCAATGCGTGCAGTTGAGCCGCTTATAAACGATGACGGGATTATAGATTTACGAAAGGCGCGCCATCCTCTGATTGCATCCGCTGCCGTCGTGCCGATTGACGTGCTTTTGGGCAACGACTTTGATACGCTTGTGATTACAGGACCCAACACAGGCGGCAAAACCGTTACCCTGAAAACGGTTGGTCTTTTGACGATTATGGCGCAGTCCGGTTTGCACGTGCCTGCGGAGATAAACAGCCGTTTGTCGGTATTTGAGGAGGTTTTTGCCGATATAGGCGATGAACAGAGCATAGAGCAATCGCTCTCCACTTTTTCTTCGCATATGGTAAATATAATAGACATTCTCAAACGTGCCGACTATAAATCGCTTGTGTTATTTGACGAGCTTGGGGCCGGGACAGACCCTACAGAGGGCGCCGCTCTTGCTGCGGCGATTTTGGAAAGGGTCAAAAATGTCGGCGCAAAAACGGTTGCCACAACACATTACAGTGAAATCAAATTGTATGCGCTCTCTGCCGACCGCGTGGAAAACGCGGCCTGCGAGTTTGACGTGGCGACGCTGAGACCTACTTACAGGCTCCTAATAGGCGTGCCGGGCAAAAGCAACGCTTTTGCAATTTCCAAAAGGCTGGGGTTGGAAGAAGATGTAATATCTCGCGCCCAGTCCCTGATAGACGGCGAAAGCGCGAGGTTTGAGGACGTAATCACAACGCTTGAGGACAGCCGCCGCAAGGCGGAGAAAGATGCGGCTACGGCGCGCAGCACTTTGCTTGAAAACGAGGCAATGAAAGAAAAGCTTGCCGCGGCAGAGAAAAGCGTACGCGCAGAGAGAGAAAAGATTATTGCGGATGCCCGCCGTGACGCAAAAAAACTCTACGAGCGTGCCAAAAGCGAGGCGGATGCTCTGCTCAAGGATATGCAAAAAAAGCTTAGGGATGTCAAGAGCGAAAATGCAAAGGAAATGGAACGTGATCGAGAAAAGCTCAAGCGCAGCCTTGACGCCATAAGCGGCGCGATTTCGGAGGACGTTTTGAAAACCGATAATCCGCCCATTGATCCTCAAAAGCTTAAACTGGGTCAAAGGGTAGAAGTTACAACGCTTTCGCAGCAGGGGGAGATAGTGACGCTTCCTGACAAAAACGGGAAGGTTACGGTTCAAGTGGGAATACTTAAGGTCACCGTGAATATCTCAGCCTTGAGGCTGCTAAATGAGAAAGCGGCGGCTGAAAAAAGCGTGAAGGCTGTGGATTCTGTGCCGGCGGGAAGGAGCATGGCGGCACAAACACAGATAGACGTAAGAGGTCAAAGCGCCGATGAAGCGTTGGCGACGGTAGATAAATTTTTGGACGATGCGGCGCTTGCTTCGCTGGAGACTGTGACTATAGTGCATGGAAAGGGAAGCGGAGTGCTTCGGAATTCCATTGCCGGAATGCTGAAGCGGCATGTTCATGTTAAGGAATTTCGTCTTGGCCGTTATGGTGAGGGTGAACACGGAGTAACAATAGTCGCACTAAAATAAAACTTGTGAAAAGGCAAAATATGTAGTATAATTATAAGGTGATTATCATGAAGGAACTCCTGCGATGGGTCGTAGTTGTTTTGTTTGCCGTTTTGGCAGCCTTTTTAATCCGCACCTATGTATTCAATATTGCCGTCGTCCCGACAGAATCAATGGCGCCGTCAGTTTTGGTCGGTGACAGGGTATTGGTTTATAAAATTGACAAAACAATCATCAGAGGAGACGCAGTTGTCTTTACTTTGTCTGAGGAGATAGAGCAGTCGCTGCCGAACGATATGCGCGGCGCTTTGCTGTTGAAGCGCGTGATAGCGCTTCCCGGTGAAAGCGTTGAAATCGTGAGGGGAGACGTTTATATAAACGGCGAGCTTCTCGAGGAGCCGTATGTTCATGAAAAAGGCGAGGACTATATGCAAAAAATCGAACTGGGCGATGACGAGTATTTTGTTTTGGGTGATAACCGTACCAATTCTTTCGATGCTCGTTTTTGGTCCCGCAAATTTATTAACGCGTCCGACATAAACGGGAAAGCAGTTTTCCGTTTTGGACCAATAAAGTAAGGGTGGTAATAGAAAATGCCCATTGCATCAAAAGAGTGGTCTTTTCTCGATAGGGACACGGATGAAAATCAAGTATACGCATATTCTACACTTTTTGGTATTACACCGCTCGTTGCGCGGGTTATGATAAACCGCGGAATAAACACTGCCGATGCAGCTAAACGATTCCTGGACAAGAGTACGGGAGATCTCCATCCTCCGCATCTGCTTCAGGGTGTTGAGAAGGCAGTGGAACGGATAAAAAGGGCAATTTCCGAAGGTGAGCACATAGTAATTTACGGGGACTATGATGTGGATGGGATAACCTCTACTGCACTTATGGTAAGGTTCCTCCGCAGCTGCGGCGCTAACACAAGCGCGTACATTCCCGACCGCCAGGATGAAGGATATGGTCTCAATAAAGGCGCCATTGACAGAATAAAATCGCGCGGAGCAAAACTTATTGTTACCGTAGATACCGGTATCACTGCGAGTGATGAGGTGTCTTACGCAGCGCAGCTGGGGATTGATATGATTATAACGGACCATCACGAGTGCAAGAGCGAGATTCCCAGTGCGGTGGCCGTACTCAATCCCAAACTGCCGGACAGCACTTATCCCTTCAAGGACCTTGCCGGTGTTGGCGTTGCATTTAAGCTGATATGCGCAATTTCGGAGGAATCGGTTAACGCGTTGCTCAATCGGTTTTCAGATTTGATTGCTCTCGGTACGATTGCCGATGTGGTCAGCCTTACCGATGAAAATCGCGTGATAGCTGATGTTGGACTGCAAAAAATGGCCAAGAACCCGAACAAAGGAATTGCCGCCGTGATAAAAACTATCGGCTCAAATCCCAAGTGGAATTCGAGCGCCGTTATCAGCTATTCCATTGCGCCGCGGCTCAATGCTGCGGGAAGAATGTCCAGCGCCATGACTGCGGTAGACCTTTTGCTAACGGAAGATGAGGACGAAGCGATGGAGCTTGCCCTTGGACTTGACGAGGAAAACAAGGAGCGCCAGAGGGCGGAGAGTATTATTTTTGCTGAGGCGGTCGAAATGATAAACTCCGGTGACTACTGTGAAAAACAGGTGCTTGTTCTTGCAAAGCGCGGCTGGCATCATGGAATAATAGGTGTGGTTGCGTCGCGCATTTGCGACAGATACAATAAATCCTGTCTCTTGATATCCATTGAGGACGATTGGTGCAAGAGCTCAGGAAGGAGCATAGGTGAAATAAACCTTTTTGATGCGCTGTCGGGTTGTGCGGATATTTTGGAAAACTTCGGCGGCCACGCGTACGCGGCAGGGTTCAGCATAAAGCAGGAATATATATCCGAGCTTGACAGGCGCGTTAACGAGTACGCCAAAAGCGTGGTGACAGAGCCTCCGGTCGGTATGATAAATATTGATTCGCGGCTTGAAATGTCGGACTTGACACTTTTGAAAGTTCGGTCTACGGAGATACTGGGTCCGTATGGAGCGGGAAACGCCACGCCTCTTTTTGCGCTCATGAACGCTGAAATTACCGATATACGGACGCTTTCCGAAGGTAAGCACTGCCGCATAATGCTCGAAAAAGACGGGGAAAGCTTAGAGGTTATAGCTTTTGGCCGCGGGTATCTTACCGAGGACTACCAAGCAGGGGACATCGTGGATGTCGCCGGAGAGCTTAATATCAATATTTATAAAGGCGTCTGCCGTGTACAACTGGTTTTAGAGGATTGCCGTTTTTCGGGCGACGCACTCCCGACGCGCGAGGATTTTGCAGGGATATACAGGTTTTTGAAATCCAAGGGCGGGAAGACAGGCGGGAGGATAACGCACCTCACGCGTGAGGCGGCGCAAGCGTGTGCCAGGACTCTTACGCAAAGAAAATTTGAGAATGCGGTTATTGTTTTTGCTGATTTGAATATTCTGGAATATGAACTGAACGGTGAAGATATTTCGATTACGCTTCGCAAAACCACTCCGGGCGAGAAAGCAAAAATTGACTCTTCCGAGGCATACAAGCGGATTAAGGCAAAGGAACGTGAAAACCTGAAAATGTGAGGTGAAGTTGCGGTGCAGGAAGCCATTACTGTTGAAAAGCTTATTGAAAGAATGCGGCAATACAATCCTAACGTAGATATAAGCTCGGTAGTACGGGCTTACGAGCATTGCAAAAAAGCGCATTCTGCCCAAACAAGGAACAGCGGTGAGCCGTTTTATATTCACCCGCTTGAGGTAGCGTACATTCTCGCTGAAATGGAGCTTGACACAGAGAGTGTCATAGCCGGACTTCTTCACGATGTGATTGAAGACACGAGCGTGAACTATGACGACTTGAAACAGGAGTTTGGAGAAAACGTTGCCGCGCTTGTCGAGGGAGTAACAAAACTTGAAAAAATCAAATACACCTCCAAAGAAGAGCAGCAGGTAGAGAATCTGCGCAAGATGTTTTTCGCAATGGCGAAGGATATCCGCGTTATACTGATTAAGCTTGCCGACAGGCTGCATAACATGCGCACAATGCGTTCGATGACGGCGGAAAAGCAGCGTGAAAAATCGCGGGAGACGCTGGAAGTCTATGCGCCTCTTGCACACAGGCTCGGTATTTCAAAGATTAAGTGCGAACTTGAGGACCTCTCTTTAAGGTATCTCGACAACGTGGCATTTTACGAAATAGCCGAAGGCCTCAATCAGAAAAAGAGCGAGCGCGAAGAATACGTTAACTTAATTCGCGACACTCTTTCAGACCGTATGCAGGCGCTTGGAATTAACGCCGCGATAGAGGGTAGAGCGAAGCACATATACAGTATTTATCGAAAGATGTATACGCAGGGAAAAACCTTGGACGAAATATACGACCTCTTTGCCGTCAGAGTTATCGTTGACACTGTGGCGGACTGTTACACTACGCTCGGTATGGTGCATGAGCAGTATAAGCCGATTCCGGGGAGATTTAAGGACTATATTGCAATGCCTAAGCCGAATATGTATCAGTCGCTTCATACAACGCTCATTGGCCCGTCGGGACAGCCGTTTGAAGTCCAAATACGTACACACGAGATGCATCATGTCGCAGAATCAGGCGTTGCGGCTCATTGGAAGTACAAGGAAGGCTTGAATAGCTCTGAAGCAGCAGACGAAAAACTGGCGTGGGTAAGAGAGATGCTTGATATTCAGAGTGAGGTTACGGACAGCGAGGAGTTTATGCAAACGCTTAAGATTGACCTGTTCGCCGACGAAGTGTTTGTGTTCACTCCGCGGGGTGATGTTGTCAGTTTGCCGCAGGGCGCGACGCCCGTTGACTTTGCATTTTATATTCACAGCGCCGTGGGTTACAGGATGATGGGCGCGAAAGCAAATTCGAGAATAGTTCCGCTTGACTACAAGCTTCAAAATGGGGATATAGTCGAGATTTTGACTACTTCAGCGGTGCATGGACCAAGTAAGGACTGGCTGAAAATCGTAAAGACCTCACAGGCAAGGAACAAGATTAATTCATGGTTCAAAAAAGAAAACCGCGAGGCAAATATTGCGCGCGGAAAAGAAAGCATTGACCATGAATTGAAGCGTATAGGCTATACTGCGTCTGACCTGATTACGCCGCATTCCACAGAACAAATGCTGCGAAGGTATGGCTTCAACTCTCTTGACGATATGTACAGCGCGGTAGGCTACGGTGGAATAACGGCGGCAAAAGTGGTAATGCGTCTGCGCGAGCAATATTTACAGGCGCATAATGCGCCGGAAGCGGCTAATGCCCATGTGGCGCAGAGAAGGGTAAAGAAGGGGAGCGGAAATATAGAGGTAGAGGGAATAGACAACTGCCTTATCCGTCTCTCACGCTGCTGCACACCGGTTCCGGGCGATAAAATAATCGGGTTTATCACACGAGGACGGGGAGTAAGTATACACAGGGCGGACTGTATAAATATTGCGCCTGAAAAGCTGACGCCTGAGATGCAGCAGAGAATGATTCGCTGTTCATGGATTGAGACTGAGCAAAGTACGGCGTACACAGGAGAACTGCGCATAGACTGCGCAAACAGAAACGGAATACTGGCCGACATTACGGCGGCGATTGCGGCATCAAACGTAACGTTGGTAGCCTGCAACGCGCGGACAAATAAAGACCGTGCCGCGGCAATAACGGCGCGGGTTGAGGTTGAAAGCAAGCAGCAGCTTGAAGAACTCGCGAAAAAGATTCACCATGTTCCGGGAGTCTTTGAGATAAAGAGAATATAAATTATGAGGTTTCAAAGAAGAAGAAGCTTTCGTAAAGCAGGGAGTTTTATATGGACTATAAAGTGCTTTTTTGCGGACAATACGGAACTAACACATATTTGATTTCCGACTCGTCGGAAGCGTTTGTTATTGACCCTGACGGAGACGGCACGCGTGTGCTTTCCGCACTGGGCGAGAATCGTCTTATCGGCATACTTTTAACTCACGGCCATTTTGACCATCGCGGCGCTGCGGATTATTTGCGCCGCATGACGAAAGCGCCGATATATATCGGCGAGGCGGATGCACAAATGTGCCGCGGGAACGGGGACTTAGCATTTTTAGCAGATGCGCATGTCGCCTCATTTGAGCCGGATATTTTGCTGCGTGACAACGATAAACTGAAAATGGGCAGTGTGATTGTGAATGTTCTGCATACGCCGGGACATTCACCGGGTTCGATGACATTTGAGGCTGGCGGATATCTATTTCCGGGCGACCTGATTTTTGAAGAAAGTATTGGCAGAACAGACTTTGGCAGCATGTCTGATGCGCTTGCTTCGATAGCGCGTCTTATGCAGCTTTACGATGATGACACACTGATTCTGCCGGGACATGGCGCACCCACAACAATAGGGCATGAACGTAGCTGCAATCCCTATATAAGATGAAAATAGAATGTATTGGACACACGTTTGAAACGGCGGTGCGCCAGATAATACAACTCTTTTTTTCGCTGAAAAGTGATGTGTATGTAAAAAGCGCTATGCTTGCTTCCGTTACGGAAACGGTGATAAAATACGATGGCAGAGAGGCTCGTGCAGTAAGCTTTGCTCCTCCTGAAGCAAGCCGTACTGAGCAAAGCGACAGCGTTAAGCGGTCGTGTTTTGAGGCGGCGGTCAAGCTTTCTGATATGCCTGCCCCGTGGGGAATTTCTACTGGGATTCGTCCGGCAAAAAGCATTCGGGCGCTTCATAAGCAGGGCCTTTCTTATACAGAGGCTAAAGAAGCCTTTGCGCGGCGCTATCTTGCGGACGAAGAAAAAGCTCTGCTTGCGGCACGTGTCGCACAAAAGGAGGATGCGCTGCTTAATGATATGTATCCCGACGGTGTGAGCGTTTATATCGGGATTCCGTTTTGTCCCACGCGCTGTGCGTACTGTTCTTTTATATCCCAAAGCGCCGAGCGCAGCGCAAGATTTGTCGAGCCGTATCTCGCCGCACTTGCTCGTGAGATTGAGGCTGCTGCGCGAACAATCAAACGTGTGGGGAAACGCTTGGAAACACTGTATTTCGGGGGCGGAACGCCGACTGTGCTTTCGCAAGAGCAGCTTCACGTCCTCTTTAGTCTCTGCGAGAAGATGTTCGATTTTTCGAGCTTGCGGGAATTCACGGTGGAGGCGGGCAGGCCGGACACCATATGCACGGCGAAGCTTTCGGAATTAAAGGCGGCCGGAGTGAATAGGATTAGTATTAACCCTCAGACTATGAAGCAGCAAACGCTTGACACAATCGGCAGGCGACATGGCGTAGAAGATGTGTATAATGCGTTTGACATTGCGCGCGCCGGTGGGTTTGACAATATAAACGCCGACATAATAGTAGGACTTCCTAACGAGACGGAGGCTGACGTTAGTCAAACCATGTCAGAGCTTCTTTCGCTGTCTCCGGAAGCGGTAACTATACATACCATGTATTTGAAGCGGGCTGCATATTTGATTGACGAGTTTGAGCGGTATCGTTTTTGCGAGGGCACGCGGCTGTTGATGAATGCTGCGGTCAGAGCGCTGGCGGACTATGAGCCGTATTATCTTTACAAACAAAAAAATACGCTCGGCAATCTTGAAAATGTGGGATTTGCAAAAGAAGGATGCGAGTGCCGTTACAACGTATATATTATGGAGGAGGAGCAAACAATATTGGCGCTTGGCGCCGGTGCATCATCCAAAATCGTGAAAGACGGACTTATCTCTCGCATATATAACCCGAAAGATGCGCGTGAGTACATTTTGCGTATCGATGATATTGTCGCGCAGAAAGAAGGGATTCTATGAAAATAACGCTTGACAAAAAAACAATAACTGTGCCGGAAGGCAGCACTGTGGGAAGCGTGCTCGACACGGAGGTTGTGCTCTTGGCGGAGCTGAACAACGGTTTTTCAGATGTTGATGCCCACCTTGCAGAAGGGGATGTTTTGGAAACATACGACGCTTCTACGCGTGAAGGATATGTTATATATAAACAGACTCTTATACATGTCCTTTCAAGAGCGGTAAAGAAGCTTTTCCCCAAAAGGCGTCTTTGTGTGCGCCAAAGTGTGAATAAGTCAACGTATTTTGAGATTTTACCGCAGGTTGAAAGCTGTGAAGAGAATGCGGCAAAGCTTTATGAGGCGATGGCGCAAATAATTAAGGCCGGTGAAAAATGTGAAATGCAGGGGAAATATTATATGTGCGCTTCAAATACTGCGGCAGTGGCAGTATTTGACGTAATTGCATATGACGGTGGTTTCCTTCTGCGATATCCCAATCGCTATTCCGGCGGTAAGATTCCGCCGGTTCAGGAAAGCCTCAGGCTGCATAAAATTCTCGTGAGTAACCGTGAGTGGAACGAGAAAGTTGCAGTGGGGAGTGTGAGTGAGCTTAACGAGGCAATTAGGAAAGGTACAATAAAAGATGTTATTAATCTTGCCGAAGGCCTTGCCGAGAAACGCATAATCCAAATTGCCGATGAAATTGCATCCAGAAGAGACGTGCGGATTGTTCTGGTAGCCGGTCCTTCGGGTTCCGGAAAGACTTCTTTTTCATCGCGGCTGCGGATGCATCTGCGGATTAACGGAATCAAAACAGAACTTATAAGCATGGATAATTATTTCAAGGATGCCCGCACCCTTTTTGACGGGGACGGCAAGCGTGACTTTGAATCAGTAGAGGCGCTCGATTACGAGCTGTTGAGCCGGCACCTTTCCGAGCTTATCCGCGGTGAGGAAATTCAAATGCCGATTTTTGATTTTGTCAACGCCCGCCGCAGCAGCGAGACTATTCCGATGAAAGTGGCTCGTGAAGAAATAATCATCATGGAGGGCATTCATGCATTAAATGAAAAGACAACGCTCCTTGTGGAAAAGGGCAATAAGTACAAGGTCTACTGCGGCGCTTTTTCTTCAATTGCGTTTGACGATGAAAATATTATCTCCGCTACGGATGTGCGGCTGATTCGCCGTCTTGTGCGTGACGCCGCGTTCAGAAACGCAGATGCGGACTACACCTTTGAGCTTTGGGAGGACGTGCGGGAGAGCGAATACACAAACATCTTTCCATTTGAAAACGAAGCTGATGACGTTTTCAATTCTGCTCTTGTGTACGAACTTGCCGCAATGAAACACAGTGCGCAAGCCCTGCTATCGCGCGTGAGCAAAGAAAGTCCGTACCATCTGACAGCGCTCAGGCTTTTACGGTTACTTTCCTTTTTTGAACCGATGGACACTGTGCCGATTCCACCAACCAGCGTAGTCAGGGAATTTATAGGCGGCAGCACAATCATTGATTAAAAAAGAGCTGTGACAAAACGATTGTTCAATCGGATTGCCACAGCCTTTTTTTGCACTATTTGCTGAAGGCCTTAACATCTATTATACTGGTCCACTCACCTTGGTCCGTGCCGTTGCAGCTCAACTTTATATACCTTGCACTTTTATTTATCCCTACATAATCGTATCGGATGCCTTTGGCTGAGTTCCCCGAAAAACACTCTTGCCATGTCTCTGCATCAAGAGATGTGTATACTTTGTAGAAGGCGCTTCTCTCGCTGTATTTCCAAAACGTGGTGCATATTTCTTTCACAAAATTTGTGCTGCCTAAATCAAAGGTTATGTCGCACTTGCCCCATCCTGCCCAACGTGTTTCATACTTCCCGTCCGCCGCGTTTTCCGCACCGTTTTCCGCCTCCGGAGTTTCACTTGCCCACACCGATTCAAATGTAAGCATTTTGTCTATATTTAGTTCCGGACATTTAAGATTAACTTTTCTGATTACAGAGATTTTGGGGTTTGGAGGCTTTTCCATTCCGAAGCCAATAAAGTAATCGGTCATATGCGACTGATAATACCCTTTTGCTGTCATGCAGTTACGATAACATGGATTCTGCGGCAAGGTATATAGCCTGTGACTTGTGGGAATCGTTGTTGTAAGAATGACAAGCTTTGAGTAGTCGCTGCTTGTCATAACGACTTCCTCCCGCCAATCGCCTAATATATCGCCGTAAAACATCGGCACACCACGGTCACTGCCTATACAGTTTGTCACTTTCCAAGTGGACAGCAGTCTGCCTATGGATTTGTTGTTGTAGTCCCATTTTTCGATTTTTCCGTCGTTGTAGGACTCTGAAAGCAGGTCGCCGTCCCACCACAGCCTAAGCACAGGGTATAGACTGCTATCGCTTATTTTTTCGCCCTTCATTGACCACAGTCCCTGAAACGACCAACATTCAAATCCGTCATAGTTAGGGTCAATGTCTCCGACATTACCTCTGCCAACATCGGCAGTTCCTTCAGCGGCATAGTTCGTCCAAAGCAAGTTGCCGGTTGACGCATTATAAAAATATTCCAAAAGACCGCTGGGATTATCCTGTTGAATGCCGTACCCCATCATTTCGTTTCCGTTATTATCATTGGCAAAAGAGCCCACATGCCAACGGTCGCCGTGGACAACACCGTCCACCTTATAACGTAAACTGCCGTCATGGTTTATTGCGTAGCCCATATGCAGCGCCTCATCGCGCCCATCGTAGTCAACGTCGCAAACTCTCAGCTGATGCGCCTCGGCAAAACCTTCCTTGTTATCGTATTTCCACAGCATGTTAAATGCTCTGTTTTCATCGAAGGCATAAGCAACAGTAATACTGTTAAAGCTTTTGTCCGGATTTCTGTTTTTCATCCAACATATAAGCGCAGGGTTTCTTCCGTCAAGGCAGCCTATTTCCATCATACACGCCATAGAGCCTATCTCGATATAGTCGTTTGGCACGGGCGCCTCTGTTTCCAATGTTCCTCTCATCCCGTTAATAACACCGATAGCCTGAGCATTTTCGGCGAAGCTCCTGTAAACTGTTCCGTCCGCGAACGTTACGCCATCGGCGATTTTCAGCAGCACCTCGGAGTAGCCGTCATAATCTATGTCATAAACAGTTACGCCGTCCCACATACCCACATCAATCGTCGATGCCCCCGGAGAGATGTTGTTTTTATTGACGCTGTTATAACCTAAATCAATTGTCCAGAGGTATGTTCCGTCATTAAGATATGCCTCAAGCTTTTGCTGTTCTTCATATACTCGGTCAACCAAAAAATCATAACTGCCATCACCGTTAAAATCACCGGTCCATACAAAATGTATTGTTCCGCCCGTTTGTATTGGGATTGTAATGCACTGAGCCTCGGAATTTCCCATTAAAGTGTATTCGCCGTCAGTATTTCGTTCAATCCCGTTCAGAACAGATTTTACAAAGTATGTATTGTTCTTTGATGTATCGGCGGTATTATCCGTGAAGTTAGTGCCTGTATACAACGGAGATTCATTAAGCTTTGTTGTAACGGAATCCGTTGTTCTGTAAACATTGAATCCGATATTATCGTCATCGTCTGCAAGCAATCTCCAGCTAACAAAAACAGATTTGCCTGTACTTACGGCTACAACGCCACGGTCAAGATATTCCATTCTTCGCCTGTTGTTGTTGTCAGAAGTGTATTTTACGCTGAAAGGCGCCATATTTCTGTTCCACACGAATATTTCCGAATCTGCAGCGAGTCCTTCGAGAAAAACATTGTACTTTGCGCCCTCCTCGGCATCGATGGCTTCAATGCAAGCGTATTCGGATTTCGTATCCCTTCCGGCAACAAAAATCGTACCTGTTATGGGCGCTGTCAGAGAAACCGTCACACCTTCCTGCGACAACAAAGTGCAGTCGATAATTTCCGCTCCGAAAATGTCTTTTGCCTCAGCGCTCATATGCAGCGGCATTATAGACAACAGCGCCATAATAAGTGCGACAATTCTTTTCATGATTTTCACTCCGTCTCTTTATCTTGTTATAATATCCATGCGCTTATTTTCAATGTCTATTTTAACCTCGCTGTCCTTTACATACGCCATCACTGCGCTTATCTCAGCGAACAAATCACCGTTTTCGGCGTAAACCTCCGCGTTCATAAGACTGCTCTCTGTGCCGGATACTATTTCGGTTTTTCCCTCCGTCAAGCTAAAAGTCCCCATACCGCTATCTGCCGTAAGCGTAATCGGAGTCCCCGAAAGGCTGTACTGTATGCCGAGCGCGTCAAGAACTGACGAAACAGAGCATATCACGCCGCTGGATGAGTCAGGACGGTAAGGTGCAGATGCAAAGCGTACCTCGCTGCCGTTCACAAACACCTTGTATACATCCTTCTGCTCTGCCGCTTCGAGGTACCATTTTTGATATTCCGATTCGTTCGGCACGCGCTGTACTAATATATCCTGTGAGCCATCAAGGCAAAGAGAGGAATGCTTTGCTGTAAAGCTCACTGCTCCCGAATGTTTTCCTATAACCCACTTTTGATTATCGCCGCCGTTTGGCGCGTAGAGCGATACTTCCTTGCCGTCATCCTCGGAAAACGCAGGCACATCAATGTTTTTGCCGCTTAATGTATCCTGTATGGTGCAAACGCCCCTGTTTTCTTTTATGCTCCATACAGTCGGCACATCCGAAAGAATAAGCTTGCCGTCATTTGCCGCAAGGTATTTGCCGCTTTGCGCATTTTTAATTAAATACTTCACCGCTGCATTTTGAACAGTGTTCGCCTTAGCCTCCGCCACGTTCTGCGCCAGCGCTAAATCCAAAAATGTAGTTTTTTTCGTGAAGGTGTTTTTCGGTACACTCTGCTGCGGCACACTTGTCAAAGAAACATCAAAGGGCGTATAGTCAACAGTAATCTCCGTTTCAGCTATTCCCTCCGCCGCCGCCTTCAGCGTAAAGCTTTTCGCATCGACGGCGCTTCTTACAAACACACGGTTCACGCCGCATTCGGCAAAACAAAAGTCCTTGTGTATAACGCTTTCAGCATCAAACTTCCCCGAATTATAGCCGCCTAAGAATGTGCCGTCACCTTCAAAGCTAAAGCTTATTTTATCATTTGCCGTCGGGCATATCCTGCCTTCTTTGTCCACTATCTCAACATCTATAAAGCACACATCGCTTCCGTCGGCGCGCAGCCCTTCCGGAGCAGTATGCGCCGTAAGACGGATTGAAAAAGGCTCAGACGCCGTTTCTATCTTATCGTATGCAATAAGCTTGCCCTGCGCGCTGTAAGCCTTTGCACTTACAGCGCCGCTCTTTGTAACATCAATATTTTCAAATTCGTAAATAACGCCGTCGCTCGGTGTGTCGCATTTGCCCATGATTTCTCCGTTTACATAAAGCTCCACCGTGGCGACAATCGGCGAAGCGGCGACATACACCGTCTTTTTTGTCGGGTCGCGCTGTCCCTTTTCTCCTGTAGGCTCCCAGAACGTGCCGTTCCACTCCTTGAGGGGGTACTCATAAGCGCCGCTTGTCATCTGCGGATAGTTCCAGTGTCCGAGAATATGTATGTCCGCTCCGTCTGACTGCATGGCGGCTACGGCATAAAACGAATCCTTTTTAATCCGCACCGCATCCACCTTCCCGCTTGTGCGGCAATTTTCGCTGCCTGCATTGCGCCCGTGCATGTTCGAGTCTGACCACACCATCATTGCAGCGCCGCTGTAGTAGTCGTTCCAGCCGCCTCCAATACGATTATTGTAAAAGTACATATATCCATCGCTTTCGGACGCCAGAGCTCGCGAATAGTCCTCCTGAGTCAAGTCCCAAACATCAAAGCCATCGGTCTTTTTTGCGCCGTTTCCAAGCCACTTATTGTTATAGTCACAATCCGGCGGTGAATAATCGTCCCATACGCGCCGCGGCGATTCATCACGCTTGTATTCAGTTTCAATCATCGGAATGTAGCGGCCCGTTTCCTGCATTGACTGTTTTGCACTTGCGTCATATCGGTAAATCATTGTGCCGACCCATTCGGCGGCAGAAATCTGTTCTGTACTGGTAAGACTTCTGCATCCCATAAACCGGCCTCCCGATTGGTCCAAAAGATTTTTCAAGGCGGTCATTTCCTGCATATGCGCCGCGCTGATTGCCGCGTTGCCGGCTTCGTAGAATATGACGGAGGGCGAGTTCCTAAAATAGATAATCGCATCGCGCATGGCTTCCACACGTGTATCCCAGGATCTGCCGTCAACGTCTCCTTCCTTATCGCCGGCAGGGCAGACCGACACCACGCCGAATTTATCTCCGGCGCGTATGGCAACAGGCTTTGGCGCGATGTGCATCCAGCGTATAAAATTTGCTCCTGATTCGCGAACAAGGCACATGTCATAATCTGTCATCCAATCGTTGGCAACACCAACAACAGCCCATTCGTTTGTTGAACGTTGTGCATAGCCTTTAAGATAAAAAGGCTTGTCATTTATTAAAAGCCCTCCGCGGGAAATATCATACTCTACGGAGCGAAAACCGGTAGTCTTTTTTTGACAGTCTACATTTTTGCCATCAATAGAAAGCACCGTGTATACGTCGTATAAATACGGCGCATCGGGACTCCAAAAATTCAAGCCCGTTACTTCAGAGGCTGCGTTTATGCAGGAAACGTCCGTTGTAGCGGCGTTTGTCGGGGCAGGATTGTCGCTGTACGCATCATCAGGCACCACCGTTTGAAATATCTGCCCGGCATCCTTGGCTGCGGGCACAAGTTCTTCGGCCCAAAAGTGTGAGGCCGTGGCGCCGGAGGCGTCTACGAGAAAAACATCAAGCTTAACGCGAACGTCACTGCCAATCTCGTTGCGCACTTCGGCACATACATTGATAACAGCCTTTTTTGCCGAGATGTCAAAATCAGTGGCGAATATGTAGTTGCCGTGAGTTTTAAGATTATTATACAGAGGCAGTGTCTGATAGAGCATACCTGTAGTATAGAGATTGACGTTACCGGTAATTCCTCCTTGCACCTCATTAAAATCCTTTTGATTCCATTGGTATCCAATACCTGATTGGTCGGCAATTTCATGGCCGGGGATTGTCTCGCGCGTTGTAAACTGTGTGCCGCGGTATGCAGCGTTATCCGTAGCGATTGCAATCAGATTCTCATGTCCTTGTGTCACAAACTGAGAAATGTCAAAGCCCGTTGCAACGACTCCCGCCTCGTAATAGCCAACAAAAGAGCCGTTCACATAAAGATATATGCTCTGGCGCACTGCCTCAAATTCCAAGAATACCTTCCCGCCCGCTTCGCTTTGCGGTAAGACAAAAGTTTTTCTGTAAAACATATAGCCGCGGTAAAGACTCGCTTCTCCGGCGTCCTTGATTAAATTGTCGAACGAATCCGCAGCGTTTACGGCGTGAGGTATGCTTACAACTTCCCAGGATGTGTCATCATAATCTAATTCGTAAAAATTCGTTCCGTTTTGTGATTCACTCGCCAGCGCCTCGGAAAAAGGAGCGGCGACGGCGGGCTTTTTGAACTTCCACTCAAAATTCAAATTGTAAGTGACATTGCCGCAAGACAGAGGCGTAAATATTTGCTCCGCGGCAAATGAGGGAAGACCGGAAAACAATAATTGCATGATAAACACCTGCGCGAATATAAAGCCAAAAAAGCGCTTCATACAGGCCAATCCTTTCTTTATTAGTATTTTCAAACTTAATTATATCATTTAATATTAAGCGGAACAATTACATATGTTGCGAAAGATATTGCAAATATTGCTCCGAGGAGGTATAATGTTGTTCAAAGGAGGTTATCGATGTGATTTCTTATCGGGAAAGTGATTTTTTGTACAGCTTCAACTCTCCTCAAACACTGACGTTTGACGCGCATCTTCATAGATATTACGAGTTTTTGCTGTTTCTAAAGGGCGACGCTGCCTACATGATTGAGAACTGCGAGTATCGCGCCTCTGACGGAGACCTCTTTATAACTCGGCCGGGTGAGCTGCACTCCATTGCATTTACTTCTCCGCGCCAATACGTTCGTCATTTCATTCAGATTTCGGAAAGTTACTTTCCGGAAAACGAATTCGACTTTCTTTGGCGTCTGCGTGAGAGCGGAGGCGGAAAGATTTCCGCACAGGCCGCAAAAAAATATGACGTTGAAGACCATTTTAACGCAGTGAAAGAAAACATCGCATTTCCTCGCCCCGAAAGCCGCGCGGTAATTCGCGCTCATGTCACACTGCTGCTTGATAAGGTCAACTCCATTCTCCTCACGTCGCTGCCAAATCGCGATGATTTGGTATATTCGGACAAAGTGGAAAATGCGCGAAAGTATATAAACGAAAATCTGGAAAAGAATTTCTCGCTCGATAAAATGGCAGGTGATATGCATGTCAGCAAATATTACCTTTGTCATCTTTTTCGCGGTGAATGCGGCATGACGATTAAGGAGTATCAGAATCTGCGCAGAATATCGCGCGCCAAAGAGCTTCTTGAAAAGGGCGAAAAAATCACATCGATTTATAAGGAATGTGGGTTTTCGGATTATTCGCTTTTGTATCGCGCGTTTAGAAAAACAACCGGAAAATCGCCGAAGGAATTCTTGAAGAACAAACGACAGGACGTGTTCAATGCTTGAATAATTGCCTGTGTTGTGATATACTTTAACAGTACTCGTGTATACACTCTGTAGGAGGTAGATTTAATGGGGTCGATAATTGGAACCAATGTTAAGCTTACTATTTTTGGTGAGTCACACGGCGCGGCAATAGGAGGGGTGTTGGACAACCTTCCGTCAGGAATAGAAATAAGAGAGGATTGCCTTTGCGCATACATGGAGCGCCGAAAAGCAGGGAAAATCGGGACGACGCCTCGTGCGGAGGCAGATACGGTTAAAATCCTGAGCGGAGTTTTCCGAGGCAAAACTACCGGTACGCCGCTCGCCTATGTAATAGAAAACACAAATGTGAAAAGTGAGGACTACTCCCGAAGTGCGGCAAGGCCTTCGCATGCTGATTACACGGGTCATTTGCGTTATAAAGGCTTTAATGACTACCGCGGCGGCGGGCATTTTTCCGGAAGACTGACCGCGCCCATAGTTGCTGCCGGAGCAATAGCGGCAATGTGTCTTAAGGAGTATGGCATATATGCGTTGACGAGAGTTAAGAGTATCGGGAGCATAGAGGACGCACCCGTTTCCGACATGTCGCGTGCTGCCGCAGCAGCAATTTCGCAGCGAAGTATCCCCGTTGTTTCCGAAACAGCGGAAAAGCAGATTTTGAACCTTCTGGAGGAAACATTGCGGCGGGGAGACAGTGTGGGCGGCGTTGTTGAGTGTATTTTGATGAATATTCCTGCCGGAATAGGGAATCCTATATTTGAAGGTTTTGAGAGTGCGCTTGCAAAAATGATTTTCTCGGTACCTGCCGTTATGGGAGTAGAGTTTGGAAGAGGTTTTGAAATTGCGCGCCTTTGCGCCTCCGAAGCCAACGATCAGATGCGAATGGTGCAGGGCAAAGTAGTATGCGCCACAAACAACTGCGGCGGTATTAACGGAGGTATTACAAACGGAATGCCGATTGTAGTGCGGGCGGCGATAAAGCCCACTCCGTCAATTTCCTTGCCGCAAAAAAGCGTTGACTATCTGGCCATGAAAGATGCGGATATTTTAGTCAAGGGGCGCCATGACTGCTGCATTGCACTGCGTGCGCCAGTGGTGATAGAGAGCTGTGCGCTTTTTACCGCACTTGATTTTCTGCGCTGGCTGAGCTGAAATCGTAAAAGTGCACAAATTTCACAAAATACTTTCTGCGGAATTGTTACACACGCCAATTATAAAAAAAAAGAAAAAAGGTGTTGACAAACGTCCGTGAATGTAGTATCATAA
>JAUNBL010000032.1 GCA_030527235.1 Clostridia bacterium | reverse complement strand
CTTTATCGCAAACGCTCAAACTTTTTTTGGGTCACATCATTGACAACCGCAGAAATCTACCTCCCGTTTGTTATTTTAACACTTTACAAACACGATGTAAAGTAGTATACTAATAGGTATGAAAAAGTTTTTTCTTCTTACTGTTGCAATCTTGCCTTTATTGTGCGGCTGCGGCGAGCGCATGGCGCAGAAGCGTTTTTTTGCGTTTGATACTGAAATTATAATAAAGCTTGACGCGGCTCATGAACAGCTTGCCGATGAGGTGCAAACAATGTGCCGAGAGATGGAATCTCTCTTTTCACGCACAAAAGAAGGCAGCGATATTTGGCGGATAAACCGCGGCGAACGCTTTTCCCCGTCCGAGCAAACGCTTGAGCTCATTGAAAAAGGTCTCTGCTTTTGCCGTCTCTCCTCCGGCGCGTTTGACATTACCGTTGAGCCGCTTTCGTCGCTGTGGGATTTTCCAAACGCATCAGCGCCGCCTGACGCAGAAGCGATTTCCAACGCGCTCAAGGAGGTGGATTACCGTCGTATTGACCTTGAAAAGCTTGATTTTGGCGGCGCACGGCTTGACATGGGTGCGATAGCAAAGGGCTATGCGGCGGACGAAATCACTCGCTTTTTCAAGCAGGAGGGCGTTACCGACGCTATTATAAGCCTCGGCGGGAATGTATGCGTTACAGGCAGAGAGTTTCGCGTAGGCATTGTGGACCCATGCGACCCGAACACCATTTACGCGGTAATAACCTTGCAGGATAAAAGCGCCGTTACAAGCGGAATATATCAACGCTGCTTTGAATACGGCGGCAAATTGTACCACCATATCCTTGATACAAAAACGGGTTACAGCGTGGAAAATTCACTTGCTTCAGTCACGGTGATTTCACCTTCCTCCACTACGGCGGACGCGCTTTCGACAATTTGCATGGCCGTAGGCGAGGAGAGAGCGCGAGCTATACTGCACTCTGTACCCGATACTGACGCGATGTTCATTTACCGGGACGGAAGCTTCAGCGTCACTGATGAGTTTTCCGAAAAATACAGCATGGAAAGGTAGTTTGTATGACTGTTACAATTATAATAGTTCTCCTGGTTGCAGCGGTTCTCGTAATTTCTTTTATTCCCACGTTCCTGATGATTGCCGGAAACCGCCGCTATGATAATGGCGACATTGACGGAGCGTTTGAAAAGTTTGAAAAAGCGTACGCCACCGGTAGGCTGCGTCCCACATTCGTCATATACTACGCCTACCTCATTTTGCGCCACAAGAGTCCGGAGCGGGCGTACACGATGCTGACAAAGCTTATTAATAAAAAGAAATGCGATGCGCAAACACTGCTTCGCGCGAAGCACAACATAGCTCTCGCGCTTTGGCGCACGGGCAGGCTTGACGAGGCGATATCCCTGCTTGAGAAAGTACATACGCAAGGACCCACGACTATTACTACGGGAGCTTTGGGAGCGCTGTATCTTGAACGCGCCAAAAGAGACAACGATTTTGACAGCGCGCTTCGCTTTGCGCTGGAAGCATATGAATATAACGATGAAGATATAACCATTGCGGACAACCTTGGGGAAATTTATTTTTTGCTCGGTGAAACCGAAAAGGCGCGCGCGCTTTACGAGGCTCTCTTTGCACTTGGCTCTCCCAAGACGCCGACGCCGTATTTCAACTGTGCGCGTACGCTTTACGCTGCAGGAGACAAGGACGGCGCAAGGGAGATGGCGCAAACAGCGCTCAATATGCAATTTACCAATTTAACCACCGTGGAAAAAAATGAAATTGAAACTTTTGCGGACGCATTGTAAGAAAGGACGAGGGGTATGAGGAAAACTGTTTTCATTATTACGGCAGCTCTGTTGCTGCTTGGAGCAAGCTCGGCATACGCTGCGGTGGCACAACCGGTACCAAGCATTGCGGGCGGGGTGTATGAGACGGAGCAGACTGTGTCGTTTTCATGCGCCGAGGGATGCACCATATACTACACTACCGATGGGAGCGTACCGAACGCATCTTCACAGCGATATACTGAACCGATAACTGTCACAGAGCAATGGGAAACTCCCTCAAGCGCGACGACATCGATGGAGCAATCGCCTAAGGGGACGGTCATTCGCGCTATTGCTGTAAATCAAAACGGAGAAATGTCCACAGTGGCAAACAACACATATATTGTGGCAGCCGAAATTTTTGATTTGTACCAACTGCCGATTCTGGCGCTCACCGTGTCCGATTATGATATGTGGGATTCTACATACGGAATATGGTCAAACTACTATTACGACCATAAAGTCAATGCATATGTAGAGTATTTCGAGCCGGACGGCACTCTCGGCTTCAAGCGCGGTATTACGACAAAAGTCAGCGGTCAGTGGTCAAAGGCGTATCTCAAAAAGTCGCTGAGGCTTTATTTTAACGACAACAACTACGAAAATCCGCTTGCGAAGAAATATCTAACGTATGATTTATATGATGATTCGTACCAAAACATTGAATCACGTGATTTGGTAAACCGTTTCGGAAAGCTGACGCTTCGTATTTCGGATTTTGAGTATTCAAATCTCCGCGACCCCATGGCTCAAAAACTTGCGAAGCGTTTGAACGTCGATACGGCCTCGTCAAGGCCTGTGGCACTGTTTATAACGGGCGAGTTTTTCGGAATATACGAGCTTCGCGAACAGTTTGATGACCGCTACGAGCAGTTCCACTACAAGAGCATCGATAAGGACGAAGTGGTTTCCTTCAGCCGCGAGAGCCGCGCCAACCGGCGTTTAGACGAAAGTCCTCTGCCCGATTCTGACAAAGTATATATTGCTAAAAACGAGTATCAGGAAGGTCCTGAGAACAATAACCAGGATTCGCTTTTGGGTGAAAACTATTACCGCAAGCTTGTAAACCACATACTCGCGCTTATTATTGAGCGAGATATTACCAGCGAAGCGGTCTACTCCGAGGTCTCGAATTATATTGATATTGACAGCTACATAGACTGGATTGCTATGTACGTCTATGCCGCAAGCGATGATTGGTCGGGCAATAATGCGCGTTTTTGGCGTACCACCGAAGAAGGGAGCGACGGGCTGACGTTTGGCGCTGATGGGAAGTTCAGATTTATAATACACGACCTTGACCTCTCGTTTTCAAGTTCTGGACATGATACGCTCTATTCGTCCATGATTTCCACTTCAAGCGATACGCGGCGTACACCGCTTTCACGTGAAACTCTGAAATCCATTTTTAAGAACGATGAATTCCGCTCCGAGTTTGCTCAGCGCATGATGATATATCTTTCAACCGCGTTTTCAAATGAAGTGGTTTATAATGATGCCGATACGCTGATTAACCGCGTGAGCTATTCCAAAGAGCGTGACCTGAAGCGCTGGCGCCTTTTGAGCGGCTCACTTTCATCGTGGGAGAGTGAGGTTTCGCAGCTTCTCACGTGGGCCACCCGCAGAAATAGCAGCGTTATATCTATTATCAGAAATCATTACAACAATTATCTTGGTCAGAGCGTACCTTCTTCAATGACGAATGTTACTTTCAGCACCGATACCTCTCACGGTTATATTCGCGTTGCCGGAGCGGACATCTCCCCCGCACTCTACGAAGGCTACACGTATCCGACCTCCTTTAGCGCAAGCATGTACCGCGGCATACCAATAACTGTCGAAGGCGTGTGCGACGCGGGCTATAAGTCTGTTTGTACCTTAACCTACGGCAGAAGCAGCACAACCGTAACCGGACGGCCGCTCACTTTTACAATCCCCGCTGACAGTACTGACACATACACTGTGACCGTGGAATTTGTCGAGGGCGAGAACGACAGCGACACGTTTTCGGGCGAAACAATGCTGATGCGAGACTACGAATTTGAAAACCTGACTGAACCTGCTGCGCTGGATGTTATGGGGCGTTTTGAAATAAGCGGCTGGCAAAAGCTTTTCGGTACTGTCATAACCGTAAAGGAAGGCTGCCGGGAGGACGTAGTGGCGGTGAACGGCCGCGTTATATCGCCAATGCGCCGGGGCACCACAACACTCTGCGTGGAGTATGAGGGCAATGTATACGAATTTGACGTTACTGTACCCGCCTCTGACAGACTTATTTCACCCAAGGAATATGTCACTGTGAGCGCTGCTGACGAAAAGAACTTTTACCATGTCGCGCAAAACGCGGCTGACGGCATAAAAAGCAGCCGCTGGGAGTCCACGTCGTCCGAAACATGGATTATGGCGGAGCTTTACGCCACACGCGAGATAACCGAAGTGGACGTTATGTACCAAAACACTTCGACATGTGACTGTGTTCTGCAATATTCTCTCGATGGTGTGGATTGGACCGATGCGGAGTATGTCAGCGAAACAACTATGGAATATGACGATAGAACAGTCAGCGCTAAATACGCCGACCAGTTCTACGGAACACAGACATATGCAAAAGTAGTGACATATGATGTCAATGCGTTTGCCAAGTATCTGCGCGTATATTACGCTTCCAGGCTCAGTGCGAATGCATCAGTCAACGAGATTTGGGCATATACCAAGCCTGACTGTGCAGTTGTACTGCAGGGCGTAAACATTACGCAAACCGCTGCCGGCGTACGCGTTGCCGCCACTGTTTACTCAGCGCAGAACAACTCCAACACAAGACTTGTCGCCGCAGTTTTTGACTCGCTGGGTCAAATTATCGGCGCAAAAACACTATCCTCCGCCCTGTCTGAGGGCAACATGGTTTATACGTTCGATATCGCAGCGGACGGATTCTCGCCTTCGAACTGCGAAGTCAAAATATTTGTATGGGACACGAGCGGCGTTGTCCCGATATTGGAGTGATGTAGTGTGCTGCCGACAGTTCTCGCAGGGCTTTTTATTCCTTTCTTAGGCACGACTCTTGGCGCGGCAACGGTATTTTTCCTACGCGGCGCAATGAATGCTAAACTTCAAAAGCTGCTCCTCGGCTTTGCCGCAGGGGTTATGACCGCGGCATCGGTATGGTCGCTCTTAATTCCCGCGATAGATATGACCACAGGCGGCGCGGCATGGCTTCCCGCCACAGTAGGGTTTTTGCTTGGAATGGCGTTTTTGCTTATTCTTGACAGCATTATTCCGCATCTGCACATTAACGCTGACCGACCGGAGGGCAGGAAATCTTCACTCGGCAATAAGACGATGCTTGTACTCGCCGTAACGCTGCACAACGTACCGGAGGGCATGGCTGTAGGCGTACTTTTCGCCGGCGTGCTAAACGGCAGCGAAACGCTTTCGCTATCTGGTGCGATTACGCTTGCGCTGGGCATTGCGATTCAAAATTTTCCGGAGGGCGCCATCATTTCCGCTCCGCTTCTTTCAAACGGTGCGTCCAAGCCTCGCGCGTTTTCCTACGGACTTTTGTCGGGCATTGTAGAGCCTGTCGGCGCAATCTGCACAATACTGCTCACCTCCTTTGTACTTCCTATACTGCCCTATGTCCTTGCATTTGCGGCAGGTGCGATGATATATGTCGTTGTAGAGGAAATTATTCCCGAATCACAGTCCGGAGAACACTTGAACATCGGCACAATAGGCGTCGCTATAGGGTTTACACTGATGATGGTGTTGGATATCGCGTTGGGGTGATTAAAAAAGCAAGAAATTTAAGATGATTCGTTTCGCAGACGGAAGGGAGCCGCCCCGCATATTGGGGTTTGGCTCCCTTCCGAACATTTGATTATTCTTTTACAAGGTTAACAAAACTTGTACGGTTGTTCTCTTTTGCCCATCTCGACGCAGCATCAATCTTGTGTCTGTCCGATATACTGAGTAATTGTTTTATACAGCTTCTCCTCGTCAATCGGAGCCGTAATTCCGCCATTTATGCCGCTTAGAAGCGCTGCCGTAATGTCATTGTCAGATTTCGCTATTTCCAAAATTCTGACATTTTGTGCGTCTGCGCGGCTCAAGGACCGTATTTTTCGCGCCGCCTCGCAGTTTTCGCCGCCTTCAAGGTTTAATATCACAAGCCCAAATGCGCTCTGTAAGCCGTTCTCAAACGTCTTTTCCGCCTCTTGCGCGCTTGAAGCTTCACTTATCTCGCAATTTGCGCGGCGAAGCCAGCTTGCAATCTGGGAACGTTCCTTTTCATTGTCGCTTACCAAAAGAATACGCATTCCGCCAAAGTCTGTGTGCGGCTTGGCGGAAAGCCGTATGCCCAATTCGTCATTTATAGTTTTTAGCATCGACGAGAAAAAAACCGGTTTCGCAACAAACGCGTCCGCTCCGCCCAGCAACGCTTTTTCCTTGGTTCGACCGCCGTTGCTATAACCCATAGCAACTATGAGCGGTCTTTTCTGATTGTCCATATGCTTAATTATATCAGGCAGCATATCGCTGTCTGCAACGCAAATATCCTCCCCGGGCGAAAGCTCTGCCGCAGAAAGCATCCTCTCGGCTTCCTCAACGTTATTTAAGCAGTATGTCTGCGCGCCTAAGCGGGTCAGAATGTCCCGAACATATACGCAGGTGTCGTTATCTTTGTCCGCTACTATTACCTTGCGGTCCAATTTTTCTGTCAACAGTTCCTCCGGCGCCGTTTCTCTATCAAGGATAGGAAGCTCTACCGTAAACGTACTGCCGCGCCCTTGTGTGCTGACGACATCTATGGTGCCATGCATTAAATCCACAAAACTGCGCACAATTACAAGTCCCAGTCCCGCGCCCTCGTACATTTCAAAAGAGTTCTGCGGATTAGTTTTCATAAACGGCGTGAAAATATGCTCCAAGAAATCTTTGCTTATTCCTATTCCCGTATCCTTAACCGTAAAGGTGAAATGGATAATATCTCCCACAACGCTTTTCTGAGTTACAGTAAGGCTTACTTGCCCGCCTCGCGGAGTAAATCTCAGCGCATTGGACAAAAGGTTCATCAAAATTTTCTTGATACGCCCCGAATCTCCGCAGAGGCGCTCGTTTTTCAGCTGATTCAGAATCACGTTAAACTCAATTTCCATCTGTGACGCTTGGCTGTATATTGTATCTGTCACATCAGTCAGGAGCTCTTTCAGGTTAAACGGCTCGTTTTCTATAGCAACACCTTCCTGAGCTATCTCCGAAACGTCAACCGCTTCGTCCAAAATTCCTATAAGCTGCTTTGTGCTTCTCTCAATTTGGTTTAGGCAATCAGAAGTTTTTTCCTGATTGAAAAGTGAATTCTTCGCTATCGCCGTATACCCGACAATAGCGTTAAGCGGCGTCCATATTTCGCGGCTGAGCTTGGAAATGAGAGTCTGTCTCAAAACACTGTACCGCTGAGCAAGACGATAAGACGCTAAAATAGCCTCGTCCTTTTGCGCTTTGTCGCGTTCTTCATCTTCTATATCACGTCTGAAAAGCATCACGTTCCTCGGGTGCTTATCATCTCTCGGGATTCCGGTGAGCACGACGGAATTTCTGCGATATACTCCTCCGGCAGTTTTAAGTCTGAATTCCGTTCGGAATGTAGCTTTACTTGCTATAAGAGAGTCTATCCTCTCTTTAGTAAACAGCGCCTTGATTTTCTCTATATCATCGGGATGTACGGCAGCGTTTCTGATATACTCGCCCGCATCCCAGGCAGCTTCTTGCGTACTCACCTTCCCGTCCGTAAGAGAGTACAGCTTTTTGGTCTTATTGTGCAAATCAATTTCCGCAACCTCGCTTCTGGAAGCGCAGATATAGCTTACAAATCGTTCGTGTTCCTTCGCTCTTTCAAAAGTCTCCGCACGCCGCTTTCTTCTAAAAAGATACGACAAAAGAAGCATCAGCAGCGCAAACAGCGCCAACGCTAATATAATCGCCGCCACAGGGTTTGTGTACATATACCCTATCAGCGAAAATGTCCTCTGGGGGTATTGAGTGTATTTATCGGCAACGGTCCTGACAAAAGTATCGCTTATGCTCAACGCAGCTTTGTTCATAATCGATGCCAGCTCCGCACTTTGACTAAGGCTCACCCCTATCGCAAAACCGCACTCCTCCTCCACTGCGGTTGCAATAAGAATGTTTTGCTCGTCCTCATATACCACCTTTTTTGCCCATTCTCCGTACAAAAACATTGCGTCTGCCTCGCCGTTCTTAACTGCATCCACACACGCATCTACATCGGGGTAGATTTTAATTTCCGGAGCAAGGATATTCATTTTAAGCAAAAACTCTCGCGTAACTGAGCCGGTAAGCGTTGTGGCAACAGAATTAATCTGCGGCGCTCTTTTTCTTGTAAGCATCGAAACTGAACTTGCATTATACGGCTGCGTCAGATAGTAGTCTTCACGTTCTGCGCGGTTGTAGTCGTACATTACATCCATGAGTATTTCTACGCGTCCCTCATCTATTAGTTCGCGGTATTCGCGCGCAGATTCAGCCGTAATAATTTTAATGTTAAGTCCTGTCCGCCGTATCATCTCCTGCGCAAGTTCAACATTTATGCCGCGCATCTGTCCATTTTCAAAATACGAATACGGGGCATGGTCAGGATAGAGCAGCGCGCTGAATGTTGTACCCTCAGAATAGCATTTCTGAATATACTCGCGTTCTTGCGGAGTGAGCATTATACTTTCTGCAGAAGCGGACGCGTAATACTTGTTCATAAGAGAACTCGAAAGCGTGGGCATCTCCTTGGAAAGCCGCTCCAGTGCATAGTCAATCTCTCCCATAAGCTCTGTGTTGTCCTTCGCGGTCATTATATAAAACGGATACGGTGAAAAGCTGTCAAGAATATATTCGCCCGATAAAACCCGTATGCTCATATCAGCAATCGCGTCAACATCACCGTTTTCAAGCGCATTCTTCAAATCCTCTTCGGTTTCGTAGAACACCGGAATATAGCTAAAACCCTTCTCCTGCGCGAAGCTCTCCACCGTGTCCACCTGGCTGCTTCCGCTGATAATGCCTATACGCATACCATTATATGTGTCATAATTGCCCGCTCTGTAGAGCGCCCCCGACTCCTCTTTCACCGAAAGGATAGTAGATGCCGTGCCGAGAGGCAGTTTAGAAAATGCAAATTTTTCCTCTCTTTCCGGCAGTTTTTGAACCGGTGCAAACATGTCTATCTCACCGTTTTCAAGCATCACCATCATGTCGGAAGGGCTCTTCTCATACCCAACATACACATAATTCCAGTCAACATAAAGGCGCATGTTTTGCAAAAATTCATACCCGAAGCCGCTTTTCTCGCCGTACTCATCGAGCATATAGTAACCGTCCATCAAACAATAGCCGACACGCACCACGCGTGACGCAAAACCCGTTATATGCGGCAGATGCACTGCTGCCACTGCAAGCGTCAGCATCACCGTCAATACCCTTTTTACAAGTTTCATTTGTTTTTACGCCTCCAAAATATATGTCTCTTCAAAATCAACTGTCGGAAGAGGCTTATCAATGAAATACCCCTGTGCTATATCGCAATTCGCTTCGCGCAAAGCATCAAGCTGTTCCTTCTTTTCCACGCCCTCGGCTACAGTAGTAATGCCGAGCTTTTTACAAAATTGCAGTATACTCTCAAGTATTGCGCGCGCAGTCTTAGATGTGACTATATCGTCGGTTATACTCTTATCAATCTTAAGTACCTTGAAGTCAATGACCGAAAGTATCGAGAGGCTCGAATATTCGCTCCCGAAATCGTCCAGCGAAAGTCTGAATCCCGCCTCATTGTACTTTTTACACGCCTCGGCCACGGTCATTTTCTCAATACTTCCCACACTTTCCGTTATCTCAAGCTCAAACATGTCCTCCGGCAAAGAGTATTTTTCACGCAGCGCCCTTGTCTTGGCAAGAGATTCGGAATCAAGCAGCGTGGAACGCGAATAGTTTACGGCTATGGGAATAACGCGCTTTCCTTCCTCTTTCCACTTTGACATAAGCTTAAGAGATTCTTCCAAAACAAAATAGTCTATATGCTTGATTATGTTTTGCTTTTCATAAAGCGGTATAAATTTCACAGGAGTGATAATGCCCCGCTGCGGGTCATTATACCTCACAAGCGCTTCAGCGCCTACAACTGCGCCGCTTACCACATCCGCTTTAGGCTGTAAGTACACTACAAATCGCCGGTTTTGTATGTCATCCAAAAGGCGCCCCAGCACCTCCGGCAGCTTTATACTGCCATTGGCTATAAGCTTCTCGCGATGCGTCTGCTTGTTTATCTTCATCAAGTCTTCAGCATGTTCGGCCAGTTCCTTTATCTTAATATTTTTTGCCGACCACGTATAGCCCACGCTTATTCCGTTGGGATATTCCTTATTAAAGGCATCTGCCGCGGCAAGAGCTTTTTCTTGAAGAGTTTTATAGACAAGATTCGGCGCCAGTACAACAAAATCATCACCGGACACGCGGTAGACATGTTCACGACCGAACTGCTCTACCAGGCAGTGTGCCGCAAGCTTTATCATTTTATCTCCGCACAGGTTGCCAAGATTGTGATTTACATCGGATACGCTGTTAATGTCGGCAAACACCGCGCCCATAGACGAGAGTCCCGATACGTCCATAGTGTTTGTCACGTCATTATATTTATTACGGTTAAACAGGCCCGTGAGCAAATCTATGTAGGCTGTTTTCGCCAGAACTCCCTGCCCGCCCAAGTGTATAGCCCAGTATGTGCAAAGAGTGTGCAGAACTCCGTAACTTGTCTTATTCCTTGTGGGGCTATCCACACAAATCACTGCCGAGACTTCGCCTTCGGTGATTATAGGCGTCGTAATAAACAGCCGACCGTTATCTTCATCGGAATAAACCGTTCCCTCTTTTGTCTCAATCGTCTTTTTCACAATCGGGAATTTTTTCAGCGGCACATTGGAAAGCTTGTTGTATATAGACTTCACTCCCGTTTGCGTCCATTCCGTAAGCAGGCTAAGCCATTTTTCATCGCCGTCGCTCGTCACCCTGAGACTATAAACACGCGAAGCTCCGAAATATTTGCCCAGCTTCACAAACAGCTCTTTTCTGGCAGCGGAATCAATATTATCTAAAATAATGAGCTTCAAGCATTCCGTGATAAAGCTTCTCGTTTCCTCGGTATCCGGACACTCTTTGGAATCAAGCTCAACCATATTCGCGGTCAGCGCGTGTATATCATTCACGGCGGGAGTATATTCAAATATTCTCACAATACCGTACTGCGCCGCATCGCTCGGAAAATCCGTGAGCACGGAGAAGATTTGCCCGTATGTCGCATCCTTTTTGTTTGCGACAACGCATCTGACCTGTATCATAATATTTTCAAGCGACTCGTTCTGATTGATAAACGTGCGCACTATCTCCGCTGCTTTGTTGAGAATCGTAGCAATTAATTCGTTTGTGCCGGTGTCGGGCATAAAAATCACCAAGCCGCCGTTTGGCAGCGAGCCTATGACATATTTATCATCAAACATTATACGCGAAAGGCGCGACGATGTAAGCAAAATATTGCTCATAACGCCGCTGCCGCTGTTAGCTGTAATTTCTCCGAGGTTTTCGACTTCAAAGAACGCAAGTGCGCAGCGCTGTGAATCAGAGCCGCTTGCCTCATTGCGCATCACATATTCTGAAATTCGCTGCACCGTCTCCATATCATAAAGCGCCGTCATATTGTCATACGTTGCTTTGCGCTCAAGTGAAAGCTCCCATTTTTTACGTGTGTCAATACCGCGCGTATATCCGAATGCGTACAAATTGCCGCTTATAGGTTCAACGATTAAGCGCACGATTGTGAGCGCCCACTCTATTGCTCCATCTTTAATTCTGCGCCTGTACTCGCAAGACACTTGACTGTTGCCCCGCTCATAGCTGTCAAACAAGCTGTTCGGAGAAAACTTGGCGATAAATTCATAAACGTCCGCACCGTCGCACAGCATCTTCGCCGCCGCCGCAAGCAAAGCGTTATACGTCCCGTAATCTCCACTTAAGTTTGAGCCGTCCGCAAATCTGCTCATTTTGACTTCATCAATCGCAAGGTCCGCCTTAAATACCACAAGCAGTTCGTCTCCCATTGCTGCGGCAAACCTTTCTTCTTGCTCAAAGCGCGCTTTCTGCGCATCTATGTGCGGCATTTTATACGTGACACCTATAGTTTTTTCCCAATTCCCGCTCTCGTCAAAAATATTACGGAATGAAAGCTTCACCCACGTGTATATATTTGAATCCTCTCGTTTCTTTATAACGGTACTGCCGCTTTGCGCGTCCGACTCAACCCGTTCAAAGAAAGCTAAATAATCCGGCTGTGATGCAGGGTGTACGCAGTTTATCCTGCCTTCCGGGATACTGTAGCTTGCAGCAGGATTCTCATGGCGCAAAAGCACCTTTGTTCTTCTGTCGTACTCCCAAAGCGTTATAGCGGCTTGCTCGAACGCGAGCGAAAGCGTTTCCTTATCGTCCCTGAGCTGCTCCTCTAATATTTTCTGTTCGGTAACATCAATAAATGCCGACAATATGACCGGCTTTCCGTCCTTCTCATCCAGACTTACCGCGCGCCCTGTAATCCAGCGCGTATTCGGTTTAACATCCAGCCGAAATGTCAGTGCAAAACTCTGTTTGTCCTGTATAGAACGACTTGCAGCCTCACGCATTTTTTCAACATCCTGCACTGAAACAGCCGTCAGTATATCTCGTTCGTACTCTCTTTCAAATTTTTCTCGCGAATCAGCAAAAAAGCGGATGAATTCATCGTTTGCAAACTCAACCGCCCATTTATCAGACACCACCAGCCTTGCTATACCTGCCGGAGCATAGTTAAGCAGCGCCTCAAGCTGCAAGGTGCTGTCCTTTGTCTCCGATATGTCTCTGACAACAAGAAGCATAATCTTGCTGTCAGATTCTTCCCGCTGCATTCGTGAACCGCGCATGTGAAACCAACCAAGGCGGTCACCGTCTCTATACGCTCTGTACACTATATCAACCGCAGAGGAGTTTTGCGCAGCTTCACGTACAGTGCGTTCGAGCCTTTCTCTGTCCTGGGGGCTAATGTAACCAAGCAGGTCCTCGCACTGCTCTCCGTTTTCAGGGATATGAGCCACTTTGTAAAACGCCGGACTTATATATATCGGACTTACACTCTTGTCTGTTACTCTCACTACCAAGACGGCTCCGTCCATATTTTCAAGTATATCTGATAGTTCTATCGTCACGCCGTCGTCCGCGTCATCCCTGGGCGCTGCTCCTGCTTGTTTCATTTTTCGCAACAACAAAATGCCCGCCGCCACAACGCCGAGCACAAGCACAGATACGGAAAGCCAAAGCCACATTACATAACACCTCCGCACTGGAAAATACGTCTTTGTTTATTATACCATACGCCAAGTGCAAAAGCAAGCTTTTTATATAGCAAATGTCGAATCCTGTAAAAATTCTTTGCTCATTGCAGCTATCAGACGGGTCGTATTAACCCATAACCCCCTAAACAGCTCATTTGCCGCTTTAGGGGGTTATGATTCTTGTCCGGTTTAATTTCTCAATCTCCGAGTGCCTGTCCTATGGGCTGCGCTATCAAAAGGTCCGCGTTTTTATCGTGCTGTGTCGGACTCATGTTTATAATCACAAGGCGATTGCCGTTAAAGTACCGCACCAGACCTGCCGCAGGATATACCACGAGCGAAGTTCCGCCTATTATCATTAAATCCGCAGCTCTTATGGCTGAGATTGCATCCGAAATATTTTTATCCGAAAGCCCTTCGCCGTACATAACCACATCTGGTCGAACCATTGCCCCGCAGCTACACACTGGAACGCCTTCGCTCTTAAGAATATAGTCCAGTGAATATTCCTTACCACAGCGAACACAGTAGTTCCTCTCCACCGTTCCGTGGAGTTCGATAACGTTTTTGCTGCCCGCCTTTTGATGAAGCCCGTCAATATTTTGCGTAATAACGGCAATAAGCTTCCCTTCGGCTTCAAGGCGCGCAAGCGTTTTATGCGCTGCGTTTGGAGCGGCATTTGGCCAAAGCATGTGCGATTTGTAAAAATCATAAAACTCGCGCGGACGCCTTAGAAGATAATCGTGCGAAAGAATTGTTTCAAAAGGTATTTCGCTCTGTATGCCACCGCCTCGAAAGTCGGGGATTCCGCTTTCTGTGGACACGCCCGCACCGCCCAGGAAAACAATTTTTTTTGCCGCCGTCACGTACTCTTTCAGCTTCTCATGCATTTTGAATATCTTTTACCATGTCCACAAGACCCGCCTCAAAATTCACGCCAAAGCGGATATCCGTGCCCGCGTTCTTCGTACGCATAATGCTGCCCACCGTGAAATCCACAGCAATACGTGCACTGTCCTCAAGAGTTCGGCCGCATAAATACGCCGCAACAAGCGCGCTTGTATACACATCGCCTGTGCCGTGATAATAGCCGTCTATCTTGTTATTAAACGCGTAGCTCACACTGCCGCTTTCCGCGTCATATGTCGCACTGCCTAATGTATCCTCATTGAAACAGACTCCGGTCAGAACGATTTTGGGCGCGCCAATGTCTGCAAGACGGTGAAGAAGCGCGTCTATATACTCGCGAGTATAAGGCGGCTCACGATACTCCTCGCCGAGCATCATCACCGCTTCGGTAATATTAGGCGTAATAATATCCGCCATAGCGCAGAGCGTGCGCATGCCTTCTGGGAAATTTTTGGGAAAAATTGTGTAAAGCGAGCCGTTGTCCGCCATAACGGGGTCAACAATAACACTTGTGCTTTCGCCCTTAAAATTTGAGAACACGCCGCGCATAATGTCAATCTGCTCAAACGAACCTAAGAATCCGCTGTAAAGCGCATCAAACTCAAGGTCAAGCGACTTCCAGTGCTTTGCTATAGGCATAATGTCACTCGTCAAATCCCGGTAAGTGTATCCGGTAAATCCGCCGGTATGAGTTGAGAGCACCGCCGTAGGGATTGCGCTTACTTCAACTCCCGCCGCGCTTATTATCGGCAGCGCAACGGTCAAAGAACACTTGCCAAAACATGATATATCATGAATTGCTGCAACTCTTTTTTGTCTTATCATCTGAATTCAGCCTCTTTTCAGTTCTCTGTCGCTTCCGTAGGCTCACTCTGATGGGATTCTCCGGATTCCTCAGGCACATACTCAAGCGGGAAAGCCGCTATCGCCTCGACATTTTTTCCTATGTCTGCCTCTTCACGCCATTTGTCAATAATATCACTGAACTTCGTCAGCTGCGCCTGCTGTATATATGCTTCCACGTTGGCATCGTACGTCTCTCCCTCCGTTTCCAGGGGATATCGTTTTATAATATGCGCGCCGTAGTTCGACTTTACCGGTTCTGTTGTATACTCGCCATCTTTAAGAGCAAACGCGGCGTTCTCAAAAGGCTCAACCATAGTGCCGTAGGTAAAGGTATACCCGTTTTCATCCTGCCCGGGGTCCTGATTATACTCGTCGATAAGCGTTTCAAAGTCTTCTCCGCCGTCCAGACGCGCAATTATATCATTTCCCTTTTCCACAGCCGTACGCAGTTGGGCGGTAGCGTCCTCAGAGTCCGCGCCCTGACTGTCATCATAGACAAGGATGTGCTTTACGTGCACGAAATTGTCCTTATAGTATTGCTCAAACTCCTCATCGCTGAGGTCAAGCGCGCCGCCTTCACTAACCATACTCGCATAGAGCGCGTTTGCGAGACCAATACGGTAAAAATAACTCTCGACGGCCTCGTTGTTGTATCCGTAACTGGAAAGATACTGTTGGTACTGCGCGTCGTCATCAAAGTTTGCCCCAATAGCGGAATCTTTTGTTTCCGTAGCTTGGGCGGCAGCGTCTTCCTCGCTCATGATGCCCAATTCAAGCGCTTTCTGGGCAAGAATATAGTATTCCGTGATTTGCTCAAAAGCTCTTTCTTTTGCCACATCTCCGGCTTTTCCACCCTCAATTTCAGTTTCAGCCCAGTCTTCATCAAGACTTGACATGCTTTGTATTATTTGCCGTATCTGCTGGTCAAGAACAAATCTGTATTCCTCATCTGTTATGTTTTCGCCGTTTACGCTTGCAATTACGGAGTCCTCCTGGATAACGTTAAAATTACCGTTGCCGCATCCGCCCAACATACAGGAAAACACAATGGCAAGCGCGCATAGGAGTGAAAGCTGTTTTTTCATTACGTTAAATTCTTCTTTCTTAGTTTATTTTTGCTTTTGCGATTGAGCTGTCGTCGCGCTCTATCTGAACTTCGCTCTTCCAAGAGTCCACAATGTCTACAAACTTGTCCGCTCTGCAGTTTTGTATAACAGTTTCCTTTTGTTCCTCGTACTCACTGTCCGAAGCGGAGAGCGGCAGACGCATGATTATGTGATAGCCATAGCTCGTTTCTACAGGCTCCTTGGTGTAAGCATTGACCTCAAGCTCTTTTGCCGCCTGATAAAACGCATCTACCATCTGTCCCTCGGTAAAAACATACGACGAAGTTTCACTCTGACCGGGGTCCGAATTATATTCCGCTATAAGCGCATTGAAATCGGCTCCGCCGTCAAGAGCGGCAATTATTTCATTTGCAACATCTATGGGAAGCGGCGCCTCTGTAGGCTCGGTCGGCTCCTCACTTGCGTCTGTCGCCGTCTCGTCCGTAAACAACTCGGCTTCAGAATCAGTGTCTGCGGCCTCCTCATTGCTCACAAGGATATGCTTCGCACGAAGATAGTTCTCCTCAAAATACGCAGCTGCATCCTCATCCGATACCACAATCGCCTCAGCGCTGCCATACTGCTCGTCCGTTTTTGCCGCAGCGGCCTGATACTTAAGAATCCTCTCAAACGCCTCGTCTCTGAGTCCCATCTGTGAAAGAGCCTGTCTGTAAGCCTCTATTCCGCCCATCTGCTCTATTGTAGTGCGGCGATTTGCCGAAGCCTCAGCTTCGGCCTCAGCTTCAGTAATAAGGCCATCGTCATATGCTTTCTGAGCCTTAACCATTACGCTCGTAATGTCGTCAAAGGCATTGTCTCTTGCCGCTTGCTCCGCATTTTTTCCCTCGTACTCCATTTCACGCCAAGAATCGTCCGACACGCCAAGGATGTTCTGGATTGTCGTTGCCTGGGTCCGCAAATAGTACTCATAATCTGCGCGGTAAATTTTGGTGCCGTTAATTGTTCCCACGCTGGAAACGTCCCTGCCTACGCAGCCGGAAAATGCCGCCACGCACACACACAGCGCTGCGGCTGCCGCAAGTAATCTTTTGTTCATGTTCTCATCCACCTCATCCACTAAAATTCATTTTATTATACAACAAGTTTATCCATTTTGCAAGTGTTGTAACACATTATTTACATTATTGAGCGCCACATTTTCTTTTGCGTTTTTAACTCGGTAGAGTACATATGGTCTTTCCTGCGCATTAAACAGAACTTTGCCGTGTCCGAGAGCGGCCAGCGACGCAATGCGCTCTATCGGAGGCATAAGCGCCTTGTTGAATCGGAACACTATCCTGTCCTCGCTTTGCCCTATCTCCTCTATCCCCAGTTTTGCCGCTTCCACGCGTATCAGCGCAACGTCTATCAAAAGCCGCACCGCAGTCGGAATGTCGCCGTAGCGGTCCTCCAGCTCCTCCTCAACTCGATAGGAATCGGCAAGGTCCTCGATGGCGGCTATTTTTTTGTAAGCCTCTATGCGCAGTGTAGCCGAAGAAATATATGATTCCGGAATAAACGCGCTCACGTTTATATCTACCGTACACTCGACCTTCTTTTTTTCTCCGCGTTCATCGCCCATCGCCTCGCGCACTGCTTCCTCCAAAAGTCTACAGTACATTTCATAGCCTACTGTCGCCATAAAGCCGTGCTGTTCGGCGCCCAAGATGTTGCCGGCGCCGCGTATCTCCAAGTCGCGCATGGCGATTTTGAACCCGGAGCCAAACTCCGTAAACTCCTTTATCGCCCTGAGACGTTTTTCGGCAATTTCATCAAGAGCCTTGTCTCGCTTAAATGTCAGATACGCATACGCCAAACGGTTAGTGCGCCCTACTCTGCCGCGAAGCTGGTACAGCTGGGCAAGGCCGAAACGGTCAGCGTCCTCAATAATAATGGTATTGACGTTTGGTATATCCAATCCTGTTTCTATAATCGTGGTGCAAACTAACACATTTATCTCGCCGCGCATAAGCTGTATCATAGTGTCTTCAAGCTGAGTCTCGCCCATTCTGCCGTGTCCCACTCCGATTTTCGCCTCAGGGACCATTTGCTGTATCTGCACCGCAACGCGGTCTATCGAACGTACGCGGTTTGAAAGATAATACACCTGTCCGCCGCGGGCAAGCTCGCGCTCTATGGCGTTTTTTATCACGGCGTGGTTGTATTCAAGTACGTACGTTTGAACCGGATAGCGGTCCTCCGGCGGGTTTTCGAGCACGCTCATGTCTCTGATTCCAATCATTGCCATGTGCAGTGTGCGCGGTATAGGAGTCGCCGAGAGGGTGAGCACATCTACATTTTTTTTGAGTTCCTTTATCCTCTCTTTATGTGCGACTCCGAAGCGCTGTTCCTCGTCAACTATCAGGAGACCAAGCTTTTTGAACTCTATTGACGGCCAAAGCAGCTTATGCGTACCGACGACAATATCGCACTCACCGCTCTTAAGCATTCTTTTTGTATCTCTGAGCTCTTTTTGCGTACAAAAGCGAGAAAGCATCCGTACCGTTATCGGGAAATCGCGCATGCGCTGCACAAAATTATTATAGTGCTGTGAAGCGAGAATAGTAGTCGGCACCAAATAGGCTACCTGATAGCCATCCGTCACTGCTTTGAACGCGCCGCGCATTGCCACCTCGGTCTTGCCGAATCCCACATCGCCCAAAAGCAGTCTGTCCATCGGACGCTGCGAAAGCATATCCGCCTTAACTTCCTCCGTGGCTCGGAGCTGGTCGGGTGTTTCCTCATACTCAAACGCATCTTCAAACTGGCGCTGCCACGGAGTATCGGGGCTGAACGCAACTCCTCTTTCCGCACTGCGCGCGGCATAAAGCTCTATAAGGCGCTGCGCCATATCCTCAACACTCTTTTTTACCCGCGCCTTGGCCGCGCTCCATTCCGCACCGCCAAGCTTGTTAAGCCGCAGTGTTTTGCCTTCGCCTCCGCCGACATACTTGTTTATTAAATCAAGCTGGTTTACCGGTATATAGAGAAAATCATCGCCCCGATAAACTATCTTGAGATAGTCCTTTGAAACGCCGTTAACTTCGAGCCGCACTATTCCCAGATAACGTCCTATTCCATGCGCATTATGCACTACATAGTCCCCAACCTCAATGTCGGTCACGCTCTTTATCTTAGCCGCACTGTCACTGCGGCGGCGGCGCTTTTTCTTTTCAGCGGCAAATATTTCACGGTCGCTTATAACAACGGTTTTGATAAGCGGGTACTCAAAACCCTTGTCTATACTGCCCCTCAGTACACAGACCACCCCCGGCTCCGGGGTAAATTCACTCGACACCGAAAACCCCTGCTCAGTCAGAGTATCTGTCAGCTTGGCGCCTCGCGCTACGCTGCCGGAAAGTAAAATAATCTTATACCTCAAATCACGCCAGCGGCGTAAATCACCATACAGCAGTTCCGTGTTACCTCCATAAGAGGACAGCACATGCACGCTCATTGACAGCGTCGTCCTGGCTCGATAGTCCGGACATGCGCGCGAAAGCGCCGCAAGCCCGATTAGCGGACGCTTCGTTGTTTTGGCCAGTAGCCGTGCATAAGAGTTCAGATACTCTTGTTTCGTTTCCTGTTCATCGCTCTGCTCCAAACGCGCCTTTATTCTCTCGTCCATCTCCCACTGCGCTGCCTTTGCGGCTTCACTGATGCGAGCCGGTTCGTCAAACACGATAAACCAGTTTTCGGGTACGTAGCTCAATATATTATCACGGCTGAAGGATTCGGTAAGCCGCGCCGGAATTACGCGCGCAGATTTTTTTTTGGCGATTGAAATTTGGGTTTGCACATCAAACACTCTCACTGAGTCTATCTCGTCATCAAAAAGCTCCATTCGGATAGGCTCTTCGCCGGGGGAATAAATATCTATAATGCCACCGCGCACAGCAAACTGACCTTCGGCATCTATTGTTTCAAGACGCGTGTAGCCCATGCCCACAAGCTTTTCGGCAAGCTGTTCGGTATTGACCTTGCCTCCCACGGAAAACACCGTCTCATACTCGGTGAATTCGTTTTTCGGCATAACAAAGCAGAGAAAAGACTCCAGGGACACTACTCCCGCATTGCTTTTCTCCAAATCTTTAAGCGCCGCCATACGTATATGTTCACTGCTGCGGTCTGCGGCGTCCACCTTATATACAGTTGTTTCCGCAGGCGGAATCAGCGTACACGCGCCCTGTGTAAAAAACGACAGGTCCGCTGCAAAGCGCATTGCCGATGATTCTGAAGCCGTTACCACAAGCGCGCCTCTGCCGCCTTGCGACATAAGTGAAGCGACAAGATGCGCCTTTTGAGATTCGCTTGTTCCGACAATATTTATCGGGAATTCATTACCCGATACCGCTTTAATAATGCTTTCAAATTCCGCCGACGGCTGCAGCAACTCGTCAAGTTTCATAACTGCTCCTTAGTCCCAAACCCGTTATACTTTGACATTGCGGCATCTATCTCGCCGCGTACTATAAATTCCACGATGTCATCCGTGTTTTTTATTGCTGCCGTAACCATCTTAGCCTCTTCTTCCGAGAAGCGCCCCAGCACATGGTCTACGCAGTCATGCGTCACCTTGCCCACACCAAACCTGATACGGGGAAATGCATCGCTTCCGAGCTGGTATATTATGGATTTCATCCCGTTGTGCGTACCGGCGCTGCCATGGCGCCGTATTCTGATACGTCCCACGTCCAACTCGAAATCATCGTATATTATTATAATTTTATCATCATCTATCCTAAAATATTCCACAGCCTCGCGTACGCTCTCACCGCTTAGGTTCATATACGTGTACGGCTTAAGCAGAATGCATGGCTCGCCTGCTATGGCGCACTTTGCGTACGCGCCTCGGAATTTGAGGCGGTTTATCTTTACACCCTTCTTCCAAGCGAGATAATCTACTGCCTTGAATCCCACGTTATGCCGCGTGTTTTCGTATTCATGTCCTATGTTTCCAAGTCCTGCAATTAAGTACATATCAAACCTCAAATAAACAATGTGCTTACCGAAATATCCTCGTATATTCTTTCTATCGCCTCGGCAAAGAGCGGAGCAACGGAAAGTATTTTAATCTTGTCTATCTTCTTTTCTTCCGGCAGCTCTATGGTGTTCAAAACCACCAGTTCCTTTATCGGGCTCTCCTCAATCCTCTCGATGGCGGGGCCAGAAAGCACCGGATGCGTACAGCACGCGTAAACCTCTTTTGCACCGCGCTCCATGAGCGCCTTCGCGCCGTGCGTAATCGTACCCGCAGTATCTATCATATCGTCCACTAAGATAACCGACTTGCCTTTTATATCTCCGATAATATTCATAACCTCTGAAACATTGGGCTTCGGTCGGCGTTTATCTATAATCGCTATCGGGATATTAAGCCGCTGCGCAAAATTTCTGGCGCGAGTTACGCTGCCAAAGTCCGGAGAAACGACAACTATGTCATCTCTTTTCTCAAACTTCTGCGCATAATAGGGCGAAAGAAGCGGCACACCGAGTAAATGGTCCACCGGTATATCGAAAAAGCCTTGAATCTGCGGCGCATGCAGGTCCATAGTAAGCACTCTGTCCGCCCCCGCCCTCGCAATGAGGTCGGCAACAAGCTTCGCACTGATTGGGTCTCTCGCCTTGGCTTTCCTGTCCTGCCTGGCGTACCCAAAATACGGTATGACTGCCGTGATTCTGCCCGCCGAAGCGCGGCGGAACGCATCTATCATAATCAAAAGTTCCATCAGGTTGTCGTTTACCGGATACGATGTGGACTGCACAACAAACACATCGCTTCCGCGAACAGTTTCCTGAATGTTTACAAATATTTCTCCGTCCGAAAACTTACCCACAAGCGACTCGCCCACAGGAAGGTCAAGGTTTTGAGATATTTCCCGCGCAAGGTTTACGTTTGAATTTGCAGTAAAAATTTTAATGTTTTTACCATGCGATATCATGGCTCTCACTCCTATTCTTCTTTTCTCGGGTCGGACCATTCTTTAAGTATTCTCTGCCTGCTGCGAGCTATAGCGAGCGTATCTCCGGGGACGTCTTCCGTAATTGTGGAACCGGCCGCAACAAAGGCGCCGTCCTCCAAAACCACCGGAGAAATAAGGTTCGTATTGCAGCCTATAAAGCAGTTGTCGCCGATAACGCTCGTATATTTCTTTTTGCCATCGTAATTCGCGGTCACTGTGCCGCAGCCGAAGTTAACCTTTTTACCCACCTTTACATCGCCCAAGTACGTTAAATGGCTCACCTTGGTTCCATCCCCTATAACTGCGTTCTTAAGCTCCACAAAATCGCCTATACGGCAGCCTTCGCCTACAC
>JAUNBL010000031.1 GCA_030527235.1 Clostridia bacterium | reverse complement strand
TAGAGCGAAGTCACAGAATGGATCAGAGATATTTTTATGAATACGAACACTTCAGGAACATAGATGAGTTTAACGAAAAACTGGCTAAACATTTGCATTGGACAAACAACAAACCAATGCGGATATTCAAAGGTGAAAGCCCGCTGAGCAAACTCAAAGATTATATATGGGTCATATGATTGTCACGGCGGCGCGAAGTTTCAGCTTCTCTTTGCTCCGCTACGCTCCACTCCGAGAAGCTGAAACTTCGATAACACTTACCTTTATCGCAAACGCTCAAACTTTTTTTGGGTCACATCATTGACAACCGCAGAGCATATACAAGGAAATGAAGAAAAGTCACTTGTCTGTTATTGATTTCAATGATATAATGAAGCAAAAAAGGATGAGATCAAATGCCGTTTAATATTATAAGAAACGATATAACAAAGCTTGAGGTTGATGTTATAGTGAACGCCGCAAACAGCCGCTTAAAAGCAGGCGGCGGGGTTTGCGGCGCAATTTTTTCTGCGGCGGGAGCGGAAAAATTACAGGAGGAGTGCGATAAAATCGGGTTTTGCGAGGTGGGCGGCGCTGTCATTACAAAGGGATATAATCTTTCTGCAAAATATATTATACATACCGTAGGGCCTGTATATGGCGAAAATCCGAGCATTGAGGAGCAGCAGCTTTATTCATGCTATAAAAATTCTCTTGCGCTTGCAAAACGTAAAGGGCTTTACTCGATTGCCTTTCCCCTTATTTCCTCCGGCATATACGGCTATCCCAAAGCAGAGGCTTTAAAAATTGCTACAAGGGCGATAAAGGATTTTTTATCCGACAACGAAATGGAAATATACCTTGTGGTTTACGACAACAAGGCATTTGAGATAAGCGAAAAGCTGTTTAAAAGAGTGCAAAGCTTTATAGACGAAAAGCTTATAAAGCCCGATACAAGGCGAAATGCTGCAAATCAATCGGTTTGGCTCGGCGAAACGTCTGATAAAGCGATGCCGGATTTCTCTGTAGCTTCGCCATATCCGCCAAAGCGAAGCTTAGAGAGCCTTATAAACCGCAAGACTGAAACCTTTTCCGAAATGCTGCTGCGCTTAATTGATGAAAAGGGCATGACGGACGTTGAGGTTTATAAAAGAGCGAATATTGACAGAAAGCTGTTTTCAAAAATTAGGAAGAAGGACTACACGCCGAAAAAGATAACGGTTATTGCCCTTGCAATAAGTTTGCGGCTTAATATGGACGAGGCGAAGGATTTGCTCGCCCGCGCGGGATTTGCATTTTCCGAGTGCAGTAAATTTGATGTTATTATCGAATATTTCATCAGAAATGCAAGCTACGATATTTTTGAGATAAATGAAACACTGTTTGCTTTTGAACAACAGTTGTTAGGCGTATAAAAAATACAAGGAGGAAGCAACATGATTTACACTGCATTAACTAAAAAAGCAATGAAAATATGCTTTAATGCGCACAAAGAGCAGCTTGACAAGGGCGGAATGTCGTATGTGTTCCATCCGTTTCACCTTGCCGAGCAAATGGATGATGAGCTGTCAACCGTAGCAGCACTGCTACATGATGTGGCAGAAGATACGGATATTACTATTGAAATGTTTTCGGATATGGGAATACCGTCGGAGGTTACGGACGCATTGAAATTATTGACGCACAGAGAAAATGTTCCTTATCTTGAATATATTCGGGAAATAAAGAAAAATGAGATTGCAAGAAAGGTGAAATTAGCAGACCTTGTACATAACAGCGATACAGCACGCTTAGAAACGGTAGATGAAAAAGCGAAAAGACGGCTTGAAAAGTATAATGAGGCGGTTAGACTTCTGCAAGAAAGATTGTAATAATATAAAACAGATAGGGGTTTTACTATGCAATATGTGAATAAGGAAATTAAAATACTTGAGAATACGCTTGAAATATGCAAAAAGGGTGTATATGTCAAGGACGGTAAAACAATTGATATGAAACTCTCTTTGGAGGATATGGAAAATGCGACGGTGTTTTTGCCGGATGAAATAAACAAAATGAAATCCCATAAATTCCAGCAAAAGGCGTTTGTTATAGGTAGATGCGGGCATAACTGCGAAAACATCGACTCCTTTAGCATGGCCCGAAAGGTTTATCAAAACGGCATTTTTTTGTTTGATAAGATGGATAAACAAGAGAAAAAAGAGGTTTTGGTGTTAAACTTTGCAAATCCCGTAAATCCGGGAGGCGGAGTCCGCAGAGGGGCTAAAGCGCAGGAGGAGGATTTGTGCCGCAAAAGCTCACTTTTGCTGTCGTTAGAAAGCAAGGAAGCCGAGAAATACTATCAATATAACAAATCACTTAATACACCTATGGGCTCCGACGCAATAATAATTACGCCCAAAGTCGAAATTATTAAAGACGAAAACAACGAATTGCTTGATGAAAGTGCAGTTGTTGCAGTCATGACCTGCGCGGCGCCGATGATTAAGTATTGGCTTGAAGGTTTAACAAATGATGACTACCAGACGCTCTTTTACAACAGAATTTTAGGTATGCTCAGATGCGCCGCCGTATTAGGGTATAAATTTTTAGTTTTGGGAGCGTTTGGCTGCGGAGCATTCGGAAACGATGCAAAATTGGTTTCGGATTTATTTTATAAAGCATTAAAAGAAATAGAGATAGACGGATTAAGAGAAAACAGTCTGTTCAGAAGAATAGATTTTGCCGTGTTAGATCCTTCGGAGAGGCAGTATAATTTCAAAGAATTTTATCGTAATTTCGGCGGTGATAATTTTTTCAGAGAAGAAATTGAAAAAGCAAGACAGGCGGCTTTAAAAAGGATTGCAGAAAAAGAAAAAAATCTCGATAAAATCAAAGGCTCTATGATTGGCGGTGCTGCAGGTGATGCTCTTGGATATGCCGTCGAGTTTTTGTTTATAGATGAAATTTTAAATAAATACGGAAAAGCTGGCATAACAGAATATCAGCTTGATTATAAGAGTAAAAAAGCGCTGATTTCGGACGATACACAAATGGCGCTTTTTACTGCCAATGGTATTTTATTCGGAGAGACAAGAGGTTGTATGCGGGGAATCGGTGGTGCACCTTATATGTATATGCCAAACTCGTATCAAGATTGGCTTATTACACAGAAAGAAGATTATCTGCAAAGTATTGAAAAACAGCCAAAGTATAGATACGGCAGGATTTCGTGGCTTTTAGATGTGCCGGAGCTTCACAGCAGCCGCGCTCCCGGAAATACCTGTCTTTCCTCGCTGCGGGAGCAAAAGGATAATCCTTGTTCGGATTATATTGCCGAACCTATTAACGACAGTAAGGGCTGCGGCGGCGTTATGAGAGTTGCTCCGCTGGGATTGTGGAACAGGTATGGTTCTGATATAAAGGCACTGGATTATGAGGCGGCAAGGATTTCCGCCATTACTCACGGACATTCTTTAGGCTATATGACTTCTTCGGTGTTGGTGCATATTATTAATCGAATTGTTTTTTCTGAGGAGAAAAAGGTTTTAAAGGAAATAGTTACAGAGGCGATTGAAACGGTAGCTGATGTTTTCAAAACAGACAAGCATATTGACGAATTAAAAAACATTGTCAATATGGCTGTTGAGCTATCGGAAAATACCGATACGGATATAAATAATATTACAAAGCTCGGCGCCGGGTGGGTTGCGGAGGAAACCTTGGCGATTGCAATATATTGCAGCTTGAAATATCAAAATGATTTTTCAAAAGGAATAATAGCAGCCGTTAATCACAGCGGCGACAGCGATTCCACGGGAACTGTTGCCGGCAATATTTTAGGCGCTTTGGTAGGATATAATAATATTGAAAGTAAGTGGAAAACAAATCTGGAGCTTTTCGATGTAATATCGGAGATGGCAACCGATTTGTGCCACGGCTGTCAAATGAGTGAATACGGTGACTATCGTGATGACGACTGGATAAGAAAGTATATAAACAGGAATTGGAAATAATTAAATAATCTCTACCGATATTCTACTGTGACATATTGAAAGATAAGCTGAATTGCGGTAAAATGCAAGTGAAGGAGGGAAAGAAAATGAACGATTTTAAATTCGGAGAATACATATTAAATTTGAGAAATGAACAGGAATTAACGCAAGCGGAGTTTGGCGCTGCGCTTGGCGTGTCCGACAAGGCGGTGTCAAAATGGGAAAACGGTAAGGCGAAGCCGCATGTGGAAATGCTGAAAAAAATATCGGCAGTCTTTGGCGTTCCGATTGAGCAAATTCTTGACCTGCCTTTAGAAAAGTGTGAAAAGCAAATCACAAAAATCGTCATTACGGGCGGACCGTGCGCAGGAAAAACCACCGCAATGAGCCGCATACAGGAATGCTTTGAAAAATTGGGCTACAGCGTGTTATTCGTGCCGGAAACAGCAACCGAGCTTATAGGCGGCGGAGCTGCACCGTGGACGCTCAAAAGCAATTTGGATTATCAGCTTTGTCAGATGAAGCTGCAGCTTGAAAAGGAAAAGGTGTTTTACATGGCGGCGCAAAATTTGTTTAACGCCGATAAGGTACTGATTGTGTGCGACAGGGGCGCCATTGACAACAGAGCGTATATGACCGATGCGGAGTTTGGCAGGCTGCTTAATGAATTGAGTTTAAACGAAACGCAGCTGCGGGATAATTATGACGCGGTATTCCATTTGGTGACCGCCGCCAAGGGCGCTGAAAAATTCTACACGCTTGCAAATAATCAAGCCCGAACCGAAACCATAGAAGAAGCGGCGGCAATGGACGATAAGCTGATTGCGGCGTGGACGGGGCATCCGCATTTGCGGATTATAGACAATTCAAGCGATTTTGAGGATAAGATCAAAAGGCTTCTGCAAGAAATATCCGCATTTTTGGGCGAGCCTGAGCCGTATGAAATCGAGCGCAAATTTCTGATAGAATATCCCGATGTTAAAAGGCTTGAGTACAAAAATTTTGTGCTTGCTGAAATAGGGGGCTAAAATGAAAGATAAAAACTTTGATTACGGAGATTATGTGCAAACAAAGAGAAACACAATTCCGGAACCGGATATGAACAAATTAGAAAGCGCAAAAAAAAATATTCCTGTTTGACAATGATACGTTTTATTTTGTTTTTGAAGACAAAGAGGATGTGCTTTGTTTTACAACAGGCAGTGGATGGCGGAAACGAGACAGTACAAATTTTTGGGATTCGTGGGATTGCGGCGGTTGGCTTTTTCATTCTATTACTTATAGAAAAACACCGCCGATATCTGAGCCGATTTGTATTTCGGAATTCTATGGAAAATATAACGGTGCACCAATATATTATGATAAGGAAAATGGTGGTTTTTTGACAAATCTCAAAAATCACTGTTACAATATATGGTTTGATATTTCTAAGGATACCGCCTTTTTATATGTTTATGAAAATCCGGAAGTGCTTCGTAAAATACAAGCTGCTTGCGGTATGGATTTAAGCACTGAGATAAAAGAAGCCGAGCAACTCAAAACTAACAGAGAGAATAGGCTTTTGCAATTCGAGAAAGAAAAAGAGAAAAAAATAACGGAGGAAAGAAGAAAGCAGGAAGAAACAAAAGTTAATCGGGTAAAAGTGAGGAAAAACACATTGATTGTGTGGACATGCTTATCTGTAATCATGGGATACGGTATACCGCTTATACCGATTATTGCATTATTATATTGTTGTAAAATAAAAAAAACTGCGGCAGAAATTAATTTTAAGTCAAAAGCAATTTCGGTATGCTTTGTAATAAATATTATCTGTATTGTACTCTGTTTAATCTGTTTCGGAATTTATTTTTTTAAAAACAATTAATCCGAAAGTGTACGTGAAAAAACAGCTGAACATTTGTCGCCTAAAAAGCGACCGAGCCTCTCTTTTATGATGGTATAATCAAATCATCAAATGAAAGAGAGGTTTTTATTTATGAAAAACAACGTAACGGAATTGGTATTTATTTTGGACAGAAGCGGCAGCATGAGCGGGCTGGAGGCAGATACGATAGGCGGCTTTAATTCGTTAATCGAAAAGCAGAAAAAGCAGGAGGGCGAATGCTTTGTTTCAACGGTCCTCTTTGACGATGTAAGCGTGGTGCTGCATGACAGAGTAAAACTGTCAAAAATTAAACGCATGACAGACAAGGACTATACAGTGCGAGGCTACACGGCGCTTTTGGACGCAATCGGCGGCGCAATAAATCATATCGGAAACATTCATAAGTACGCACGTGCGGAGGATGTTCCGGCGCATACCATGTTTGTTATTACAACCGACGGTATGGAAAACGCCAGCCGCCGCTATGACAGCAAAACGGTTAAGGCAATGATTGAACGGCAAAAGGAAAAGTACGGCTGGGAGTTTTTATTCCTCGGCGCAAATATTGACGCAGTGGAAACAGCAAGGAATTTCGGCATCTCAGAGGACAGAGCCGTTACCTACTGTGCCGACAGCGTTGGCACAAGAAAGAATTTCGACGCAGTATCGGAAACGGTCGCGTGCATGAGGGAAGATATGCCCATATCGGATGCATGGAAAGGCGAGATAGAAGATTATATGAGAAAAAAGAAATAAGACAGTTATATTACCGCCAATAAAAGCCATTCTAACAAGAAGTTTACTCCTATTGTTAGAATGGCTTTTTGAGTTAAAAAACAAATGCTATTGAGTATTCATCAAAGCATACCCCAAAACGGCAGTTCGCTGCTCTTGATGTTTCTAATTGCGGCGCAACACAATGTAGCTTTTCGGTATTTGTATTTGAAAAGGGTTTTGTGGTGATTAGTAATTTTCAGCCATCATTTGGAAATACGCCTGCGGATGGCTGCAAACAGGACAAAGATCGGGAGCCTTTTTGCCGATTACAACGTGGCCACAGTTTGCACAAATCCAAATTGTGTCTCCTTCTTTGGAAAAAACAAGACCGTCTTTAACATTTGCAAGGAGTTTGCGGTATCTTTCCTCATGGTGTTTTTCAATCGCTGCAACGCTTTCAAAAAGAAAAGCGATATGGTCAAAGCCTTCCTCTTTAGCTTCTTTTGCAAATTTGGCGTACATGTCGGTCCATTCGTAGTGCTCGCCCTCTGCTGCGGAAAGCAGATTCTCGGATGTGTCTCCGATGCCTCCGAGCAGCTTAAACCAGATTTTTGCGTGTTCTTTTTCATTGTTGGCCGTTTCGGTAAAGATAGCGGCAATTTGTTCATAACCGTCCTTCTTCGCCTTTGAAGCGAAAAAGGTATACTTATTGCGCGCCTCAGACTCGCCGGAAAATGCAGTTTTGAGATTAGCCTCTGTTTTGGAACCTTTCAAATCCATGCTCATTTCCTCCTTCAATAAATTCTGTCCATAGTCCTCATAAGAAATATATCATTCAGAAAACCTCTTGTCAATGATATATTTTCCGAAAAACGGAATAAATATAATGTGAGGTGAAAAAATATGAGTGAAGGATACGTAATTGTACAGGTATACACTTCATCCGCAAGGATTCCGGTTCCGAATGCGGCAGTGGCGATTACAAGAGGAAAGGGGAAGGGAAAAGTTCTTTTGGCTTTCCGCGTAACAAACTCCAGCGGACATACGAGCATAGCGACAGTAGAGACGCCGCCCATGTCGGATTCGCAGACGCCCGGCAGCGGTGAAGATGCGTTTGCATTATGTGATGTTGAGGTCAACCACCAGGACTTTTTAACGATGGTCGTACATAATGTGCAGATTTTTGCTAACGAAACAAGCATTCAAAATTGTGAACTGATACCAGTCGATATTGACAAAGACCCTAATTACAAGGTTGAAAATATAGATATTACAGCACAAAATCTTTAGGATAGGAGAACGCAAATGATTACAACAACTCCGTACATTCCCGAATACATAACGGTACATCTTGCTGCACCAACGGTTGCTGCGGCAAATGTAACAGTCGCATTTGTAGATTACATAAAAAACGTCGCCTCCAGCGAGGTTTATCCGACGTGGGAGCAGAGCGCCCTGCGTGCAAATATCTATGCACAGATATCTTACGCGTTAAATCGTGTTTACACCGAATTTTACCCGAGCCGTGGGTACGATTTTGATATAACGAATTCTACCGCAGTAGACCAAAAATTTATATACGGCAGAAATATTTTTGAAAACATCTCCACACTTGTAGATAGCATGTTCAACTCCTATATTCGGCGCATAGGAAATATTGAGCCGCTTGCCGCAAAATACTGCAACGGAACTACGACCACTTGCAATGGACTGTCGCAATGGGGCAGCCAGGAGCTTGCAAAACAGGGATACAACTCAATTGAGATTTTACGCTACTATTACGGGGACAATATTGAAATAGTGTCAGACGTTCCCGTCCGTTCGCTGCGCCGTTCGTATCCCGGTTATCTTATATCGCGCGGGAGTACGGGCAATCTTGTCAAAGTGATACAAACAGAGCTAAACCGGATTGCGCAAGACTACCCGGCAATTCCCAAAGTTTCACCTGTTGACGGAATCTTTGGAAGCAATACAGAGAATGCGGTAAAAGCGTTTCAGCAGATATTTAATCTTACTCCGGACGGAATAGTGGGTGAAGCGACATGGTATAAAATGGTTGCCATGTACACAGGAATAATGCGCCTTGCTGAATTGAACAGCGAAGGACAGAAGCTCTTGGGTGTGAGCCTGCAATATCCCGATGCCATAAAGTTTGGCGATGAAGGTGAGAAGGTCATTGTTACGCAGTACCTATTGAACGTGATAAGTATGTATTATTCAAGCGTACCTCCGGTAATGATAGACGGGACGTTCGGCAATTCGATGCTTATATCTGTCAAAGCGGCGCAGCGTGTTTTCGGACTGCCGGAAACGGGCGTTGTAAACGATGCCACTTGGAACGCATTGTACGGCGCTTTTGAAGGCATACGTATGGCAAACGCCGCCACAAGGGAAAACTTCCAGACCGTAACGCGGCCATGGGGCGGGGAGGTGCTGCAGGAAGGCAGCACCGGAGAGGATGTCAGAGAACTTCAAAAATACCTTAACGTAGTTGGAAGAGAATACAAGCGAATACCGAGAGTTGCGGTAATGGGACTGTACGGAAGACGCACGCAGAACGCTGTAAGTGAGTTTCAAAAGCTCTTTGACTTGCCCGTTAACGGCAAGGTTGACGAAATTACATGGGACGCGATAACAAATGCGTACCGCGATATTCTTGCCATGTCAAACGTCCTTTCCAACCAATGGGGAGGAGAAACGCTGAAGATTGGAGATATTGACAATGCTTAAAGTAAATCAGCCGGTAAAAAACGCACAAATCTATTTGCGCCGTATTTCGTACATGTATCCGTCTGTTCCGCCGGTGATTCCGGACGGAGTTTACGGGGAGCAGACACAAGCGGCGGTTGCGGCATTTCAAAAAGAATTCGGAATGCCGGTGAACGGGGAAATAGATAAGGCAACATGGGACAAAATGATGGAAGTATACAGAGAAGTGGAGAAATATTACGGAGCACCGCGGAAGGTCGATATATTTCCATCGCCATCGTTTGAACTCAGCATAGGAGACGTGGGAGCGACGGTCAGCATCGTACAGGCAATGGTATCCGCACTTTCCGATGTTTTTTCCAATATTGACAGCGTGATTCAAAATGGAATATACGGCACTGAAACGGCACAGGCAATAATGAAAATTCAAACGCTTGCGGAGCTTGACGCCACCGGTGTTACGGATAAAGAGACATGGGATATACTCTCTTTGATGTATGAGTTCTATGTGGCAAAATCCAGGACTGCACCGATTGACAAAGACAATAAGTATGTGATTCGTTGACTTGACATATTTGTTTCTTCGTGGTAAACTGTCTGTATCAAAACGAAAAGAGGTTTCATCATGAAGAAAATTGCAGTCGCGGGAACCGGCTATGTCGGACTTGTAGCAGGCGTGTGCTTTGCGGAGAAGGGACATAGCGTAACTTGTGTTGACGTTGATGAAGAAAAAGTAAAGCTTATGAAATCCGGAGTGTCGCCTATTTACGAGCAGGATCTCGAAGAACTCATGCGTAAGAACTATGCTGCGGGCAGATTGGATTACACAACCGGTTTCAAAGTGGCATATGCCGAAGCGGACGCGATTTTCATAGGCGTGGGTACTCCGGAACAGCCTGACGGGAGCGCGAATTTATCGTATATAGCGACAGTTGCGCGGCAGATTGCAGAGAGTGTTGTTCACGACTGTCTGGTGGTGGTCAAGTCAACAGTTCCCGTGGGAACGAATGATAAGGTGGAACAGTTCATTTCTGATTTTCTTATAAATGATGTAACTGTAGAAGTTGCCTCTAACCCGGAATTTCTTGCTCAGGGTACCGCTGTGCGAGACACGCTTCAAGCCGCGCGTATCGTCATCGGCACCGAATCGGATAGCGCCGAACAGCTTCTGCGCGAAATATACGAGCCGTTTGGGCTGCCGATAGTTTCGGTTAAGCGCAGGAGTGCAGAGATGATAAAGTATGCGGCAAACGATTTTCTGGCTCTGAAGATTTCGTATATGAACGATATTGCAAACCTTTGTGAGCTTGTGGGGGCCGATATTCAGGACGTTGCCAAGGGCATGAGCTATGACGCGCGTATAGGCGCAAATTTCCTTGGCGCCGGTATTGGCTACGGCGGAAGCTGTTTTCCAAAGGATACGAAAGCGCTTAGATTTCTTGCAAAGCAAAACGGATACACTTTACGCACAGTCGAAGCGGCGGTTGACGTTAATAATGAGCAGAAAACCGTACTGTTCCGGAAGGCGTCAAATCGTTTGATTACATTTTCAGGGCTTAAAGTTGCCGTTCTCGGACTCACTTTCAAACCGGGGACAGACGACTTGCGTGAAGCGCCGTCGATTGACAATGTACGGCTTCTGCTCGATAAGGGCGCCGAGATTTATGCTTATGACCCCGTGGGAACGGATAATTTCAAAAAGCAGTTCCCCGAAGGCGCAATTTCCAAAGGCTTCATGAATTATGTATCTTCTCCCGAGGAAGCTTTGAGCGGCGCAAATGTCTGCTTTATATTTACAGAGTGGAATGAGATTAAACATATTTTGCCGGAGACGTACAAACAGAAAATGAGAACGCCGCTCCTTTACGACGGCCGCAATATCTATACATTGAGTGAAATGAAAAACGCCGGTATAGAATACTACAGTATCGGAAGATAGCAATAAGTGCAGCTGTTAGAACAGACAGCTGCACTTATTGAATTGGACAGGTAAACGATTATGAAAGTTTTTATAGATGCGGATGGCTGTCCGGTGGTGGACATTGCCGCTGCGCTTGCTGCAAAGGTCGGAGCCGAATGTATAATAATATGTGACACTTCGCACATTATAAACCGCGAAGGGGCAAAGACCGTCACTGTGTCAAAAGGCAGCGACAGCACGGATTTTACGCTCTTAAACATGCTCAGTGAGGGAGATGTGGCGATTACTCAAGACTACGCGCTTGCCGGGATGTGCCTCGTGCGCGGCGCACGCGTGCTGAATCAAAATGGTATGATTTATACGGATGAAAATATACTGCCGCTCCTTACGGCGCGGGAAGAGGCTCGCAAGCTGCGCGCTCGCAAAGTGTGGCTTAAACGACCGAAAAAGCGGACTGCCGCCGACGATAAAGCATTTTCACAGGCGCTGTCGGAATTGTTAAAATGAGGATTTTTGGCTGTGAAGCTTAACGCTTTCGACAATTCCTATAGCCGCAAGACAGCTTAATATGCTACTGCCTCCGTAGCTGAAAAACGGAAGCGGAATTCCGGTTACCGGCAAAAGTCCCAGGCACATGCCGATATTTTCAATAGTGTGAAAGAGAAGCAGCGCACCTACGCCGCTGGCAAGCATTTCGCCGAAAGAGTCTTTTGCGGAATTAGCGACTTGAAAACAGCGAAAAATTATTGTCAGTAAAAGCGCTGTTGTGATGCATGCGCCGATAAGACCAAGTTCCTCACCGATGACTCCGAAAATGAAATCAGTTTGTTTTTCGGGCAAGTAGCCAAGCTGAGTTTGCGACCCCTGCATGTAACCTTTGCCGAAAAGCTGTCCGGAACCGATAGCGATTTTAGATTGTATAACATGGTAACCGCTTCCGAGCGGGTCATTTTCAGGATTGAGGAAAGATATGATTCTGTTGCGCTGATACTCTTTCAGGACAAACAACCATGAAAACGCGCCAAGCAACGTGATTGCGCCAATAGCGGCGGCAATGTATTTGTAACTGATGTGTGCGAGAAAAAGCATAACGAAAAAAATTATGACAAAAACCAAAGCCGTTCCGAAGTCGGGCTGGAGAATGATTGGCACAATATATAACAGCATGTGTATGAGGAGCATAAGTACATTGCGAGGAGCGTTAATGTCTTCTTGTACTTTTGAAATATGTGCGGCAAGCGTTATTATGAAACAGACCTTTGCAAGCTCGGACGGTTGGATGTTTACGAAGCCGAGGTCTATCCATCCGCGAGTGCCGCTTTCCTCATAGCCAAAACCCATAACAAGCACCGCACCGAGCATGGCAAGCGCAGCAAGGAGTATAGGGTAACGGAGCTTGTACAAAAAGTTATAGTTGATAAGCGTGAGCGCCGTCATAACAACGGCTCCGAGACCGATGGCAAGAAGCTGGACGCTAACGAAGCGCGAATGATTGGAATAGCTGGCCGCCGCGCTGTTTATAACAAAAAGACCGGCAGCGCACGATAGCGCTACGCATATCAAAAGCATTATATCAAGCTTTGAAAAAATACCTTTCTTTTCCTCCAAATTTCTCACCTCGTGTTAATTGTAACAGATGGAAGTCAAAATATCAAGATGAATTATGTTTAATCGTCATCGGCAGACGGGGAGCTAAGAGATATTCAAAAAAAGCATCTCATTTCGCAGATGAGATGCTTTCTTCTTTGGAGGAGGATTCCTCAATGTCTGTCATTAGACCAATCATACCGCCGGTCATCATTCCGACAAACATCCCGAAGGCTCCGAAAAGATGTGAAATCGCGCCAAGCTCCGGTGCGCCCAATCCTGAAAGGCCTACGGCGCTGCCGAGTGCACCGCCCCAAAAGATTCCGCGTTTTGTGTTTTCAATTTCCATATTAAAAGTCCGCTCCTTGCACTATTAAATTTATAAAACTATTATAAGAAAAAATTTTTGTTGAATAAATCGGACAGATGATGTAAAATTAAGTTCAAAGAGTATTTGAAAGGGGGAAACAAAATGTCAAGACAGATAAAACTCTTTGATACGACGCTTCGCGACGGTGAACAGACAGCGGGGGTTAATTTTAATCTTCATGAAAAAGTACAAATTGCAAAGCAGCTCGAAAAGCTCGGGGTTGATATAATAGAAGCCGGTTTTGCGATTACCTCCAAGGGTGATTTTAACGCTATTCATGCTGTGTCGGAGCATATCCACGATGCAGTTGTGGCAAGTCTGTGCCGATGCCGCGAGGTTGATATAGATACGGCGTTTCGGGCGCTCCAGCGCGCTGTTTCGCCGAGGCTTCATCTTGTTTTGGCTACGAGCGATATTCACCTTAAGCACAAACTGAAAATCACTCGTGAGCAGTGCGTAGAACAGGTGGATAAAATGGTTCGTTATGCAAAACATTACATGAGCGATGTGCAGTTCTCACTTGAGGACGCAACGCGCACGGCGCCCGAGTTTATATACCGTGTGGTAGACACCGCAATAAAGGCCGGAGCTACAACTATAAATATTCCCGATACCGTGGGATATATTCAGCCTTTTGAATTCGCAAAGCTGATAGAGGATATTCGCGCAAATGTACCTGACATAGACAAGGCGGAGCTTGCGGTTCATTGCCATAATGACCTCGGGCAAGCCGTGGCCAACACACTTGCGGCGATAAAAGCGGGAGCGGTCCAGGCGGAAGTGGCGATAAACGGACTCGGAGAGCGGGCGGGAAACTGCGCGCTTGAAGAGGTCGTAATGGCTTTGCGCACAAGAAATGATTATTATGATGTACGCTATAATTTGGATACTACGCAGATTATGCGCACCAGCAAACTCATTTCCGTTATATCGGGTATGGAGGTGGCTCCAACTAAGCCTATTGTGGGAAAGAACGCGTTTGCTCACGAGAGCGGAATACATCAGCATGGTGTGCTTGCAGAGCCAACCACTTATGAAATAATGGAGCCGTCTTCTATAGGGCGTTCGCAAAATATAATCGCGCTCGGAAAGCTGTCGGGCAGACATGCGTTTGAGCAGAACGCTCAGGCGCTTGGCTATGACCTTGACACTGACGAACTTGACGTTGCGTTTGAAAAATTCAAAAAGCTTGCCGATAAGAAAAAGGAAATACACGATGACGATATTGAAGCAATATTAGGCGAGAAAACTTCCGTTGTCCCGGAGATATATTCTCTCATATCTTTCCAGTTCGCATCGGGCAACAATATGATTTCCACTGCGACAATAGAGCTTGAACGCGACGGAGTATCGACAACAGAGGCCGCGGTTGGAGACGGACCGGTTGACGCTGCTTTTAAGGCTATTTCACGTATTTGCGGATTAGAGCTTCATATTATAGACTATTCTCTTCGCGGCGTGACACAAGGGCAGGATGCGCTCGGCAGCGTCAGTGTTACGACTCAATATGCGACTAAGCATGTAAAAGGCATAGGAATTTCAACAGATATTATTGAGGCGAGCGTCAGAGCATATCTGAATTGTATTAACCGTATTTTGAGTAATATGGGTGAATACAGGTGATAGTAGATTTTCTCTGTTGGTTTGACATGCCGTTTTCTCTGGACAAGTGCATGGGAGAGGAACAGTTTGTGAGGATTGTACGCGCGCACGGAGCGAACAAGATACTATTTGCGGCAGACTGGACGTGGGGCCGCGCCGATGAAACGATAAAAATTTTAATGGCAGCGTCGCTTGAAAAAGAAAGCATCCTCGGCGCAAACGCAGCCGGGATGCTGTGTATAGTTTAAGGAGCGCTAAGCGGCGTTCCTTTTCTTTGTTTTGATACAGAAAAGATATGACATGCAGGTGGAAATAATCCAGCTTATAGGCCATGCAAACCAGATGCCCGTCTCGCGAAAAAGCGGGGAAAGAACGAAGGCAAGCAGGACTCTCAGACAAAGGTCGGTAAAAGTAGACGCCATAAAATATTTCATTCTTTCACAACCGCGTAAGAAACCGTCGCAAACGAGTTTTATACAGACAAACCCATAAAACGGAGATACCGTCCTTAAAAAAGTTTCTCCGGCAGTTTTCGCAGTAAGCGATGCGGCATCATTCATAAAAAACGAAAGAAAGACATCGCCGAAAAAATAGTACGCGCAAAAAAATGCGGCGGCGAGAGGAAGTGCGAGCAACAGCCCAAACCGAAACCCCTGCGAGGCTCTTTGTACTCTCTTTGCGCCGATGTTTTGCGCGGTGAAGCTTGACATGCCGCTTCCCAAAGCCAAGCCGCTCGCTGTCACAAAGCTATTGAGCTTGATTGCGGCGCTGTAGCCGGCAATCACACTATAGCCGTAAGTGTTTACTATGCTTTGTATAAACATGTTTCCTGCGGAAACAAAGCTTTGCTGAAATATGCTTGGCAAAGATATTTTTGCAATTCTGGAGAGTGCGGCAAAACTGAACGCTTTTGTCGGTTTTGTTATTGGCAGCCGCCTTATCCTTGAAGAGAGAATAAGGAGTGCGGCAATACACGCGGCGCCCTGGGCAATAAATGTTGCCCAGGCCACTCCGGCCACAGTCATTTTGAGGTTTATTACGAAAAAGATATCAAGCACAACATTGCACACAGAGGAGGAAACAAGAAGCACGAGCGGAGTCCTGCTGTCTCCCAAGCTGTTAAATATCCCTGTCGCCAAATTGTATAAATATAAAAACACGAAGCCGCCGGTGTAAATCTTTAGGTATAGGTCACCGTCAGGAAAGATATCGTGCGGCGTGTTTATAAGACTCATCAAAAGCGGACTGCCCAAAACGCCAAAAAGTGTAAGCGGCACAGCAAGAGCAGAACCCGCAATCAAGGTTGTGAGAATGTGGTTCTTTACGCTGCAAAAATCCCGCGCTCCGAAAAAGCGGCTTATTACAACGGAGCAGCCGAGCTGGCTGCCAAAGGCGATAGACATGAAGATGAGCGTTATCGGATAGCTCGCGCCCACTGCGGCAAGAGCTTTTTCACCGGCGAATTTCCCTACAATTACGCTGTCTGCAATTTGGTACAGTTTTTGAATGATAGTACTTGCAAGTATAGGCAGAGTAAAAGTTACAAGAGCGATTTTACTGCTGCCGGAAGTAAGATCTGTGTTCATAAAAACAAGTCCTTTAGCTTTTGTTTATTCGCGAAGAGTCTTTCGTCCGTACAAAAACGACGCCAGGACAACACCCAACAGTATCGCAGCGGGGCGGGAATAGTCCGCATAATGGAGATGAAGCCATTGTGGGAGAAAGATAGTCCCCTTGAAGAGTATCGCTCCCGAAAAATAGAGCGCCGGGATACCTACTACGATAAATTCTGTAAGAAGAGCTCCGACAGATTTTTTCTTAGTTATCAAAAGATATCCGAGCAGAACGCCCAATCCGACATAGACTACCGCTGAAGTCGCGTTTGAAACCCATTTGAATGCAAAAGTTCCACGCCCAAACAAATAGTCATACAGGACACGCGAAAAAGACTTGAATGTGATGAGAAGGAAAAAAGCAAGGTCGAAAAGAAGATACTTGTAAATGTGCTTTTCCACAGCAAGGCCTCCCTTATATTAATTCTCCCATTAGGCGGGAGTTTATATATTTTGTAATTTTGACCGTCCGTATTTCTCCGGAGAGTTCTGAGGCGGAAGGAACAAGGATACGCAGGTAGCTGCCGCTTAAACCCTCGCCGCCATCCTCAAACAGTACCTTTTCCGTGCGGCCTACGGCGGCGCGTTCGGTCTCGGCGCGAAGCGCCTCGCATACTTCGGAAAGAATTCTTGCGCGTTCTGTCCGAACTCCCCGCTGCAGCTGTTCCATTTTTGCAGCTGCTGTCCCCTGGCGCTCTGAGTAGGGAAAAACGTGGGCCTTTAAGAAACAGGCTTTTTTTACAAATTCAAGTGTTTGTGCGAACTCAGCCTCAGTTTCTCCCGGGAAGCCGCAGATAATATCTGTTGTAATCATAACCCCGTCCATCGTATCACGCAATGCGGCGAGAACATTTAGATATTCCGACGCGGTATATCTCCTGTTCATGCGCTTAAGCACACTGTCGCATCCGCTTTGCAGTGAAATGTGGAAATGCCGGCACACCTTTTCCTGCGCGGCCAGGCGGGTAATGAAGCTGCCGGTAAACGCGCGCGGGTCTATGGAGCTGAGCCGCACGCGTTCTATGCCTCTTACCGAACACACTGCTTCAATAACGTCAATAAGCGAAATTGCAATTAGGTCCTTGCCGTAAGAGGCTACGCTTATCCCCGCAAGCACGATTTCGCGAAACCCGTTTTGAGCGAGCTTATGAGCCTCCGCCAGTATATTCTCGATAGGGCGCGAACGCACATGCCCACGGGCGTATGGGACAATGCAATACGAACAGTAATTATCGCAGCCGTCTTGTATTTTTATATATGCCCGGGTACGGCTTTCCTGCCCGTCAGTAGATATTTCCTCGTATTCACGGCGCTCAAAAATGTCGCCGACCGTATTTTTCGCGCCGTGCTCCAGAGCGGATAAAACTGTTTCTGCAATTTTGTCGCGCCCGCTGGTGCCGATGATTAGGTCAACCTCTTCCATCGCCTCTACATCTTGTGGTGATACTTGCGCATAGCACCCGGTGGCAACTACAAGCGCGCTTGGGTTAAGCGATTTTGCACGCCGAAGCAGCTGACGGCTTTTTCGGTCGCTCAGCGCCGTAACAGTGCAGGTGTTTATGATATACACATCGCATGCCTCGTCAAAGGGGAGCACTGTGGCGCCCTTTTGCCGAAACGCCGCCGCGTATGTATCAGTTTCGTATTGATTTACTTTGCAGCCGAGAGAACATAGTCCAATGCGAATATTCACACTATCACATCCTAAAGACAATATATCACAAAAACGGACAAAAGTAAATAAATAAAAAGAACAAAGATATTTACTTTTGCGTTTCAAAGTAGTAAAATGTAAAACATAAAGAGATAAAGAGAAATTTTGAATGGAGGCGGCTGACATTGACAATTCCGAATATTCTTACGGTTTTCAGACTCATACTTATTACGCCGGTCGTGATGCTGTATTTGCACGAGTACACAATGGCATCTGCGATGCTCTTCATACTCGCGTGCGTTACGGACATTCTGGACGGATTTATAGCGCGCGAATTCAATATGATTTCCAATGTCGGAAAGGTACTTGACCCGCTTGCGGATAAGCTGATGACGCTTTCAATACTGATTGCCATGGAATTTAAGGGAATGCTCAGCATGTGGGTAATAGTTATTTTTCTTGTGAAAGAGCTTCTAATGCTTTTTGGCGGGGCGATTCTCTATTCCAGAAAGATTGTCGTTTTTTCGTCCTGGCACGGCAAAGTTGCCACGTGCGTGATTTGGGGGCTTGTTTTGGCGCTGTTCTTCTTTGGAGACGTTTTGTCAATTCAATTCCGGCTTTTTATCGAAGGTTTTGCCTGCGCTATTACGATTTTTGCACTGCTTGTATACAGTACGCAGTTTTTTAAGAATGTTACGCCAAACTTTTACAGCGGAGTCATTCACATGTTTAATAAAAAATACAAGAAGTAGGTGTGCAGATGTTTGTTATAGGTTGTCATCTGTCCGCGTCAAAAGGCTATCTTCACATGCTTGAGGAGGCGCTGTCAATAGGCGCGAACACGTTTCAGTTTTTTACCAGAAACCCGCGCGGCGGTAAGGCCAAGGCGATTGATGAGGAGGACGCGGCGCGGTTTATGACTCTTTCGCGCGAGAGCGGAGTTTCGGTTATACTGGCTCACGCTCCGTATACTCTGAATGCCTGCAGCGCCGACGAGCATACGCGGGAATTTGCCAAAACAGTTATGGAGGATGATTTGCGCAGGATGGAGTATACTCCGGGCAATATGTACAATTTCCATCCCGGCAGCCACGTGGGACAGGGAACAGAGGCAGGGATTGAAATGATAGCGAAGCAGTTAAACGAGCTGCTTAGTCCGCACCAAACGACAACGGTGCTCCTTGAAACAATGGCAGGCAAGGGAAGTGAAGTGGGCGGTAGGTTTGAAGAACTTCGGGCCATTATAGACCGCGTGGAGTTGTCAGACAAGCTTGGCGTATGCTTTGACACGTGTCATGTCCATGACGCGGGATATGATATTGTGAAAAATCCTGAGGCTGTATTGGCGGAGTTTGGCCGTATAGTAGGTCTGGGGCGAATCAAAGCAGTTCATATAAACGATTCAAAGAATCCGCTTGGTTCGCATAAGGACAGGCACGAGAAAATAGGGGATGGCAGTATAGGAATATCCGCTTTTGAAAAATTCATAAATCTGCCTGAGGTTTCGCAACTGCCGTTTTTCCTCGAAACGCCGAATGAGCTTGACGGATACGCGGCGGAAATCGCGCTTTTGAAAAAGCTTCGTAAAAATTAGTATTAAAAAAGGTTGCAACCGAGAGTTGTTGGGTGTAAAATAAACTAAATGTTTTTGTGGAGGTTGTATGCAATGTTTGAAGGAAAGACTCTTTTAATCACCGGAGGCACGGGAAGTTTTGGACATGCGGTACTCGACCGCTTCCTTGATACCGATATTTCGCAAATACGCATTTTCTCACGCGATGAAAAGAAGCAGGATGATATGCGCAAAGAGTATCTGAGTACTAAGATTAAGTTTTATATTGGCGATGTACGCGATATTGCAAGCGTAAAAAACGCCATGCATGGTGTAGACTATATCTTCCACGCGGCTGCGCTTAAGCAGGTGCCCTCATGTGAGTTCTTTCCTCTTGAGGCGGTAAAAACCAATGTCATGGGGACGGATAACGTACTTACGGCCGCTATAGAATCCAAGGTAAAAAAGGTGATTTGTCTTTCTACGGACAAGGCCGCGTATCCGGTTAACGCCATGGGAACATCGAAGGCCATGATGGAGAAGGTTGTTGTGGCGAAGAGCCGTACGGTAGACCCTTCACAAACGGAAATCTGTTGCACAAGATACGGCAACGTAATGTGTTCGCGCGGCAGTGTTATACCGCTTTTTATAGAGCAGATAAAGGCAAATAAGCCTCTTACGATTACAGACGCTTCGATGACGCGTTTTATAATGAGTCTTGAGGAGGCTGTAGAGCTGGTGGTGTTTGCGTTTCAAAACGCGCAGAGCGGCGACATAATGGTGCAAAAGGCGCCTGCGTGTACTATCGGAGTTCTTGCCGAGGCGGTGCAGGAAATTTTTGGCGTTAAGAGCGAGACTAAAAAAATCGGAATACGCCACGGTGAGAAAATGTACGAAACGCTGCTCACAAACGAAGAATGCGCCCATGCTGTGGATATGGGGGATTTTTACCGTGTGCCGGCGGACAAGCGCGACCTAAACTATGACAAATACTTTGTCGAGGGAGTTAATGCAAAGGATGTTTTAACAGAGTTCAATTCCAATAATACAGCGCTTTTGAATGTGGCGCAGGTCAAGGAGAAACTGCTTGCGCTGAAATATATTCAAGACGAGCTTGCCATGTGGGAGGGTGCAAAATGAAAATACTGGTGACCGGAGCCAAGGGGTTTGTTGGCAAGAATCTTATTCCCGCGCTTATGAGAAACGGACACGAGGTGTTTGAATTTGACATAGACACCGAACCGACCCTCCTTGAGGGGTATACTCGCGAGTGTGAATTCGTCTTTCATCTGGCCGGCGTTAACCGACCCAAAACAGAGGATGAATTTATGACGGGGAACTTCGGCTTTACAACGACGCTGACGAAGCTCCTGGAGAAACATGCCAACAAATCGCCTATACTTATCACGTCGTCCATTCAGGCGGAGCTCGACAATCCCTACGGGAAAAGCAAGAAGGCTGGTGAGGACGCGCTGCGCGAATATGGCGCGCAAACGGGCGCAAAGGTGCTTATCTATCGCCTTCCCAACGTGTTTGGTAAATGGTGCAGACCGAATTACAACAGCGCGGTTGCGACGTTCTGCCATAATATTGCGCGCGATTTGCCGATTACGATTAACGACCCGAAAGTAAATATGCGTCTTGTGTACATAGACGATGTTGTGGACGAGTTTTTGCGCGCGCTTGCGGGTAACGAAAATTGCAGCGGGGATTTCTGCTCGGTGCAGATTGTACACGAAATTACGCTGGGCGAAATTGCAGAACTTATAGAGTCGTTCAAAAAAAGCAGGGAGAGTAGATTTGTACCCAATCAGGAGAGTGAATTCGCCCGCAAGCTTTACGCGACCTACTTAAGTTACCTTCCGGAGGACAATTTTTCTTATCCCTTGCTAACGCATTCTGACAATCGAGGGTCTTTCACCGAAATTTTGAAAACGGCTCGCTGCGGACAGGTGTCGGTTAATATTTCCAAGCCGCACATCACAAAGGGGAATCACTGGCACAACTCCAAAAATGAAAAATTCTTGGTCGTCAGCGGTACGGGTGTTATACGCTTTCGTAAATTTGGTGAGGATAAGATTTACGAGTACTTTGTTTCGTCGGATAAATTGGAGGTTGTGGACATCCCTACAGGATATACGCACAATATAGAAAACCTGGGCGAGAGCGACATGGTAACGCTTATGTGGGCGAACGAGCCCTTTGACCCTGAAAAGCCCGATACGTTTGTTTTGGAGGTGTGAGAATGGATAAGCTTAAAGTAATGACAGTCGTTGGCACACGTCCCGAAATAATCAGGCTTTCGGCGTGCATAAAGTGCAACGACAGATATTTCAACCATATTCTTGTGCATACCGGTCAGAACTGGGACTATACTCTCAACCAAGTGTTTTTTGAGGACCTGGAGCTTCGTGAGCCAGACTATTACCTTGAGAGCGTCGGTAAAAACCTGGGTGAGACTATGGGCAACATTATCGCGAAATCTTACGAGGTGCTGGAAAAAGAGCGTCCCGACGCACTGCTCATTCTTGGCGATACAAACAGCGCCCTTGCAGCGATAAGCGCAAAGCGTCTTAAAATCCCGATTTTTCACATGGAAGCGGGAAATCGCTGCTGGGACTGGAACGTATCGGAGATGATAAACCGTAAAATTGTTGACCACATTTCTGACATCAATCTTCCGTACACGGAAAATTCACGCCGCTACCTCCTTTCGGAAGGTATAGACGGCAAGACGATATTTGTCACCGGCTCTCCTATGCGAGAGGTATTGCGTGACCATATGGACAAGATAGAAAAAAGCGATGTTTTGGCACGGCTGAGTCTTGAGAAGGAAAAATATATTCTTGTCAGCGCGCACCGTGAGGAAAATATTGACCTTGAAGAAAACTTTATGGCGCTGATGACATCTATAAACAACATTGCCGAAAAATATCGGATGCCTGTTATTTACTCTACGCATCCGCGCAGCATGAAGTTTATTGAAAAGCGCGGCTTTAAGTTTCATCCGCTCGTGCAAAACCTTAAACCGTTTGGATTTTCGGACTACAATAAATTGCAAATGAACAGCTTTTGCGTGCTTTCTGACAGCGGCACCCTTTCTGAGGAGAGTGCAATGCTCTCTTTTGCGGGCGTTTTGATTAGGACATCTACCGAACGCCCTGAGGTTCTTGACAAGGGCAGTGTTGTCGTCGGCGGAATCAAAAGCCGTGACGTTGAACAGGCGCTGGAATTAGCTGTTTCAATGCGCAACAACAATGAAGAAGTTGTGATGTCGCCAGACTATGCTGACACAAATGTATCGGTCAAGGTGGCGAAGCTAATTCAGAGCTATACACACATAGTTAATAAAACAGTTTGGTTAAAAAATTAAAAATGTATTGGTATAATACATGTGAACCATAAAAAAATAGAAAATCAAAATTC
>JAUNBL010000030.1 GCA_030527235.1 Clostridia bacterium | reverse complement strand
CCTTTATCGCAAACGCTCAAACTTTTTTTGGGTCACATCATTGACAACCGCAGATATATTGAAAGCGCAAAAATGTAAAAACAATTGAACCTGCCGTGCCTTCGTGATAAAATACATAATTAGAAGGAGGTTGTTGCTATGGAGCGCATGGCATGGAAGGGCCGAATCAGACATGGCTGCAAAGCTGAATATGTGCGCCGGCACAGGGAAATTTGGCCGGAGATGGTCAAAACATTAAAGGACGCCGGAATTTGCAACTACAGTATCTTTTGCTGCAATGACGATTTGTTCGGTTATTACGAATGTGAAAAAGGCGTAGCCTTTGCCGAAAGAATGCAAGCGGAAAGCAAGACGGTGAAGCGCTGGAACGAATACATGAAGGATGTTTTGGAGCTGGAAATGGACCCTGTAACGGGCGCTCAGCCAAAGCTGGAGCAAGTGTTTCGTTTAGAATAAATCAAAAAAGAAAAGCCCCCGACCGGGGGCTTTTCTTTTTTGAAAATGTACGCGCTGTTTGGTCGTATTTACTAATTCTCTAATATACTCTTCGTACTCCTGTCACAGGGCTCATGTTTTTCCACAGCAGGACATGATAATACGCGTGTTCTTCCTGTGCTGCGGCAAAGGTTAAAGTGTTCCAGCCGTTTTGGGCTTCCGCTCGACGCACGGCAACAAGGTTACCGCGCCAGTCATATTGAGCGGCAAAAAGCTCACAGCCCGCCGCTTCGGCGCAATGTGCCATAAGGAGTACGCTGTCGTCGTCTTCAACAGCTTTATAAGCGCTCAGCACGGTATCGTTTGGCTCGCTGACGCAGAAGTTTTCCACATAGAACTGTCCCGCCGAAATCCCGTAGCCGCCGCGTACGCAGACGCGGTTTAGGTTTGAAGTATCTGAGCGAAACGCCGCGTTGTCCGCCAGTGTTTTCGTATCACCGTCCTCGTCTGAAACAAACACGCTGTAGCGGGAGGCGCCGATGTCAACCTTTGCACAGACGTGATACCGCTTTCCGACCTCATACGGCACAGACGTGTCCGAGCTGAAAACTGTGCCGTTTATCGCATCCATTGTGCCATCCGGACGCAGGCGTATGGTTATGTTGTACTGATTCCAGTTATCCGCCGGGCTGTCCGTCCCGCACAGAGCAACAATGCCGTCTGTCAGTTCGAGTGGAGTAATGTCGTATTCAATCTGCTTTACGCCTGTATACGTGCCGGACATGTCGCGGTTGTTAAAGCTGTTGTCCGACAGCCAGCGGGTAGGGTTCTCCGAAGGCAGAGCACGCGCTTTCCCGATTTTCAAATAGCTCAGCATCGGCCCGCCGCTGCCATCACTTTCCAAAGAGATATTGACTGCAGCTTCGCCGCCCTTTACCATGAAGTTCCCGGAAACCACAGCCGGATTTAGCGCGTCCGTACTCGGATAAACGCCTGACGCGATTATTTCTCCGTTCAGCATAATACGGCTCTTTCGGTTAATGTTTCCGACAATCCATCCGGAGGGCGCGTAAACTGCGGCTTCTAAATAGTATTCGCCGTCCGATGGCAAGGAAAACCGATACGTCACACCCGGCTTTTCCGCCAAAGAGTCCTGATTTCGGGCATAGCGAAAGGAAAGCACCTTGTCTACGCCGTCTGTCGTGTCATACTCATAGGGCCACGTCATAGCGCCGGTCAGCAAGCCGGGATACATCTCGCTCGGCACGCTGACATCATCAATGCCCCAGTACATTCCCGTCTGAGGGTCCTTGCCGTAAAACTGCTCTGTAACTGAATTATAGAGTCCAAAAGCATCGCCTTCGGAAAGCGTTTGGGGGTTACTGTCTCCGGCGTTGACGAAATAACACAGAGACTCGTCCACCGGAACCGACTCATAAGAAGCCGCGTCTATGCAGGCAGTGCCGCTTACGCGTATCAAAACTTCTGTAGACGCTGCACGTACACGAACGCAGCAGCGCTCATAGCTGTCAGTCAGAATGAATCTGCTCATCTCGCCGCCGCACGAAAGCTCCAACGTACCGCTGCCCTTTGCAAGTACGGCAAAACTATAGTACCCTTCCTCCGCTGTTACATTCTGAGCCAATGCCCCGTCGGTCACCTCCGCATAATAATCGCCGTCACACAAGTTTGCAATATCAGAGCTTACCTGCACATTTTCCGCCGTCCATCCGCTTAAATCGCCCGTACCGAAAGAATTGTTTGAAAGCAGTCCTGCCGTGTTTTCGGGCGCTTTGAACCAGACGGCAAACGAAGTGTCGCCCGTTACAATATGGTTCAGCGTCCACACACGCCCGTTTTTAAGCAGACGGCTGCTCACGTTTTCCCCGTTCAGTGTGACGGAAACGGTTTTCTCTTCATCGTCTGCCGTCAAGGTCAGACAAATGTTTTCACCAATCGCCGCAAAGCTTTTATCCGTTTTCCATGTGCCGCCGTCTGTCGCAATAACCGTGATTTTATTTCGCTCTTCCGTTACAGCGGCCGCGTCAAGCTTAGACGGGGTAAAGGTGAAATAATCAAAGTTTGGCGTATAGTTCACAAGCGTGTGATACGTAATATTGTCACTCGAACCTGTTCCGCATGTAAGGATTCTCCAGTTGTCATTGTAGATACGGATGGTGTTTTCACCCTTCTTTAGCGTTACAGGAAGCATCACGGGACGAAAGCTTTCATCGCTGTACGTGTTTTTGAAATACAGCCTCACCGCGTCACTATCATTGACTTTAACACTGGCATAGCGGTCAACAATCTGCGCATTGTAACTGTGCGCGCCGAACAGTTCGCTGTTTGAGTGCCAAAGAACCATGCGGTACTCTCCGCCTAACGGAGCGTCAACCGTGATAAGAAGCGCGTCATTCGTTGCGCCTTGAATATTGGATACATAGCTTCCTCCGCGCGCGTAGCTGTTATCAACAATGCTTGCGCCGCCCTCCAGCAAGCCGCTTTCCGCTTCAACTACGATTGTCTGGTCCGCATTTGACTTTCGCACTCGTAAATAGTCTATTGCCGCCGCTGCCGCCGTGTCCATGTCGATAATGTTGATGCCCTGCTGCAAGAATACGGTCGCCGCCGCCATTGCCCAGCCTCCGTTTGTCGCCGGAAGCGCCGTTTGCGCCAGCTTTCGGTTTAGCGTCAAAGCCGTATTGTCAAGGTATATATTCAGCATACTGTCCGCGTCAGCGGCATAGCGGACAGAAAGGTTATACAGTCCGTTCTCTTCCACCATCACAGTAAATCGTACGCCTCCGCCGTTGGGGACGCTCGTTTTGTCCAGACCGCAAATATAGCCCGCCGCGCTGTATCCCGAAATTTTCGTCTCTGTGTACACATCGGTCTGTGCGAGACTCGCCAGCTGATTAAAATCACCGAACTCCGCTTCATAAATCTTGTCAAATATCGGTATTTCCGCGCCGACATATGTAAAGACAAAACAATCCGTATCAACGCCTTCGGCAACTCCGTCGCCGTCCAGCGCGCCGCGCATTTCAAATTCATGCGTGCCGCGTGTCAGATAGCAGTAATCAGTATACATGCCCTGCATTGAATATCGCAGCGTGTTTTCTAAAATCAGAATTTTTGCGGGTCCGCCATCTATCGACAGCGTTTCACGCACGGTTCTCGGATAGTTTGCGGCAGTGTCCAACGTGTTCAGACCAACGCCGTTGCCATAAATCAAATCCATACGATAATATCCGTCCTCCGGCACATCCAGCGTGAAGCGCAGTCCTGCCTCCTGCGAATCCATCCAGCCCGCCTGCTTGCCCTCAGAATTGGTTCCGCTGTGCGCGTATGACCAATCTCCGCTGTTAATCCTTGCGCCACCAAAGAGTTCACTGTCTTCCGCTTCCACAACTTTTCTCCACGCGCCGCGATAAATTGCGCCTATACGTTCACTCTCCGATGCCGGTGTGATTTTTAGGCGGTATGCCGCCATTGCGTCAATATTATCCATTTCTATCGTCAGCATGCCGTTCTTAACGGGATATGTACCTTGCAGAACAATCTCCGGTTCAGGGGCTGCGCCGTGAAATGCCGTCCAGTAAGTTGCTTCAATCGTAACGTTAAGCTTCTGCGCGCCGGAAAACGATTCTGTTTTATCAATATTCTGCAAGCGAAGCTCCGCACCGCCTCCGGCGCCGCCGAACAAAACCGTAGAAAGTTTTTTCTCATCATCCAGCGCGGCAAGTCCGTAAAAATCGGCGCGTGCTGTCGATGTCGCAAGACGCAGCGTTTCCCCCGACATATCCCCGTACCATTTATAAAGCCACCATGCGCCGTTCGGCTCGTTATTGTCAGCGGCAAGGTCGTTTAGATTGCCTGCGTTGTGCCAATACGGCAGGCATCCTGAAATTTTATTCTCCTCAAAAAGGGCAATCCAGTTAACCAATTCACCCGGGACTCCGCACTCGCTTTGCAGGGCATATTCATTGATGATAATTTCGCGTTCGGTCAAACCATACGTCCGTTCAAGACTGCGGTAATGCTCCAGTTCATTGGACGCAAAGCCCTCCAGTTTATCGGGGTGAAGCACATGCCATGTTACATATTCCGGCATACAGTTATTGTTTGCGCAAAATTCGACCCAGCTTTTCATAGCGTTCGCCCTATAGGCAGCAAAATTCGCTCCGCCGATTAATGCTTCGGGGTCTAACTTGCGAATCAAGTCACAAGCGCGCTTCCAGTCCGCATTAAAGCTGGCCTGCACCGCCGCACTGGAATCTATATTATTATACCATATCCCGTCAGGCTCGTTAAACGGAATGTAAACAATTTTTCCGGCGTAATCCGAAGAGCTTTCTCGCAGCTGTACGATTTTCGGCACCATTGTGCGAATACGCGAAAGATAATCTTCCATGCCTGTGTACTCATATGCCCACAGCGCAAAGATGTCTTGCATGTAAATTTGAACCTGCTCGCCGCCTGCTTGCAAAAACGTCTCTGTCACGTCCAGCACATCGCCCGTTGGATGCTGCATCCCGTCCGGAGCTTTTTGCACCGCCGTGCCGGGTTTCAACGGTGTCAAAAGGTTAACATTCGGCGTACCGTCGCTCCCCAAGCCGTACAAAAATCCGGCGCTCCCATGACGCATTTGTCCGGTTTTGCTTGTCATGTCAATACTTAATATCGATACGCTTTCCGCCAATGGAGACAGCGCGCCTATCGTTAACATCAAAACCGTCAAAAGCAGCAGCGACAGCGTCCTTCTTAATTTTATCATCTCATCCCACTCCTTTTTTGTTTGCGTTTATTTTATCAAGCTATTTTTTCACTTAACATGGTTTTATGTTGACTTAACATGTGAAAATGTGATAAAATACTGTTCAGAAAATTTTCGCAAGGAGGGTCTGCGCCATGGCTATCTATTTTGTAAGCACCAGCTTTCCCGGGCATGATTTGCATGTGTACCAGTACGGAGAGCAGGCGTGCACGCCGTCATATTCTTTTGGTCCGTGCGTACGCAACAGTTATTTTTTGCATTATGTCTATGAAGGGTGCGGGCGATTTGAGGTGCACGATAAGCGGTTTGATGTGAAAAAAGGGCAGATGTTTTTGATTTGCCCTCAGGAGGTAACATATTATGAAGCGGACAGTCTCAACCCGTGGCTCTATCGCTGGGTTGAGTTTTCGGGAGAGCTCGTTTCGTCCTTTCTTCATCGCTCCGCCCTTTCTCAGGATAATCCGATTTTTACAGATAAAACCGGCGCTGTGGGGGATGCGCTTTGGGAGCTTCTGCGCCACGGTAATCAGCCCTATGAGGACGTAATGGGTCGCTTTTGGCTCTTTCTCTCTGCCTTAATGGCTACAAAAAAAGACGAATCCAGCGATGTTTTGCAGGAACAATATGTCAAAAAAGCTGTGTTGTATATTCAAACCATGCTCCATCAACGGATTTTGGTCAGCGACCTGGCGGACTATGTGAACATTAACCGCAGCTACTTAAGCCGCCTTTTTCGTCAATATACCGGTGTCAGCCCGCAGCAGTATATCCTTGCCTGTAAATTGAGTGCGGCGACACAGTTTCTATGCAATCCTCAGTTCAGCGTGAGCCAGGTTGCACGCTCCGTAGGATACGACGACCCGCTTGATTTTTCCAAGGCGTTTAAGGCCCGTTACGGCGTATCGCCTACGCTTTGGCGGCGCTCGCCCCACTTGTCCGACGAGCGCCGGACACAATTAGCGAGGTGATATAATGGATGTACGGCTTCATTACGTGGAAAGAGGCTGCGGCGACACGCTGATTCTGCTGCACGGCAACGGGGAGAGCGGCGAATATTTTAAGCAGCAGCTCGAATATTTTTCACGCCGCTTCCGCACAATTGCTCTTGACACACGCGGCCACGGCGCCTCTGCGCGCGGCAATGCGCCGTTTACGCTTGAGCAGTTCGCTGACGATTTGTACTGCTTTATGAATAATCTTTCAATAGACCGCGCCCATATTCTCGGCTTTTCCGACGGAGGAAATATCGCGCTTTATTTTGCACTGAAATACCCGGATAAAGTAAGCAGCCTTATCCTAAACGGAGCCAACCTGAACCCGCACGGCGTGAAAAGGCGCGTACAGTTACCAATTATTTTTGGCTATCATATCGCGCGCTTTTTTGCAAGGACGAACCTGCGCGCTCGGCAAAAAGCCGAAATGCTTGCGCTCATGGTAAACGAGCCGGATATTTTGCCGCAGTCCCTCCGCGCAGTAAAAATCAAAACGCTTGTTATCGCCGGCACAAAAGACATGATTCGCGAAAAGCACACGCGGCTTATTTTTGAAGCGCTGCCCAACGCGAGTTTGAAATTTATTGAGGGCGGCCATTTTATTGCTGCGAAAAACCCCGCCGAATTCAATCGTGCCGTGGAAGCCTTTCTTGATGGACCAATGCCTTGAAGGTCTGAGCGCTGTCAACGGAGCGTTTATTGTTTTTTTAATTTCCCTGCTTTATAATACCTATCGAGGTGATATTTATGGACTGCATGAAAATCGGAAAGCTCATATTCAAATTGCGCAAAGAGAAGGCTCTTACCCAGCTTGAGCTTGCGCGGGCAATCGGCGTAAGCGACAAGGCCGTTTCAAAGTGGGAGCGCGGGCTGGGATGTCCCGATGTAACGCTGCTGGGCGATATATCTCGCTTTTTCGGAATCAACATTCCCCAGCTTCTCGAAGGAGAGCTTAACCCAAACAAAAGCGATGCCGGCAACATGAAAAAGCTTAGGTTCTATTGCTGCCATTGCTGCGGCAATATTCTTACCGCCACGGCAGAAAGCGATATCTCCTGCTGCGGAAGGCGGCTTGAAGCGCTTGTCCCTTCCCCTGTTACGCCTGGGCATATTGTGCAGATTGAAGCCGTGGAGGATGACTTTTTTATAAGTCTAAATCATAGCATGACCAAAGAGCATTTTATCCGCTTTGTCGCCTATGCTGCTTACGACCGCGCGCTCTTAATCAGACTCTATCCCGAGCAGGATTGCTCTGTGCGCTTTCCTCGGATGCGAGGCGGAAAGCTCGTTTGGTTTTGCAGCGAACACGGCCTGTTTGAAACGAAAGCGTAACCGTATGCAGTAAAAAGTCCTCTGCGGCAGTATGAGAAACTCTGCCACAGGGGACTTTTTATGTCTGTGTCGCCGCTTTCTGACGCGCTCTCACTTTTCGGCGATTATTTTAACAAAAAACTCTCTTTCCCGCGGACCGTCAAACTCGCAGAAATATATGCCCTGCCACCTTCCCAAAACAAGGCTGGAGTTCTCTACTATTAAGCTCACGAAGCATCCAATACAGCTCGCCTTCAAGTGTGCATGGGAGTTACCCTCTGCATGATGAAACTCCGCCCTGTCCGGAAATGCCTTGTTAAGCCCCAGCAGCATATCCCGCACAACATCGCCGTCGGCGTTTTCGTTTATAGTTATTCCCGCTGTCGTGTGCGGACAAAAAACAAGTGCGGTGCCGCTTTCGACGCCGCTTGTTTCCAGCGCGGCTCGTACTTTTGCGGTTATGTTATAAAAATTTTCCTGCTCGGTGTTTATGGTGTATTTATAGAGCATACGCATTTCTCAACCTTTCCTTTTCGATTGCCGTAATCGGCAGAACGCCTCCGTGACGAAGCTGCATCTGCGTCGAAAAGACATTGTCGTCCTTAACAAAATTCCCGCTCGATAAACAATCGGTTATATAAGGATGATACCCGTTTCCTGCCATAAACTCATCGAGCAAAATACACCATCTGCCATCCTTGAGCTTAAAACACTCCGGTCCCTCAACGCCGAGGATTTTTGAAAGAGTAGAGTCTACCTGCCGAAAATCGCCCGTGAGTGATGTTGATGTCTCCATAATGATGCTCTTTTCGGTTTCATCTTTTGAAAATCGGTAATACGTACCGTTCTCTTCACAAATATCCGTATCAATAACATCGCACTCGCGCTCAATAAACAGCTTCGGCTCTGAAAAAGAATCGAAGTCGGGAGTGTATGCGGAATATATCTTGTGCTTACCCTGCGTAAACGATGCCCAAAACACGAGATACTCTCCGCGTCCGGAGTCATAAACCGCTTCCGGCGCCCATGCACAGCCTGCGTCAGCGGGTGCAATAGTTTTAAGCTCCGGCCCTTGCCAGTTGACCAAATCCTCCGACTTCCATACCAGGATGGAGCGGCTCCCGTTTTTGATTGCCCCGCCCCAATTATGCCGGCGATGGTGCATGCTTAAATCCGTCGCTATAATATAAAATCCATCGCCCTTCATTCCGCGTATTAAGAATGGGTCTCGCGCGCCTTGTTCCCCAACGCCGCTTACAAGCACCGGTCTTTTTTTGTTAAGCGCTTGCCACGAAAGTCCGTCCTCGCTCAGTGAAAAATAAACCTGCTCGTTCATCGCTCCGTCACTTTGATGGTCTGTAAAATGTACGAACAAGTACCCTTCTGTCTGCATTCTACCGTTCCTCCTCGACTCTTTTTTGCGCCTCCATAAGCGCCTGTGCGAACGCCGACGGCGCTTTTTCCGCCTCGCTGCGCTGTTTTTGCATGTATTCCGCCACATCGCGTTTATTGCTTGCGCCGCGCGATTCCGAAAGCCTTTTGTTGAAAGCCTCAAACCTCTCTCGGAATCCGCACGAACACGAGTACAGCTTCTTTTCGCCCTCGCCGCTCACGGAAAGCTTCTTATGGCAGTTCGGACATCGCGCGTTCGTCACTGCCGCCAAACTCTGCCGATAGGTGCATTCACGGTTTACACACCGCAGCATCTTGCCCTTCTTGCCATTTACTTCCAACAAAAAGTTTCCGCACTCCGGGCACCGGTTCTTCGTAAGATTGTCATGCCTGTAAACTGCGTCCGACGCAATAACCTCGGATACAAGCGCTGAGGCATATTTCTCCATTTTTTTCATAAATGCTGTGCGGTCCGACTTTCCTCGGCTTATCTCGTCAAGCGCTTTTTCCCACTGTGCGGTGAGCAGCGGTGATTTTAAGTCCGCCGGCACAATATCCACCACCTGCATCCCCTTGCTTAACGGGAAAATTTCTTTCCCGCGCCGTTCCACATAGCTTGCCGAAAATAGCTTCTCAATTATGTCCGCCCGTGTCGCCGGCGTGCCTATGCCCCCCGTTTTATCCACAACCGAGCGCATTGTGCTGTCCTCAATAAACTTGCCGGGATGCTCCATTGCCGAAAGCAGTGTAGCCTCGGTATAACGAGACGGCGGCTTTGTCTTCGATTCGCGCAATTCAAGCCTTTTCACACTCAGGCTATCGCCCTGCTTTACTTGCGGCAGCGTTTGATCCGCCTCATCTTCCGCATCGTCTTCAGATTCATCGCTGCCGGTACTTTTCCAGCCCAAAGAGGAAACTATTTTCCCTTTTGCAAAAAAAGTTTCTTTGCCTATCAATATCTTCAGAGTTGTCTGCTCATATATGAAATCGCTTTTAAGCGCGGCTAAAAACCGCCTCACCACTAAATCGTAAACCTTACGTTCCTCGGAAGACAGCACAGAAAAATCCACATACTGCTCGGTGGGAATAATCGCATGGTGGTCGGAAACCTTCGTATCATCGACAAAGCGTTTAGTCGGCTTTATGGCATCTCTTAATATTTCCGCCGCCTGTGTGCGGTAAGGCCCCACCGCAATGCTTTTCAGGCGTTCCGCAAGCGTCGGAACAATGTCCGCGCTCAAATACCTCGAATCTGTGCGCGGATATGTCAGAAGCTTGTGAAACTCGTACAGCCGCTGCATGATATTGAGCGTCTGTTTCGCGCTGAACGCGTATTTACGGTTTGCGTCACGCTGCAGCTCTGTCAAATCATAAAGCAGCGGCGGCGGAACGCGCTTTTTCTCCTTTGTAACGCTCTCTATCCTTGCGCTCAGACCGTTAAGACGGGTTAAAAGTTCCTCCGCCTTCGCCTTGTCCAAAATCCGAGACTGATTATTCTTATCCCGGAAAACCGCGGCAAAAGATTCTAAATCGGCGCGGAGCTCCCAAAACGGCTTTGGCTTAAACGCCTTAATCTCCCTCTCGCGCTCCGCAATCATCGCAAGCGTCGGCGTTTGCACCCTGCCCGCCGAAAGCTGTGCGTTGTACTTACACGTAAGCGCTCTCGTCACATTAAGTCCTACCAGCCAGTCCGCCTCTGCGCGGCAAAGCGCGCTGTGATAAAGATTGTCGTATTCCGACGCATTTTTTAATGCGGCAAAGCCTTCCCTTATCGCTTTATCTGTCTGCGAAGAAATCCAAAGCCTTTTAATCGGTTTTCTAAAGCGCGCCCTCTCTATAATCCACCGCGCCACAAGCTCTCCCTCTCGGCCTGCATCGGTTGCAATAACAAGCTCGCTTATATCCGGACTCTTCATCAGAGTTTGCACTACCTTGTACTGCTTCGCTGTTTCCTTTATCACCACAGTTTCCATTTTCTTCGGAATCATCGGTAGTGTTTCGAGTTCCCATTTCTTATATTTATTGTCATAATACTCCGGGTCTGCAAGCGTAACTAAATGTCCGAGCGACCATGTAACAACATATTTCGCTCCGGAAATATATCCGTTTGCGCTGCTCCTACACCCCAGAACTCTTGCAAGTTCTTTTCCCACGGAAGGTTTCTCCGCTAAAACAAGAATTTTACCCATTACTTCTACTTCGCCTCAATTTTTGTCAACCCGCCCATATAGGGAACGAGTGCATCGGGAATTGTGATTGACCCGTCGGCATTTTGGCAGTTTTCCAAAATGGCCGCCACCGTTCTTCCCACCGCCACGCCGCTGCCGTTAAGCGTATGCACATATTTTGCCTTATCGGCCGCGCTGTCTTTATAGCGGATATTTGCTCTTCGCGCCTGAAAATCTTCAAAATTACTGCACGATGAAATTTCTACATACCTGCCGTAAGACGGCATCCAGACTTCTATATCGTACTTCATTGCCGCCGTAAAGCCCAAATCTCCCACGCAAATCTTCACCACGCGATATGAAAGGCCCAGTCCCTGAAGCACTTTTTCCGCATCCCGTGTAAGCTTTTCAAGCTCATTGTAGGAATCTTCGGGACGGGTAAACTTCACCAGCTCCACCTTATTAAACTGATGCTGACGAATAAGACCTCTTGTATCGCGTCCCGCACTGCCCGCCTCGGCTCTAAAACATGCTGTGTAGGCAACGTGCTTTATCGGAAGTTCTTTTCCGTCCAAAATCTGCTCACGGTACATATTCGTCACCGGAACTTCCGCCGTCGGAACAAGGAAGTATTCCGTTCCGGCCACCTTAAACGCATCCTCTTCAAACTTCGGCAGCTGTCCTGTGCCGACCATTGAATTCCGATGCACCATGTACGGCGGAAAAATCTCAATATACCCATTATTTGCGGTGTGATAATCGAGAAAATAATTCACGACCGCTCTCTCAAGTCTTGCTCCGGCGCCTCTGTATACAGTAAACCTGGCTCCCGTTATCTTTGCCGCCGTATCGGGGTCAAGAATATTAAGCTCCTTTCCCAAATCCCAATGCGCTTTCGGTTCAAAATCAAATTTTGCAGGCTCTCCGAACTTCCTCACTTCCACATTGTCCTCGTCCGTAACTCCGTCCGGCACTGTGTCGTTAGGTATGTTTGGAATCGTAAGCAGAATGCGGTTTAGCTCTTCCTCTGTTTCTCTTGTCTTTGCATCGAGCGATTTTACCGCATCAGACAACTCCTTCATTTCTGCAAAAACCGCTGTTGTATCCTTTCCCTCTTTCTTTAGCTGCGGAATCTGCTTCGTAACCTCGTTTTGCTTTGCCTTTAGTTTTTCCGCATCGTAAAGAAGCTGACGCCGTTTTTCATCAAGCGCAATAACGGCATCTATATCAATCTTTTCTTTTCGGCGGGCGAGCGCTTTTTTTACCCTGTCGGTTTCCGTTCTTATTACTTTAATGTCCAACATTTTCAATCATCCTCTATCATTAAATTTGTAAATTTGTTTCACGTGAAACATCATTTTGATTCCAGTATTTCTACAATTCGAATTAAATCTTCAAGGCTGTAAAAAGAAATTTCAATTCGTCCTTTTTCCTCGCCGGTTATCCTCACACGGGTTCCGAGCTTTTTCTCCAATTTCTCTGCCACATCGGGGTACTCCTGCTTTTGTTCTTTCTTTTTAGCGCGTTTTCCTGCCGATGTATACGACTCTGTCTGGCGCACCGTAAGCACGCCGCTTTCCGCCTTTTTCGCCGCCTCCATTCGTGTGTCGCGATCCGAAATGGCAAGAAGCGCTCGGGCGTGTCCGGTAGATATTGTTCCCGCTTCAAGCATGTCTTTAATCTCCTCGTCAAGCGAGAGCAGCCTTAGCGTGTTTGCCACGGCGCTTCGGCTTTTGCCAACCTTTGCGCTCACATTTTCCTGCGTAAGTCCGAATTGCTCCATCAGCATTTTATAGCCTAAAGCTTCCTCTATCGGATTAAGGTTTTCTCTTTGCAGATTTTCTATCAGCGAAATCTCCGCCGCCGCAAGCTCGTCATAATCGCGCACTATCGCCGGTATTGTTTTCAGCCCTGCCGTCTTTGCCGCGCGCCACCTGCGTTCCCCTGCAATAATTTTGTATCCCTCACCGCTCTTTACGACAATTATGGGTTGAATAACCCCGTGCTGTGCGATAGAATCCGCCAGCGTCTGAAGCTGTTCTCGGTCAAACCTCTTTCTCGGCTGTTCCGGGCGCGGTTCGACAAGATTTATATTAATCTCCGCAACTTCCGTGCCTTGACTTACCACGTTCGAAGAAAACAGCGCGTCTAAACCTCTTCCTATTGCCATCAGCTTCCGCCTCCTTTTGCTGCAATTTCTTTTGCAAGCTCGTCATATGCAATCGCGCCTTTTGAATTTGGGTCATATTTTGATATAGGCTGTCCGAAAGACGGCGCTTCACTCAAACGCACATTACGGGGTATCAGCGTTTTACAAAGCTGTCCCGGGAAAAACTTCTTGACTTCTTCCACAACCTGTATCGATAAGTTTGTACGCGAATCAAACATCGTCATTAAAATACCCTCAAGCGAAAGGTCGGGGTTCAAAACCTGTTTTATCCTGCTTATTGTGTTTGTAAGCTGACTCACTCCCTCCAGCGCATAGTATTCACACTGTATAGGGACAAGCACCGTATCCGCCGCAGTCAATGTGTTAATAGTCAAAAGGCCCAGCGACGGAGGCGCATCAATAATGATAAAATCATATTTGTCGCGTATGGCGTTCACGGCGTTTTTCAGCCTGTTTTCGCGCCCCATCATGCTTACAAGCTCTATCTCCGCGCCTGAAAGCGAAATATTCGCGGGACAGACGTCAAAGTTCTCATACGCCGTTTCCACAATAACGTTCTCAATATCCTCTTCGCTTATATAGACATCGTAAACAGTTTTTTCGCACCTTCGCTTTTCCACGCCGGCGCCACTTGTCGCGTTGCCCTGCGGGTCGCTGTCAATCAAAAGAGTTTTCTTGCCCAGTTTTCCCAGCGCTGCCGAAAGATTGACGGCAGTCGTCGTCTTACCTACGCCGCCCTTCTGGTTTGCTATCGCTATAATTCTGCTCATATCTTTATCTTCACCTGACCATAAATAATGAATTCACGGAAAAATTTCCGTGAATTCATTATAGCACAACTTTTGTTTCATGTGAAACATTTTTTTCGATTAATTTAACTTTTTTGCAAACGAATTATGTATTCTATATAATCGTCGCATTCAAATTCCTTTGTCGTTGCCACGGCGCCGTTTTTTTTCAGCAATTCCACAGTCTTTGAAATAGTGTTCACAAAAAGCCTTGCGCGCCGGTCCGGGGGCGTTTCAGGCGTTTGTACCTCAACGAGCGGCTTCTCTTTTATCTCCGCATCAATTTCTTTTTGAACCAGTTTTTCGGTCGCGGCAACAGTAAGTCCGCCTTCTGTAATTTTTTGCACAATTTCAAGCTGCTTTAGCTCGCTCTCTATCCTGAGCAGCGCTCTCGCATGCCGTTCGGTCAGGTTTCCGTCTATAATTTTGTGCCGTACGCTTATCGGAAGCCGAAGCAAGCGTATCTTGTTTGCAATAGCGGCCTGGCTTTTTCCGAGCCTTTTTGCCACTTTTTCCTGTGTGATGGAATGACACGTCATCAAGTTATAAATGCTTTCCGCTTCTTCAAAACAGTTCAGATTCTTCCGCTGCAAATTCTCAATAAGCGCAATTACAGCTGACTCGTTATCCGTCGCCTCCATCAGAATGGCGGGAATCGTCTCAAGTCCCGCCATTCCTGCCGCGCGCAGCCGTCTTTCTCCCGCAATGAGTTCATATCCCCCCGGCGCAAGACGTACCGATACCGGACAAAGAATTCCCACCTCCCGTATCGAATCCGCCAACTCCGACAGTTCCCCTAAATCAAACCTCCTGCGCGGCTGAAAAGGGTTTGGCATTATGCTTTTAATTGCAAGGTTCTTTATCTCCGTGTGCAATGCTGTCATCCTCCTTTGTAAAATAACAAAATTTCCCCGTCTATATGGAATATTATACCACGCAGACGGGGAAATGCAACCTTTTTCGTTCGTCTTATTTTGACGCGCCAAGCGGCTCTTTCTCGGGTTTTCCCGCTTTTCTCGGATATTTCGCCGCGGTAGGGGAGGTTTTTCTTACAATAACTATCGTATGCAGAAAGTCAAAGAGTTCCACGCGTTTTATTTCCTCGATTTTGCCGCCCAGAAGCTCCGTTGCTTCTGCGGCCTCGGCAAGCTCCTCCTCAGGCGCGCCGCCCTTCATTGCTGCGAAAAAACCTCCCATCTTTACAAAGGGAAGCGCATATTCCGCAAGCACCGCCATCGGAGCAACAGCTCGTGCAACTGCAACGTCAAAACTCTCTCGCAGCTGCGTCTTTGCGGCATCCTCCGCGCGGGCATGAAGCGCACTTGATTGAAGGTTTAGCCTAAAAATACACTCTTTCAAAAAGCGCACACGTTTCCCCAGTGCGTCAAGCATAAGAATGTCCAAATCCGGCCTTGCCGCTGCCAGCGGAATTGACGGGAGTCCCGCACCGGCGCCAATATCAATAACGCGTGCATTTCGAGGGATTTTGGCAGTAAGCAAGCTCAGAGAATCGGCAAAATGTTTCTTTATAATTTCATCACGCCGGGTTATTGCCGTCAAGTTCATTTTCTCGTTCCATTCCAAGAGCAAAGTCATATATTTTTCCAGCTTTAGCGCCGCATCTTCCGAAAGCGTCGCGCCTGCGGCGGCGGCGGCATCCATAATATCTTTCATTGTTTTACGCACCTTTTTTACGCTGCAAAAAATCAGCGCCCTTTTTCTCTCCGCCTTGCCTCAAGATAGATGAGCAGAACTCCTATATCCGCCGGGCTGACGCCGGAAATTCTACTCGCCTGGCCTATATTTTCCGGGCGAAATTTCATCAGTTTTTCTCTTGCCTCTATCCGCAGCCCGTAAACTGCGTCATAGTCAAAATCCTCCCCCAGAGAAAGCTCCTCATTTTTACGAAATCTCTCCACTGCTGCTTTTTGCCGGTTAATATAGCCTTCGTATTGCACTCTAACCTCCGCTTCACGCGTCACTGCCTTTGGCAGCACGGGTCGCTTTGAGTCAAACGGAGCGAGCATATCGTAGCTTATTGCCGGACGGCGAAGCAGCTCCGTCATTTTAACACCCGTGGAAATCGTGCTTTCCCCGCAGCTTTCAAGCCAAGCGTTAATCGCGGCGGAGGGGGGGAGTGTAATCTGAGAAATTCTCCGAATTTCATTTTCTATATCTTGTTCTTTTTGTAAAAACGCCTCATATCTCTCGCGGCTTATAAGACCGATTTCATAGCCTTTACGGGTAAGGCGCGCGTCCGCGTTGTCCTGGCGCAGCAATAACCTGTACTCTGCGCGACTCGTCATCATCCTGTAAGGTTCACGGGTCCCTTTTGTAACAAGGTCGTCTATCAAAACGCCTATATACGCCTCGTCGCGCCCCAGTATAACGGGAGCCTTTTTGTCAAGCGCACGCGCGGCATTAATTCCGGCCATCAGCCCCTGGGCCGCCGCTTCCTCGTAACCGGAAGTCCCGTTAAACTGTCCCGCTCCGTAGAGGTTGGGAATGCCCTTAAATTCAAGCGAAGCTTTAAGCTGGGTAGGGTCGGCGCAGTCGTACTCAATTGCATACGCGCAGCGCATTATCTGCGCATTTTCAAGCCCCTTTACCGAATGAAGCATCTCTTTTTGAACATCTTCCGGCAAGCTTGACGACATACCCTGAACATACATCTCCTCGGTGTCGATTCCCATCGGCTCGATAAAAAGCTGGTGGCGCTCCTTGTCTGCAAAACGGACCACTTTATCCTCAATGGACGGACAATACCTCGGCCCCACTCCGTCTATCATTCCGGAAAATAGCGGACTTCTGTCCAAGTTTGCCCTGATAATGTCATGTGTCTTTTTATTCGTATAAGTAAGAAAGCAAGATACTGCGTTGTCCTTTGGCTTCTCTGTTTCAAAGGAAAAAGCTGTTATATCCTCGTCGCCCTTTTGCTCCTCCATAACCGAAACGTCTATCCCTCGCCGATGGATTCTTGCGGGAGTCCCCGTCTTAAATCGCATCAGACTGATGCCCATCTTCCTAAGCGCACCCGAGAGCCGGCGCGAAGGAAACATTCCGTCCGGACCGCTCGGGTAAGATGTTTCCCCGACGATAACACGCCCCTCAAGATATGTTCCCGTGGCAATGATAACACTCGCCGCGCGGTAGACCACGTTCGTATGAATGGTAAGGTAAAAAAAACCGTCTTTCTTTTCTATGTCTATAACCTCCGCCTGGCGCAGCATTAAATTCTGCTGCTGCTCAAGGCGCCTCTTCATATCAATCCTATAGCGCGCCCTGTCCTCCTGTGCACGAAGCGAATGGACCGCAGGCCCCTTTCCCATGTTGAGCATCCTGCGTTGTATCATCGCGGCATCGGCGGCCTTGCCCATCTCGCCGCCCAAAGCGTCAATCTCTCGCACCAGATGTCCTTTGGCCGTGCCGCCTATGCTTGGGTTACACGGCATGTTTCCCACCGCGTCAAGGTTTATAGTGAACATTACACATGTTTTATTAAGGCGCGCTGCCGCAAGTGCGGCCTCACATCCCGCGTGTCCGCCTCCGATTACGGCTATATCAAATTTTTCAATCTCGTTTTCCATGTTTCATTCTCCTCGAAAAACTTGCGGAAAATCATTTCCCCAGACAGAATTCCGCAAATACCGTATCCACAATTTCCTCACTCACACTTTTTCCGTCCGAAACGCCCAAAAGCTCTATCGCATCGGCAATGTCTACCATTGCCACGTCCTCCGGGAACTCGCCCTCAATCGTCTTTTGTGCCCGGCAGATTGCTTCTTTTGCGCCGTTCAGCGAACTCCTTACTCTCTCGTTGGCAATATAGACGTCCTGCGAAGAATCACCTAATGCCTTTGATATGGCGCTCTTAAGCTCCTCCATGCCCCGTCTTTCAAGCGCACTCGCCTTAACCGCATTCTCTCGCTCGTCACCGCAGAGGTCTGTCTTGTTCGCTACGGTTATAACCGGCTTGTCTCCGATTTCTTTCAGAAGTTCGTTTTCTTCCTCCGTAAGTTCGCGTCCCGCTTCAGTAACAAAGATACACATCGCTGCATTCTTGATGTATTCGCGCGCCATCTCTACTCCGATTTTTTCAACCGCGTCATCTGCGGCGCGTATTCCTGCCGTGTCTCCCAAGCATACCGGAACGCCGTCTATCTCAATGCTCTCCTCCACAATATCTCTCGTAGTCCCCGGCTGAGCAGTGACTATAGCTCGGTTTTGCTCCACAAGCGCATTCAAAATTGAACTTTTCCCCGTATTGGGAACTCCCACAATGGCCACTTTCGCCCCGTTGCGCAAAAACGCACCGCGTTTTGCGCCGCAAAGGAGCTTCTCTATTCCATCTCTTGCTCTCTGTAAAATGGCACGGATATCCTCATGTGCAAAATCTGCGGCGTTTTCTTCAGGGAAATCCGCCGCAGCGCCAATTGCCGCAGCAAGACGTACCAGAGAACGCCTTATCTCTTCAATCGGCTTCGAAAGAGCCCCCCAAAGCCGCTTTGTCGCCGCCTCAAGCGCAGCGGACGTCTGCGCGTCAATTACGTCTTTTATCGACTCCGCCTGCGTGAGCGTCAATTTCCCCATCAAAAATGCCCTTTTGGTAAATTCTCCGGGTTCTGCAATCCGCGCACCCGCCGCAATAACAGCGTCCAGAACTTTTTGTGTAACCAAAATGCCTCCGTGACAGGCGATTTCACAAACATTCTCGCCCGTAAAAGAGGTGGGTGCAACAAAAACACTTACCAGACATTCGTCTATAGCCTCTCCGGCCTCATTTCCGACTCGTCCGAAATGAACGCTATGAGATGCGGCATTCGCAAGCTTTTTCTTGCCGAAAAACAGCTTGTCGCAAATCTCAAACGCATCATCACCGCTTACGCGGATTATGCTCACAGCTCCTTTTCCGCGTGGCGTAGAAACAGCGCAAATCGTATCCGTCATCCTCACCTCTTTCTTATAAAAAAGGGGCTTTTTCAAGCCCCCGTTTTCTTACTCCGTCTTTAATTCGTTTTCTTTTCTGTTATAGCGGTATTTGGAAACATACGGCTCGGTTGAAGCGCGGTCCTTAAGCGCAATAACTACGCACCTGTTAGGCTCTTCACCGGTAGAATACGTTGTCACATTTCGATACGACTGAAGCGCGGAGTGTATAATTCTTCGCTCGTTGGGATTCATCGGCTCAAGTGTCATACTCTTTCTTGAGCGAAAAACAAGCCCCGCCATCCGTTTCGCAAGAGAGATAAGCGTATCCTCTCTCTTTTGTCGGTAGCCTTCCGTATCAAGAGAAACCCTGATATAGTTTTCACTATTTTTATTGCACACCAGAGAGCAAAGGTACTGCAGCGCGTCAAGCGTGTCTCCGCGCCGCCCTATCACAACTCCCATAGCATCGCCTGATATGTCCGCGGTAACTGTTTCATCATCATATGTACCTTTTACTTGCGCGTCAAGACCCATCGCCGAAAGAACGGCATCCAAATATTCTTTTACCAACGTATACGGCGTTTCCTTTACCGTTATCCTAACTTTTGGCTCCTGTCCGCCTATACCCAAAAAGCCTCGGCTTCCTTCGCTTATTACTTCTATCTCCGCCTCGTCTTTTGAAATCCCCAGTTCTTCAAGACCCTCTGAAATTGCGATATCTATAGTCTTACCAGTCTTTTCTATACTTTTCAATTTCTATTCCTCCTCCTCCTCCGCTTGCTCTTCTTCGGAAGACAGCTCCGCTTCCACTATCACAGGAGGTTTCTTCTTTTTCGTCTTTCCAATATCAAGCGGCGGTATTTTCTTTACCACAAACTCTTGCACCAAAAGCTGCTGAACGACTTGTGTAAACGTAGATATTGCCCAGTAAAGCGCTGCGCCAAGAGGCATTGTAAAAGAAAACCACGCAGTCATTATCGGCATGAAAATATACATGCTCTTAGTCATCGAGCTTGCCTGAGCATTCTGCACGGCTGCGGCTTTTTGCTGCTTCTGCGTAACATAACTTGAGACAAACGTGAGCAAAAGGGCGAGAACGGGTATTATCCACATTTTCCAGTCCGTCATGTTGTTTTGAAGAATCTGTGTAAGATTTATCCCAAAAAAGTCAAAATTAAGCGGAGTAAGCCCCAATTTAACAATTTCTTCGTTTATGGCAGGATTACCGCAAAGCACTATCTCCTGATAACCTGCACCGCCCTGCGTTCCGAGAGCGGCGGCAATTTCATTTATTTTATCTGCACCTATTTGCGCAATATAAGTAAGCGGTCTGTACACAACCTGAATAAAGCCGAACAGAACCACGAGCTGAACCACCATCGGGAGGCAGCCTCCCAAGGGGCTTATCTCATATTTTTGGTAAATCCTTGACATTTCTTCATTAAGTTTTTGCTGATTGCTTTTATACTTTTTCTGAAGCTCCGCAATCAACGGCTGAACCTGCTGCATTTTCGCCATGCTCTTTTGTGATTTCACCACGAGCGGAAGCGTTACCAGTTTAATAAAAACTGTAAATAATATGATGGTCCATCCGTAATTTTGAACTACGTGATAAATAGGCCGAATACAATACCCCAATATGTCGGCAATAAAATCAAACAATACTCTTCTCTCCGTTCCGATTTCTACAAAAGCGGGTCATAGCCGCTTTTTCCCCAAGGGTGACAGCGCAAAATTCTGCGGACAGCCAAATACGAACCCTTTAGCGCTCCGTATTTTTCAATCGCTTCAATCGCATATTCGGAGCAAGTCGGAATAAACCGACACGAGGGTCGTTTGCACGGAGATATTTTCTTCCGATAGAATTTTACAACAAAAATAAGAAATCTTTTCATGAAATAAGGTTCTTCACAGCCAAAGCTTTTTCGATAGCCCGTGAGATATCCGCGGTCTTTACCCCGGCGGCTCGTCCTCTGCCGACAATTACAAAATCGTAACCTTTCGATATACGGGGTTCGAGCAAACGATAGCTTTCTTTAATTATTCTGCGCACACGATTTCTTTTGACAGCGCAGCCTATTTTTTTTCCCACTGTTATTCCGAGTCTGTTTTGTGTTAGCCTATTGCGCATACTGTAAACAACGGCGAATTCCGTTACGACAGACGCGCCTCTGTAATAAAGCCTTTTGAAATCTTTGTTTTGTTTGAGGGATTGCGTTTCTTTCATAATTATTATACTATTATGCCGAAAGAACGCGGCGCCCTCTTCTGCGGCGATTCCTGAGAACTCTCCTGCCGCTTGAAGTACTCATTCTCTTACGAAAACCATGGTCCTTCTTTCTCTTTCTTACATTGGGCTGGTACGTCTGAATCATTCAAAACACCTCTCTTTCTTTTGCCCGGACAATAACACTACCGTATTATAACTAACACAAGAGAGATTGTCAATAAATTTTTTATAAAACTATTGAAAAAGTTTCTTTCTTTTGATATAATGAAAGGGCTTCCGCGGATTATTTTATCCACCGCTTTTTGCTTAGATTTTAAGTTTTCCACATAAAAAAGCTTGTTTTTTAACTGTTTTAGCGAGTTATCCACAGTATTTATCAACAACGATGTTTATAAAATTTTTTCGTTTATTTTTGAAGGAGGGCTTTTCATGGATAAAATATTGCTCGATATATGGACACAAACTCTTCAGTTGATTGCCGACGAGCCTTCCGTAAGCGCCGTCGCTTATAACACATGGATTAAAAACATAGTTCCGGTTTCACTTATAGATAAAACGCTTACTCTCTCGGTTGAAAGCGTTATCACAAAAAATATGATAGACATGCGCTATAGCGCGCTTATAAAAAACGCCGTTGCGGAAGTTTCAAACCATCTTTACGATATAGTTGTCGTTGTTTCCGCGGGAGAACCCATGCCTCAAACAGACAGCGAAACAAAGAATCCTTTTATGAAATACACGTTTGATAATTTTGTTGTCGGCAGTTCAAATAAATTTGCTCAAACCCTTTGTCTTGCTGTCGCCGAGGCGCCGGGAGTAAGCTACAGTCCGCTGTTTCTTTACGGCGGCGTAGGATTGGGAAAAACACATCTTATGCACGCAATAAAAAATTACATAACTTCAAATAACCCTGACGCAAAAATTGTATTTATAAGCGCGGAGACTTTTACAAACGATCTTATTTCTGCAATAGGAAATAAAACGATGGCTGATTTTCGCCACAAGTACAGAAACGTTGACGTTCTTTTAATAGACGACGTACAATTTATCGCCGGGAAAACAAGCACCGAAGAAGAATTCTTCCACACATTTAATTCTCTCTATGAATCTAATAAACAGATTGTTTTTACCGCCGACCGCACTCCGCGAGAAATGAAATCTCTTGAGGAAAGGCTTATTTCTCGTTTTGAATGGGGTGTTATGTGTGAAGTTCTTCCTCCCGATTATGAAACGCGGATTGCAATTCTTAAACAAAAAGCCCAGGACGAAGGCGTTATTGTTGCCGATGAGATTCTCGCTTTCATTGCTGAAAATATAAAAAGCAATATACGCGAACTTGAAGGCGTTTTCAACAGAGTGGTGGCATACAGTGGTCTTGTAAATAAAGATATAACCGTAGATTTGGCGAGCGAAGCGCTGAAGGACTACTGCGCGCGGGACTCAAAAAAAGCTATAACTCCCGAATATATCGTGGAAAAATGCGCAGCTTTTTACAAAGTTAATCCGCAGGATATCTTATCTCAAAAGAAAACAGGCGACGTTGCTTTTGCGCGGCAGATTGTGTTTTATATATGCCGTGAAATAACAGACCTTTCTTTGAAAAAAATAGGCTCGTCCCTTGGAGGAAGAGACCATTCCACAGTTTTGTACGGGATAAAAAAAATACAGGAACAAATAGACACCGATATAGTTTTGAAGTCAAATATTAAAACTCTTATTTCGGATATAAAGGGAGAGTAGTAAACAGTTTTCTGTGGATTAACATTTTTCCTGTTTCTGCATTTTAATAAAATTCACAATCTATAAACACACAAAATATCAGAAAGCGTCTTATCTCAGATAGGTTATCCAACATTTTAACATGCTATATTATTACTATAAATATTATATTTCTTTTCTTAGTACAAAGAAACATATAAAAAACGGAGGAGAAAAGTTTGAAACATCTTAATTTAAGTTTGAAACATCT
>JAUNBL010000029.1:590-23561 GCA_030527235.1 Clostridia bacterium | reverse complement strand
GAGAGCCATATTTCGCCGTTGGATATGCTCTTTAATCAGCTTGGCAAAACGCAGCCAAACCATATCGCATACAGGCAATACAAAGTTTTCAAGCAATCTGCTGGCCGCACGGCAAAAAGTATACTCGTATCCGTAGCCGTGCGCCTCGCCGCTTTCAATCTCTCGCAGATTCGCAGCATTACCGACCATGACGATATGGAGTTAGGCGAACTCGGTGAAAAGAAAATGGCACTGTTTGCCGTTGTGCCTGATAACGACACTTCTTTTTCCTATATCATTGGGATGCTTTATACCCAGATCATACAGGAGCTATATTACCGTGCCGACCACATTCACGGCGGCAGGCTCCCGCAGCCCGTTCGCTTCATCCTTGATGAATTTGCCAACGTGAGCTTGCCAGAGGAATTTGACAAATCCCTTGCTACCATGCGCTCAAGAGATATTTCCGCAACGATCATCGTGCAAAACCTGGCGCAGCTCAAAGGGCTATACAAAGAACACGGCTGGGAAACCATCACGGGAAACTGCGATACTCTGCTCTATCTCGGCGGCAACGAGGCCTCGACGCATGAGTATATTTCAAAAATGCTCGGCAAGGAGACCATCGACACCCGCACACACGGACAGACTAAAGGGCGAAGCGGCTCCTATTCCACCAACTTCCAAATTACGGGCAGAGAGCTTTTAACGCCCAGCGAAGCACGGCTTCTTGACAACAAATACGCATTGCTTTTCATCCGTGGATTTCCGCCCGTCATGGATGAAAAAATCGACCTGATGGCTCACAGGAATATACGCATGACAAAAAACGGCGGCTATCCGCCATATATCCACAAGGAGCAGGCCTTTGCCGGGATTCCCTTTGCGGAGGCTTTCGACTTCGCCCATGCGGAGGACTATGTACTATATGAAGGAGATGAATAATATATGAAACTTTCCAAAACCGCAAAGCGCCTGTTCGTGGTGTTTTGCGTATTCGTGCTTGCCTTTAGCTTTACTACCGTTGCCTTTGCCGCAGATGATCCGCTTGCGGTAGTCGATAATCTGAGCAATTTTTTGTTTGGCCTGATCCGTGCAATCGGGCTCATTTTGCTTGCCTTTGGCGTATTACAAGTCGGCATGAGCCTAAAATCACACGATCCGTCCGCCAGGGCCAACGGCATGCTCACCCTGGCCGGAGGCATTATCATTACGTTTACCAAAGAGATTCTAAGCCTGATTACAGGCTAAAACAGGAGAATTATATGCTCAACACATTTCCCATAAAAGAGCCTATGGTGATACATTCGCTTGATGGTAAATTAGCGGAGGCCACCATATTAAAGAGGCTTGGAGATAACGATTACCTGGCGGAATATAACGGTGTATGCTGTCATGCCATTTATAACCCGTTTACGGATAAGTTCTATGTGGATGATAAGTATGCCGTTATAAGACAAAGCAAGAATGAGCCATGTCGTTAAACCAAAATACTGCGGAACGGAAACGGAATGTTTTCGTTCCGCCAAGGAGGTGAAAAACCATCGGTACTGGAAATTGGGTGCTGGACAACCTCATAAACGCCCTTAATACCTGGTCTGAAAAATTACAGGAGATTTGGGCGCTCATTACCACCACCCCGCAGAACTTCAAGGGCGGCGGTATTTGGGATGTGATAGTCGATATTCATGGAGGGCTTAAAGCAATCGCTTTTGGCTTGCTGGTGCTGTTTTTTGTAATAGGCGTCGTCAAAACCACAACGAATCTCTCCGAGATCAAGAGGCCGGAACACGCCCTGCGGCTTTTCCTGCGCTTTGTGATCGCAAAGATCGTTGTCACTTACAGCATGGATTTGCTGCTCGCCATATTCAAGATCATACAGGGCGTGATTGTGCAGATTTCCGGCAGCGCCGCAAACATCTTTAACGGAGGTATCGCTCTCCCTGATGTGATTCAGCAAAAGGTATTGGAGTGCGGATTTCTTGAAAGCATCCCCTTATGGATCGTCACGCTTTTAGGCTCATTGTTTATTACAGTGCTGTCGTTCCTCATGATACTTACCGTGTATTCAAGATTCTTTTCGTTGTATATGTATACCGCTATTGCCCCCATCCCACTTGCCACCTTTGCCGGAGAAGGCACTTCCGCCGTAGGCAAGCAATTCTTAAAAAGCTATGCGGGCGTATGTCTGCAAGGCGCAATCGTGGTGCTTGCCTGCATTATCTACTCTGTGTTTGCTGCCTCACCGCCACAGGTAAACGATCCGTCGCTTTCAGCCGTTCAAATTGTATGGAACTATGTGGGAGAGATGATCTTCAACCTATTGGTGCTCGTTGGCGCAGTACGCATGAGCGAACGCATTGTAAAGGAAATGCTCGGAATATAACGAACAAGGGACAACCTTACTCGGTTATCCCTTGCCTGCGTTTCAATTCCTCAAGCAGCATTTCTTCCTCTATCCGCTCGTATGCCCGCTCTGCCCGCTTCTCCCTTATCTTTCGTATGAGCGTAATTACCCACGATATGGCGCATAGCCCTAAAAGCACATATAGGATTCCCATTGAAAGCGCCTGGTGCGTGTTCGCCCAAACAGGGAAGAAGAATCCCACGACAAGAGCGTACAAAAGCGGAAGCATGAGGCGCAGAATAGCGGCAAAACGAAAAATGAGCCCCACTACTATACCTAAAACACAAATCGCGATTGAAATACCAAACACGCTGTTCACCACCTTTTGAAAAAACAATACTTCGCTTATGAGAACATGGCAAGGATGCCGCATATAAATTTGCTAAATTGAATATATTTCTCTTTATATGGCGATAATATTTACAAGTACAAAGATTTGCGGTATAATAGTTAAAAAGGAGGTGTTCTGATTGATCGTATATGATAATCTGTTCGCCATGCTCAGTGAGAGAGGTATATCCAAAACAGGTCTCGCAAAGATGGCGGGGCTATCCTCCGCCACTCTTGCGAAATTATCCAAAAATGAGGCTGTGTCCATAAAGATCATTGAAGCGATATGTGAAGTATTAAAGTGTCAGCCTGGCGACATTATTTCGATAAAACCGGATAACGGCGGCGAAACACTTTTAAGCCGTCTTTTGGAAGAAAAGGAAATGAAGCTCAAGGGTGGTCTTTATCATTTGACCCAGATAAAGCTTGCATATAACTCAAACAGGATCGAGGGCAGCCGTCTTTCGGAGGATCAAACGAGATATATCTATGAGACGCATACCATTGCCGCCGATCCCGATGAAGCCATACGGATCGATGATATAACGGAAACGGTAAACCATTTCAGATGTTTTGATTATATGCTGGAAACGGCAAACGAGCCGCTTTGCGAAGAGATCATCAAAACCCTGCACAAGCTCTTGAAATCCGGCACAACGGACAGCGAGAAAAAGTGGTTTGCTGTCGGTGACTATAAGAAAAGGGCGAATATCGTAGGCGATATGGAAACCGTGCCTCCGGCAAAAGTGGCCGAAGAAGTGAAAAAGCTTTTGAATGACTATTTGAATAAAGAGCAGTCCACCATAGAGGATATTATCCGTTTTCATGTGAGATTTGAACGGATACACCCGTTCCAGGATGGCAACGGCAGAGTTGGGCGGCTTATCATGTTCCGTGAATGTCTGCACAATGGCATTGTTCCCTTTATTATAGAGGATGAACATAAGCTGTTCTATTACAGAGGGATCAAGGAGTTTGACAGCGAGAAAGGTTATTTGACCGACACCTGCCTTAATTCGCAGGACATTTATCAAAAGTATATCGATTACTTTTACAAGGAAGATACGGAGTGATCAGACAATGACCAAATAATTTATAGAGAATCGCCGCTTTCATGTGGCGATTTTTTCATTGGAGGTAAAACTTTGGAAGTAAAAATCAATAAGGAAATCCGAGATTATCAAGAATCGGTATTCATGGGGCTGTCGCTGAGACAGTTCCTTTTTTCTATGCTTGCCGTTGGTATCGCAGTCGGCATCTATTTTGGACTGCGGGATGCGCTCGGCACGGAAACCGTGAGCGGGCTTTTCCCTTTGCCATTCTCGGCTTTGTTAAATATAACGGTATGACGGCGGAGCAGTTCATCGCCGCATACATTCGTTCAGAAATGATGCTGCCAAAGCAGTTTGTTTCAAAACCCGTAAATCTGTATGCGGAGGCGATGAGCGAATCCGCCATTAAGGAGGCGTTAAAGATTGATTAAAACATTGAAGCAGGCTCTAAGAGCCGATAAGGAATCTTTTAGGATTCCCCGCTCCGTACAGGAAACCATCCCCATAAAACGCATTTGGCCGGACGGCATGATGCAGACGGGAAACAAGTTTTCCAAGACCTTTCGCTTTACCGACATCAATTATAGCGTTGCCTCAAAAGACGATCAAATGGCAATGTTCCTCGACTACTGCGAGCTGCTAAATTCTCTTGAGGTTGGCGCAACTACCAAGATCACGCTTAATAACAGACGCCTCAACAAAGAAAACTTCTCCAAGAATCTGCTGCCGCATCAGAATGACGGACTCGATCATTACAGGGATGAGTACAATCAAATGCTCATGGATAAGGCCATGAGCGGAAGCGGGATCGTGCAGGAAAAATACATCACCGTTTCTACGCTCAAACAAAATTTTGAAGATGCTAAAATATTCTTTGCCCGTGTGTCCGCCGATCTCTCCACCCGTTTTGCCCGATTGTCCTCCAAGTGCATTGAGCTTGATATTTCTGAGCGCATGAGGATATTCCATGACTTTTTCCGCATAGGACAGGAGGAACAATTCCGTTTTGAGCTTTCCGAGCTTATGAAGAAAGGTCATTCCTTTGCCGATTCTGTCTGTCCGGATTCCATTGCGTACAGGAAAGACCATATTGAGATGGGCGGCAAATTCGCCCGTGTCCTCTATCTTCGAGAATATCCATCCTACATCAAAGACAGCATGATTACCGAGCTTTGCGAAATGAATCGCAGCCTTATGCTCTCGATGGATATTATCCCCGTCCCCACGGATGAAGCGGTGAAAGAAGTAGAAAATCGGCTATTGGGAACGGAAACCAACATCACAAATTGGCAGAGAAAACAAAACCAGAATAATAATTTTAGCGCAGTTGTGCCCTATGACCTCGAACAACAGAGGCAGGAGTCCAAAGAATTTTTAGATGATCTCACGACAAGAGATCAAAGGATGCTTTTTGTGACCGTCACGCTCGTTCATGTGGCCGATTCAAAGGAACAGCTTGATACGGATACGGAGGCGCTTTTATCCGTTGGCCGAAAGCATATTTGCCAATTTGAAGTGTTGAAGTATCAACAGATGGAGGGTTTGAATACCGTTTTGCCCTACGGCATCCGAAAAATTGACGCTCTGCGTACCCTTACCACCGAATCCACCGCTGTTCTCATGCCCTTTCGAGCGCAGGAGATCAATCACAAAAACGGTATCTACTGCGGACAAAACGCCATCAGCAAAAACCTCATTTTTGTCAACCGCACGGAGCTTTTGAACGGCAACGGCTTCATTTTGGGCGTTTCGGGATCGGGCAAATCGTTCTTTGCCAAACGCGAAGTAGTGCCCCTCATATTACGGGGCGGCGCTGATGTGCTTATTATCGATCCCGAACGGGAATATTCTTCTTTGGTGAAAGGGCTGGGCGGAGAGGTTATCCATATTGCGGCAGGCTCCAACAACCACATTAACGCTATGGATATGGCCGCCGACTACGCCGACGCTGAAAACCCTGTTATCCTCAAGTCTGAATTTGTGCTTTCCCTCTGCGAACAACTCATCGGCTCGGGCAAGCTCACGGCAAAGGAAAAATCCCTTATCGACAGATGCACCGCTCTTGTTTACCGTCCGTACATCATGCAGGGATGCACAGGTACGCCGCCCACCCTCAAGGATTTTCACCGGGAATTACTGTTGCAGCCGGAGCCGGAAGCAAAGGACATCGCTCTTGCCATAGAGCTCTTTACCACGGGCAGCCTCGATACCTTTGCCAGGCAGACCAACGTAGATACCGAAAGCTCCCTTATCTGTTATGACATTCTCGATCTCGGCAAGGCGCTCAAGACTGTTGGTATGCTGGTGGTTATGGATTCCATTTACAACCGCATTGTCCGCAACAAGAAGAAAGGGCGCCCGACCTATGTGTTCTGCGATGAAATATATTTACTCTTTGCCAATGAGTATTCTTCCAATTTCCTTTTTGAGCAATGGAAGCGCGCCAGGAAAAACCGCTCCTATTACTGCGGTATCAGTCAGAACATCGAAGATTTGCTCCAAAGCCACACAGCCCGCACCATGCTTGCCAATTCGGAGTTTATTACCATGCTTAACCAGGCCGCAACGGATCGGCTCGAGCTTGCAAAACTGCTCGGAATCTCCGATACGCAACTTTCTTTCGTTACCAATGCCGACGCCGGGAAAGGCTTGTTGAAATGCGCCGGGAGCATCGTACCTTTTGAGGACAAGTACCCCACGCACACGGAGCTCTACAAGCTGATGACGACCAAGCCTGCGGAAGTGTTTGCGGAGAAATAAAGGATCAGGCCTGTATCTCAAACGGTACAGGCCTATTTCTTGATTTAGGAGGAACATTCATGCAATGAAAGAGATAAAGACAAAGCCCGCTATGAAAACGGCAAAGGTACTGGACAAAGCCGTTCTCGTTCCACGGGATATGAAAAATACAATGTCAAAACTCAAGGAGCGGACAGAGCGGGATTCCGACAGCTTTGAATCTCCCGCAGATTACGCAGATCAGAAGATAAAAGAAAAAAGCGGCAAGGCGGCGCAGGAAGCAGCCGACGGCGTGAAATCCGGCGTTCGTAAAACAGCGCAAAAGGTACGAAGCAAGGCGCAGGAATCCGCTGCTCAAGGAGGAAAAAGGTATGCTGAAAAGCAGGCGCAGGCCGCTTATACAAAAAAGAGCAATATGCGCTCCGCCGGGCGCTACTCCGAAGCGCCTAAGACCGCTAAAAAAACTGTTTCATCGGTCAAACAAAAGGCGGCGAGAAGCGCAAAAACAGCCCGAAAAGGCGTAAAGGCCGCTTCACGCACAGTTAAGACCACTCAGCGCACGGTAAAGACCGCAGCAAAGACAGTCAAAACCACGGCAAAAGCGGCGCAGGCGGCTAAACGCATGGCGATCCAGGCGGCGAAAGCTGCCGCGCGTGCGGCAAAGCTCGTTGCCAAAGCGGTTGTAGCCGCCGTGAAAGCCATAATTGCGGCAATAAAGGCTTTAATAGCCGCAATAGCCGCAGGCGGATGGGTGGCTGTTTTGATTATTGTGATCGTGGCGGTTGTCGCCGCTATCCTCTGCTCCGCATTTGGTCTTTTCTATTCCAACGAGACCGCAGACGGAGCGCCCATGACAGAGATCATTTCTTCCATAGATACGGAATACCGCTCCGGCATCGATGCTAAAATAACCGAACTGTCAGTGGGCGATTATGATGACATTCAGGTTGTCTACCGGGGCGACGGCGACGGTGATTCCGCAGCTGTCAACAACTGGAATGACGTGCTCTCCGTCTATGCGGTACTCACCACCACGAAAGAGGACAATCCCACCGATGTTGTGGTGGTGTCCGAAGCAAACGAACAGGTCTTGCGGGAAGTGTTTTCTGCCATGAATACGGTTTCCTTTGAAACGGAAATACAGACCGAGGAACATGAGATCACTAACGACGAGGGAGAAACCGAAACGCAGACTTTTTCAACCCTATATATCTATATAGACCAGACCGCTATGAGCTATACCGAGGGCGCCGCCTATTACTCTTTTACAGATTATCAAATGGAGATTTTAGAGGAAATGATGTCGCCCGAATATTACTCATATTATGCCGCACTCATTGGCATCGATGTGTATGGCGGAGAAAATCTTACCGAGATCATCTCCGGCTTGCCCGCAGGAACGATGGGAAGCGACGTCCTGAAGGTTGCGCTTTCCAAAGTGGGCGCTCCCTATGTATTGGGAGCAAAAGGCCCGAATAAATTCGACTGTTCCGGACTTGTTTACTGGTCGATCAATGAAATTGATCCGGCACTCGGCAAGAAGCTATATACTTCGGCAGGGTATCAGTATAAATACTGCAAAGAAAACAACTATCTTGTGGGCGAAACAGAGCTTCAGCCGGGAGATTTGATATTCTGGCAAAAGCCGTCATGTAACTGCGGCAAAAAGTATGCCGAGATACACCACACAGGCTTTTATCTCGGTGACGGCATGATACTCGACGCTTCCTCAAGCAACGGGCGCGTCATCATCCGCAAACTGTTCGATGGCGCCTCATATCGAATCCATGCTTACACACGTCCATATTCATACTGACAGGAGGAAACACATTGAAAAAGAAGAAGCTCATTATGTTGGCGGCGGTCGTAGCCGCCCTCTCTATTGCAGCCGTTATAATCGGCATCCTTGCATTTTCAAGGAATGAAGAAATAATTGATATAGCGCCGGAAGCGGAAACACCTATGGTTTTCGATGGTGAAATTGTTGGGGCGACGGATTCGCTCGTACCTATCCCTATGCCTACAGAAACGCCGACAGTAACCAAAACTCCCACGCCAACAGCTACGCCCTCCCCAAAGCGAGAGGGCGACGGCCTGTTTACGCTTGGGATTAAGGACAGTACAATAGCCGTTGCCTATGGCGTAGAAGAAAAGACTTTGGACAAAACTCCTGGCTGGCTTACGACTTCGGCGCTTCCGGGGCAAGACGGTATGTGCGTCGTCTATGGACACCGCAACCGCAATCATCTAAAGACGCTTGAAAATGTGGAATATGGAGATGCTATAACTGTCACGATGCAAAGCGGTGAAACATACCGCTACTTGGTATGCGATATTACGATATATGAAAACACAAGCGATTTTTTCTTCCCTGCTATGGATGGTAAAACGCTTGTGCTTGTGACGTGCTATCCGTTTCGATATTCGGGACACGCACCTGGAAAGTGCGTGGTGACGGCAACACTTTTATAGTAAAAGCACAAAACATCCTCGCTCAGCATTGATTGCTTGTACCAGAACTTTCGTTAATGATTATTCGCAGCAGAAATTTCGGCGATTGCTCATAATATAGCTCCCCGCCAATTTCACCAAGACATTGGCGCATACTACTTATTCCATTTCCTTCAACAATGCTTTTATTCGGAATGCTTCCATCATTTGTAATTGTCATACAAAACGATTCCAAGTTATCAGCGGCATTAACCTCAATTTTTTTTGCATTACCGTGCCGAATGGCATTTGTTGACGCCTCACGGATTACTTGCAGCAGAATGCTTTTAACAGCCTTTTCATCGGGTAATTTACCTGTAAGAGTTACAGACACGCCAATAAGCGAAAAAAGATTTTGTATTTCTTCAAAGGTTTCCAAAGGCGCCGCAGAAAATGCCGCATTAAGTTCACTCTCAAGACTGCCAAACAATTCTCTCAAATTTTCCACCGATAATCGTCCGCTATCCATATCTTCTAAAAAACGGTGAACAATAGAAAGTCTTTGTCCGATAATGTCATGGATATTTTGTTTAAGCCGTAAAAGCTCTTTTGCGCGCTCTATCTTCTCAATATTGTTAAGCGCATCAATCATGGCTTTCTGTGTATCTGCAAGCCGCAATGCGTATTCGTCGAGCTCCTTTGTGAGTATATCCTCTTCGGTAATGTCTGCCGCAAAAAGCTGTAAATATTGTCTGCCGCCCGAATGCAGGGGCGCGAGAGTGATAAGATATGTGCCGTTGTTCAAGATGCGAAGCAGCAAAGCGTCTCCAGCCCTTACACACTCGCAGTATTCAGTTGCCCCTATCGTTCCTATCGCCGCATATATTTTTTGTGCATTCAAAAGCGGGTTTATGCGGCAAAGCCGCAGGATAGCGTCCATTGTGTTGTTTTTGAGAAGAATGCGTCCTTTGATATTTGCAAACAGCAAGCCGTCCGGTATAGAATCGAACGCCTGTTTGATGGAAAGCGACGATAGATTGTCGTGGAGGGCTTTCCACGCCAACATCAGTTTTTCCATAGCCGCCATAAATAAAATTGTATTGACTGCGATGAAGATCGCCGGATAATGGCCGCCGGTAAAGCTGTCAAAAACGGGCAGTATCACAAGCAGCGCGGGTATAGCAGCTCCCATGCGGATACTTGGCCGCCGCGCAAACGACCAAACAGCAAATACAGCAGAGAGCGCCGCAGTATATCTAAAATAGTCCATAACATAAAATAGCCTATCTGCGACCACGTGCTGCACCAATCCAAATATAAAAGCGGAAGCGAAGAAAAACAGAACAAGCGATGATTCATATAATAATCTGACGTGGTTTTCCTTTCTTCGCTGCGCTGTAAAGATCACGATCAGAGTCTCCATGAGCATGGCAATAAAGCATAGTATTGCCATAATAACGCGCGCCGCAGATGTAAGAGAATACAGTTCAATCATCGATATATCCTCCTGCTGTCGCCTTTATCATAAAACCTTCATCTTCATAAGAATGGATTATTTGTAATTCTGAAAAATCAGCGCCATCTATATTAAGACAGTTTGCGCCCAGATCATCAGAGGTGTCTACAAAGAGAAGCAGCGTTAAGGAGCCTTTGCCCGGCAAAAGCCTGCAAAAGACCGCCGTATCCGATTGACCGATCATGTTCATCATGCAGCGGCTAAAAAATATATATAATTCTACGGCGCTTTTTGTGGGAAGCTTTCCTTCGCCCACATAGTAAACATTGCAAATAATATTCGCAACATTAACATCTATCGCCGCTTCCTGTAAAAGCAGCCCTAATATTTCGGTTTTAACATAGCCCTCGTGTTCGTCCGAAAGCATAAGCATACCGATCCTCTTGCAAAAGCCGGTTAGCAGCTTGATACGAATGAGTTTGCGCTTGTTCTCGCTGCTCTGCTCTCCGGAAAGGCTTTGAGACAAACCGCGTATTTCTTTTAGCTTATCCGAAATAATAGTTTCAAACCGGTCAATGGCATTTTGGCGGTGCTTCAAAATGGCGGCTTCCTTTTTTAAGTCTGCTTCCTTTTGAAGTATAAGGTTTTGTTCTTCTATTTCCCTTGCTTTTTCGCGCAATTTCGTTTGCAGTGCCAAAATGCGTGATATATCCGTTTTCCACACGAAATATCCGCCATGGATATTCATAATGTCGCACACCTCTGTGGGGGATACATTTAGGCGTGTTTTTCCTTCCATGATAGCCTTCGTCACATTTGTCGGAAGTTCATCCACGATTTTTGATTGCCGCTTAATTTGCAGCTCGCTGTTCAAAAGCCATACCGGCGTCTTTGTATTGCCAAACATATCGGCATAGCGCCTGTTGGATTGAAACAATCCAACATCAATACACAACTCCCATAATATCAATATAAATGCCGACGCTATAAATGAAAATTCGCTTTCGCTTGCAATTTGGACTTTGCAAACATAGGCAACGCCATAGGCAATGAGTATGGCAAGAGCGATGACCGGCGCTAAGATCATGTGCGCGCCGCCTGCATTCCGCGCCCGCCTGAACAGTAGGAAAAATCCGTAGGAAACTAAAGCCGCGATCCAGCCCATTACAATAAAATAGCCAAAATTGTATTGATAATCATCTACCCAATTCATTACAGCTTTGTCTGTAAAACGAAACACGCCTTGATGCAGATCGTTTGTCAACACGAATATAAGCAGCAGCAAAGTCACTGCGGCGAGCACGGCGTTTATGCGGCGATTATTCCGGCTCTTATCCCCGGCGGAGATATGGCAGGCATACACAAACAACAGCGGAGAGAAGAGCTTGGGCAGATAATAAAGATACCAGAGAAAAAAACAATTTCCGTATACGATGAGCTTCAAATATCGAAGCAGCATCCAGAAAAGCAGCACCAACGCCTGAAGCATCAGTATCTTTTGAAACCGCCTGTCCGCTGTTCTCATATATATTGAAAATGCCCAGATGCATATTCCAAATGCAAATATCAGATAAGAAAGCAGATGTTCAAAGCCGTTTGCTGTTGTATAGCGGCGGACGCCGAGCACTTCACGTCGGAAACGCGGAAAAAAACTATCCGCTGTCCGCCCATATTCCTCGTAGTTTTGGATAATCTGTACGGAAGAATAATCCCATTGGTATAACGTCTGGTCACAGCTTCCGTCCGGCAGCCGCAGACCCGCATTTACAAGAGTATCTTTTGAAAGGGTGATTTCGGAAGCCTTTTCATACAATCCCCAAGGCATTGTCAGCGTGCCTTCGGAAGGCACGAACACATAAAGCTGCATTCCCTGCTTGATAAGATACGCCGCTTCATCATCGGTCAAAACGACAATGGGCGCTTTCTCAAATAATTCAGCGGGATCATCCATTTTCTGATAGATCAGTCTTTCCTGCTTTTGCAGTGTATATAAAAAGCGCAATGCGGCGTTTTCCCCACCCAGCGCATGGATAAGCGAAGCGGAGATCATATCAAATCGGTGCGACGCAAGGGCGATATTCTCATCGCAATGTAAAATCGCATCCCATGAACTCGGCAAAGCGTCCGTTTGCGCGCTGTCCACCGCAATGACGATTGTTGAAAGATAATATGAGGTAAACTGTCCGCCGCGCGACTGTACAAAGGGATACGCGGCGGCGGCGTCCATCATCATGGCGGCTTCGGAATCGGAATACGATGGGATTTGTTCGGGCATGACCTGCGTTACTGTATATCCATCCGTCTTGAGGGCATCCGAAAAGCCTCCGGGGGAGGCGACGATTCCGCTATCGGCAGGAACATAGCAACACGAAAAAATTATGGTTAACAATAATAAAGCGCAGATAACACACAGTATAAGCCTTTGTTTTTTGCCTAACAGTCTAATATTCATCTCTTTGTTGACGCGATAAAACCATTTGACACCGCATATATCGCAAGGCGCGCGATGCTTGAGTAACCGGTTTTGGAAAGAATCTCCCGGATATATGTCTTTACCGTGCTCTCGGACAGGTTTAGTGTTTGTGCGATCTGCTGTCTGTCATTGCCCTCGCAGGTGAGCCGCAGAATCTCTATTTCCCGTTCGGTCAGCTCGGCGTCTGCAATTTTTGGAGCATCACGATTTTCCGGGAATGTGTTATAGCCGCTCGCCGTGGAGTGAATGACCGAAATAAGCTCTTTTGTGTCGAGATTTTTATATACAAAGCTGTTTGCGCCTGCGGCTTTTGCTTCATTTATAAACGAAAGATCGGGCATTCCGGTAAAAATAACGATCTTCATATCGGGAAACGCGGCTCGTATTTCTGCGGCGGCTTCAATTCCCGAAGCGCCATTCTCCGTACACACATCGAGCAAGACAACATTCGGGCTGTGTTTTTTACAAAGAGAAAGAGCGTCTTTTGCGTTAGATGCTGTGGCGCAGACCTCTATATCAAGCTGTGCATCAAGCACACCGGCAAGCGAATCGCGCAATATGTCCATATCTTCCACCACGATCATTTTTATCATACGCAGCGCCTCCTTTTCTGCGGTCTGTTCATGATTTCATTGTAACATACTTCTTCGCGCCCATCATATGTGCGGCGAAACAATTTATATGTTTCAATTATACCGTATGTTTATAACTTTTCACATATCCAAAAGGCTGAAAAGGAAAGTGTTTTTTCAGCCTTTTAGGGATAGTAGCAGAAAAAATGAAAGTGTATCATTAAGTAAAAAGAGCAAAATGAAACGGAGTAATTTCTATGAAAAAAATTATTTCACTGCTGCTTGTAGCCATTGTTGCTGTTGCGATGCTCGCGGGCTGTTCCGGCGGCGCAAAGCCTACCGATCCGGCAGATGTAAAAGGCGAAACCTTTGACGGCGGAAATGTAAGCGCACTTGTTCCGGAGGGCTGGATGGCTTTCCACGGTACGGATTATTTTAATGATTATGAAGAAGGCTATGATCCCAGCGTGATCAACATAGTAAAAGATGCAAAATCTGAGCTTGATATGTTTACAAATCCGTATGTAATGATCAACTATTATGGCCCCGACAGCTACTTTATGTCATCAAGAGATTTATACGACGATGCCAAAGATATTGAGCCAATGGAGATTGGAAGCTATTCATGGAGCGGCTATGCACACGAAGGCTACGGTTATCCGACAGCTGTCCTGGAAGCGACTGACGGAACGATAAGCATTCAGGTAACGGTAATACTGGAAAACGGAAACAAGAAAATAAGTCTTGACGATGCAGAGGTTCAGGCGATCATCGCAAGCATTACTCCTGCACAATAAGCGGCATAACCGCTATTGCAATAATAATCATGGAGGAATTATTACATGGAACAAAACAATGTTAAGGGATCGGGATTTCTCAAAGTAACAGGCATTTTAATGATAATCGGCGGAGCGATCGCGCTGATTGTAGGCATTATTGCTATCCTCGGCATTGCGGCTCTCGCATATATCACTGACGGAGAGTTAGTCACCGGGTTGCTGTATGCGGCCGGTGTTCTGACATTAGTCAGTGCAGTCGCAGAGCTGATTGCCGGAATCGTTGGCGTTAAGAACTGCAAAAAGCCCGAAAAAGCAGGAAGCTGCATTGTTTGGGGCATTATCGTTGCCGTGCTTTGCGTCGCGGGTTGCGTCCTCACGGCTGTTGGTGGAAGCGCCTTCCCCGTGTTCTCTCTGATACTCGGTCTGGTACTTCCCGCACTGTTTATTATCGGCGCCATTATGAACAAGAAATCTAATTAACAAAATTGTTAAAAGAATTGCAGCGGAACCTTGAAGGACGGCGTCCTCACCGTAACATATGGCGATTATGAACTTGTTATGACCAAATAGAACGCATGCGCATAGGCTTACGCTCAATGCAAAAGTAAGCGCCGTGGTAGTCTCACAAGAGCGTCAATATCCGGCGTTATATCCGGGGTTGACGCTCTTTTTTCAAAAAGGAGGAAAGGTTAAAAAGTGAATGAGATTATAATAAATGCCTTGCCAAAAACGATAGAAGAATTCATGGCTATGCCGCAAATTGACCTGTCATTGCCTCAAAATACGGTCGCAATGTTTTTGATTGCACTTGATGTTTTTACGCAAAACAGAAAATTGGGAACGGCTATGCTCAATAAGCTTAAAGGCCCCATTCCGCTAAACGCATCGGAAACGGCATTCCTCGTTGACCGTATCAGAGATAAGCAGTATTTGCCTATGGTGTATTTTGTGGGAGCAACGCCGAAAAATAATTATACTCCCCAAAAGCCGCTTACACTTCATGTTTATGACGATTTCAGAGAAAGCCCGGATGAGGGTTATATTCGCCTGTTTTTGGAAACTGATGGTGCAGATGCAAAACGTCCTATCACTCTCAGACAAAAAGATGACAAATGGTATTTGTGGGAATATTCATCTATTTTAATGGGCGTGAGGATTCCGGCAAAGGATGACCCGTGGATGTGATGCGGCTATGAAGAACATGCCTTTTATGGCGGCTGTTTGTATCTTATGCGTAATCGGCTGCTGCGGCTGCTCGAAAATTATGCCAAAAACAGAGGCAACAAATGTGCCTGTTGTAGATACGGAAGCAGAAACATCATCTATTACAGCCTTCAAATTCAGTCACAGCGGAATGCCCCGAGATGATTGCTATAATTATTCCGTTTCACAAGAGGCAGACGGTCTACATCTGAACGCAGAGCTTTTTGCGGGAAGCAGCGTTGTAGACGCTGTCATTGACGAAGCTGTTTTAGAGGAATTAAGTGCAATCGCTCAACGGTATCATTTGGATAAATGGGATGGTTTTAATAAAACGAACAGCAATGCTTTGGATGGCGAGGGCTTTTCTATTTCGATAACATTTGCAGACGGAAGCAGTGTTTCGGCAAGCGGCAGAAATGCTTTCCCAAATGGATATGCCGAAGCGCAGAGTGATATATGCGCTCTGTTTAACGGACTTATTGATAAATATGGAAACTTATATCCGAAAACGCTGGCATCAAATGAGCTTGACAGCATAATGATAAACTTTTCCGGACCGGGGAGCGAAGAATTTGTTTTTTTAATTTTTACGGATGATGACGGCAGAGAAAAAATTGATTTTCGTATGAAGGATGGGAATTCGTGGCCGGATTATAAATACAACAGTTATGGCTATACCAAAGGTTTTCCGTTTGCAGAAGTGCAAGAAATTATCCGAAAATACGATGTGCCATCTTGGAACGGCTGGGATAAGACTGCTGAAAATTATAACGAATGTGAGTTTTTCCAAATTGAATTTGGTTATGCTTCCGGCGAACTAATTTCTGCTATCGGCACTGTCTATCCCAATAATTACGATAAAGTGCGCAGCGAACTAATGGATATCGTTATTAGCTATATAGAAGAATACGGTGACAGCTTCACCCCCTGGAATTAAATACGCCAAATGAAATAGAAAGGATGAAAATTATGATAGAAGAAGTAAAAAAATGCGTAGATGCGAGAACGAATTTCTTTGACGAGTATTTCACTATTCCTGAAAGCATACAGTGCGAAGTTAATACATTTATTGAAGACGTGACAACGCTTGGCAATAGCTGTAACAGCGCTGCGGAATTTGAGGAAAAGTTTGTTTCGACAGGACTCTCAGATAGATTCAATGCAATTTTGCCAAAATGCACACCTAAGTCCACAAAGATGACAAAGGAGCAAAAGCAACAGTCAAGAAAGATCGCCAAAGAAATCTTCATGGAGAATAAAAATGAGATCATCAAGGACGAGGTAACTTATATTGCAGGAAGGGCGCTGAACGAAGTAAAGGACGAGGCAATAGCTAAAAACCGAGAACGAATGATAGAAAATGATACCTATGCCGATTATACAATAAGAAAAAACTATATTGAGGATGGCGGCCGGCTTGTCGGATTCCTAAAAAATAAGTTCAAGAAAAAATAATTTAACAGGAGGAAGAAGGTCATGGGGCTTTTGAAAGCAGGAATAGGTGCGCTCTCCGGCGTGCTTGCAGATCAATGGCGTGAGTATTTCTACTGTGAGGCTCTGCCGGAAAATGTCCTTGCGGCAAAGGGGCAGAAGCGTACGAGCGGACGCAGCAGCAACACGGGTGGATCGGAAAACATCATCTCAAACGGCTCTATCGTTGCCGTAAACGAAGGTCAATGCATGATGATCGTCGAGCAGGGCGCGATCGTGGAGTTCTCCGCAGAAGCAGGTGAATTCGTGTGGGACAGTTCCACCGAGCCTACGATGTTTTACGGCGGCTTTGGGGAGGGCTTAAAGGGAAGCTGGGAAACGCTTAAAAAACGATTCACTATGGGCGGCGAGCCGGGCAAAGATCAGCGTGTGTATTTCTTTAATACCAAGGAGATCATTGGCAATAAGTACGGCACGGCTAATCCCGTCCCTTTCCGCGTGGTGGATAATAATATTGGGCTTGATATGGACATCGGCATAAAGTGTTTCGGTGAGTATTCCTACAAGCTCACAGACCCGATTCTGTTTTATAAGAATGTGTGCGGAAATGTTGAGGTTAGCTACACCCGTGATAAGATCGACAGTCAGCTAAAAAGCGAACTTTTGACTGCCTTGCAACCTGCGTTTGCAAGAATCAGCGAAATGGGTATCCGTTACAGCGCGCTTCCGGGGCATACGACAGAGCTTGCGGGCGCGCTAAATGACGTCCTCTCGCAAAAATGGGGTGGTCTGCGCGGCGTACAGATAGTATCCTTCGGCGTGAGCTCGGTCACGGCAAACGAGGAAGACGAAGCGACCATCAAGGAACTGCAAAAGAGCGCCGTATTCAGAAATCCGAATATGGCTGCCGCTCATCTTGTGGGCGCGCAGGCAGAGGCGATGAAGTCTGCCGCCGCAAACGAAGGAAGCGGAGCGTTTATGGCGTTTGCCGGAATGAATATGGCTGGGAACGCGGGAGGGATGAACGCACAAAACCTTTATCAGATGGGACAGCAGCAAACACCGCCGCAGAAAGCGCCTCAACCCACGGCGACACCTGCCGGGAGTTGGACTTGTTCCTGCGGCGCTGTCAATACGGGTAAATTCTGTATGGAATGTGCAAAACCAAAGCCGGAAACGGCGGCAGGTTGGACGTGTGCAAAATGTGGAACGGTCAACAAAGGCAAGTTTTGCATGGAATGTGCGGCGCCAAAGCCCGCGGGCGTGCCGCAATATAAGTGCGACAAATGCGGATGGGAGCCGGATGACACAGCGCACCCGCCGAAGTTTTGCCCCGAATGCGGCGATCCATTTGACGACGGAGATATTAAATAAAAAGGAGAATTGCTATGGGACTGTTTGACAAGAAATACTGTGATATTTGCGGAGAGAAAATAGGACTTTTGGGAAATCGAAAACTGGATGATGGTAATCTTTGCAAGGATTGCGCCAAAAAGCTTTCGCCATTTTTCAGCGACAGGCGTCATTCGACCGTTGCCGAGATAAAAGAACAGCTTGAGTACCGCGAGGCTAATAAGGAAAAGGTTGCGGCGTTTAATCCTACAAAAACCATCGGCGGCAACATGAATATCCTATTTGATGAGGATAAGCATCAATGGATTGCAACCAGAATGCGGAATTGGCGCAACGAAAACCCCGATGTACTTGAATACTCACAGGTTACAGGCTGCACTCTCGATATAGACGAGAGCAAGAGCGAGGTTTATCGACAAACAGCAGACGGAAAGAATGAAAGTTATAATCCACCCCGCTATGCGTATTCTTATGATTTTAACATGACCATACACGTCAATTCACCATGGTTTGAGCAAATCTCGTTTCAAATAAATGACGATGAGATTAGCCAACGCGGCGGCATAGCATATCGTGAAGCACAGGCAAAAGCAGACGAGATCAAAGCGGAATTGATGCAGGCGCGCGATGCGGAACGTGAAGCGGCAAGCGCGGCAAATGCGCCGAATACTGCTGTGGTTTGCCCGCATTGCCATGCGACAACTATGCCCGACGCAAACGGCTGCTGTGAATACTGTGGCGGTGCGGTATAGCAGTTTTCCGTAACCATGTATACCGCCCGATATATATAAGAATGCTTTACTATAAAAAAGATGCGGTGGATTTATTAAGTGCAGATAATGTGACAAGCATGAATTGAACATCTGAATAAGCACAAAAAGAAAAGGCTTGTGAAAGCGATATTTCGCAAGCCCTTACTTTCCCGTTGTCTCTTTTAGGCTTTGCATGAGCGCCCGTGCTGTTTCGATGATAATTTTGCGCTCGTTCTCGCTGCAATTCATTTGCTGCTCATAGAAACGCTCTGCTTCGGCGTAATCGGTCTTGCCATCAAATATCTGGTGCGGCGGTATAGAGAGAGCTTTTACCCATGCGTACAGCGTTTCGTACTTCGGGTACCGCTTATCGTTTTCAAGGTCCATTACTTCTCTATACGATATACCGATGCGCTCTGCTGCTTGCTCTTGTGTCAAATTATGCTCTTTTCGTGCGGCACGAAATATTGCGCCGATCTTTGGGGGCGTATATGCCATTAGACTTCACCTCATTATTAGTCTACCTTTCACCCGCAAAGATTATAATGAGCACGGATTTCACTATGACACGAAATAGACTTCCCAAAAGCATACAAAGGAGGCGAACTAATGAGCCATAATAGGATTTTGGAGGTTGAATAGCCGGGGAGAATAAATCCCCCGACAAATTAAAGACTCTAATTGGTAAACTGTCAAAAAAACAGTTTGCTTTTACACGCCCCCACATACCCAACTATGTGAAATAAATACGCAGGGCATAGAGAAGTATATATGCAGAGATTTCAACGCTCAAGGCACTTTTGCTTTGAGCGTTTTTATATACCCTCTTTTCCATTGTCTATGGCATGAAGCCATAGCGAGATACCCGTAACCTCCGATTTGATTCTCATTTCACTCAAATCAATTCGGAGGTTACGAAAATGTATAAAAACAGACGATTCAATTTGTATAAGATCATGTACTCAAGCGACGGGCAAAAGCACTATTATGCCAAAGCAAGCGAGGAATGGATCGAGGTCAGCGAAGCGGTTTTCCGGCTGTTAGATTCCACTGAACGCAGACAACAATACCTGGACAGCAAACATATCCGCAACCATGACGTGTCCATTGAGCTTTTAGACAGCTTGCTTAAAAATGACAGCAATTATAAGCTGGCGCTGCAAATCGCGGATTTAGACACCCCTGAAAAAAGGCTCCTTGAAAAAGAAACCGAATTATTGCGTTTGCTTCTCATCCGTATTCTTCCCCTCTGCATAGACAAGCTGCCGGATCAGGATAAGGCTCTTATCAAAGCCCTGTTCTACTCCGGCGTTCCCGTTGGCAAATATGCCGAAAAAATGGGGATTGACCGCAAAGGTGTTTTTACCCGTAAAAAGCGCATCCTGAATAAATTGCGCAATGATTTAATAGCGCAGCTTGGTTATTTTGTTGATGGAGGTGATCTCTATGACGAGTGAGAACACCCCATCAAAGCGCTACTATGAAATGAAAGAAATCCCCCTTTTTTTAAGCGCCGATGACATTGCCGACATCCTGGGAATATCTCGCGCCTACGCCTACAATTTATTCTACGCCAAGGGCTTTCCTACTCTGAAATTGGGGAAACGCCGATTAGTGCGTAAAGAAAAATTCTTTGCATAGCTTGAAGAACAGGAGGTATGAATATGGCAACAAAACAAAAAAAGAGAGCAGATGGTTTGTATCAAAAAAGCGTTAAAATAGGGAGATGTCCTGATGGCTCTCCAAAAAGGAAAGTAGTATATGGCAAGACTCAAGGTGAATTGGATCAAAAAGTGACGGAGTTAAAGCAAAAGGTTGCTACACAAACCTATATTGATGTAGACATGACCTTTACAGAGCTTAGTGTTATCTGGATGAAACAATTCCCCACTCGTTCAGCCAAATGGCACAAACGTAAACAGAGCAAGATCGACAACCATCTTCTGCCTACTTTGGGCGAGAGAAACATTCGTGATCTTCGCATGATGGATTTACAAAACATCGTCAATAAGATGGCAGAGGATGGCTATGCTACAAGCACTATGAAAAAGGTAAAACAGACGGCAGATAATATGATGGATTTTGCTTGTGATAACGAATGGCTATATCGTAACTATTTTAGCAAAGTGAAGGTGCCAAGTTTGGATGCGCCCGAAACACGTTATTTAGAGGATGATGAAATCCTCTTGGTGACAAAGAATTGGAGGGGGCACAGGTTTGGCATCGGAGGGCTAATTATGCTCTATTGTGGTCTGCGTTTGGGCGAGTTACTTGCTTTAACATGGGAGGATATCGACTATGAGGAAAAAGTCATCCATATCACAAAAGCCCGTGAGTGCTTTGAAAACAGGCCGTCCATCAAAAAGCCCAAAACCAAAGCAGGAGTGCGGGATATTCCTATCCCTGATATTCTGCTTACCGCACTGAAAGAGTTAGGCGGCAAACATGGGCTTATCTGCATGAGTGCCAACGGCAGATTGATGTCCGATACTGCATACCGCAGGGCATGGGAAGGCTATTTCAATCATCTAAACAAAGCTGCTGGGGGCAGATGTGCAAGCAAGTATACTCCAAGAGTGCAGGTTATAGAGCATATTACTTCAAAAATGCTCCGGCATACTTATTGCACACTTCTCTATGATGCTGGCGTTGATGTGAAATCGGCTCAATACTTTATGGGGCATGAAGATATTGAGACTACGCTTTCAATCTATACTCACTTATCCAAGTTCAGAAAGAAGAAGTCTGTTGTCTCTCTGAACAAGCATATTGTGGAGAAAATGAAAAAAATCGCAGCATAAGAATGTTTCGGCTTCAACGGCAAGTGTGGTTATCCGCACTTGCCGTTTTTTGCTTTGTTTCTTCAAAAATCCAAAATAGCATATCCCGAAAATATGGCTTGGCTACACGGAAAAATCAATATGATATGGCTTCAAAATTTACTAACTTTCATACTAACATTTTACTAACATTTGCCTGGAATTAACCCCTTTTCCCTGTGTTTTATAGACATAATAGACAACATGGAAAATGCAAAAAACAGGCTAAAAAGTCCATAACCACGGTAAAATCGGGCTTTTTGAACATCTTCGGTATCCTGCCTCCTAAGCGATAGGCCGGGCGTTCGAGTCGCCCCGGGAACGCCATAAAGCCCATAAACACTGCGTTTGTGGGCTTTTCCATTTTTCAAGCCCTGCTTCGTTTTTGCTAATTCGTACATCCACTTTTTCATTAGCTGACCTCCTTTCCGTCCTTCTTGCTTGCTAATCGCTCGTCCTCGAAAACGGCTTTTTGCTAATTTTTTCGTCCTTTTTGCTAATTTGCCGTTAGCAAGGCGTTTTTTCTTGCTAATTGCCGCCGACCATGACCGCTGTTTTGCTGTTTGCGATATTCAGCAGTTGAAGCAATTGCGCGGCAAGTTCGGGTGTTCTGTTAAGCAGTTCCATGACCTTTTCCGTTTCCGTTGTTGTGCCAGGGGCGACAGGCCCAATAGGCGCATTTCTATCCGCGTGATAAAACGCTTCTTCAAACTGCGTGGCATTTTTGCGCCTGTCCTCGTCCAATATGTGCGAATACACATCAGACACCATCTTTAACTGTGCGTGTCCTGTGTCGCCCTGTACGGCTTTCATATCGCCTCTATTGAGCTTCAGCTTGTAAGTAGTGCTTGTGTGCCGGAGGCTGTGAAAAACAACGTCAGGCAGGTCGTGTTCGCGGATCAGCGCCTTGAAAGAGCGCGATATGACTTGTCCCTCAAGCGGCCTGCCGTTTGGCAGCGCAATCACCATATTAAAGTCATGGTATTCGTCGCCCAAAAACTCTTTCAGTTCGCTTTGGCTCTTTTTCCATGCAACAAGCATTTCGGCAACGGTCTTGGGCAGCCATACGCGGCGCACACTTGTTTTTGTCTTGGGCTTTTTCAAGATAAGCGCTGTATTATTGCTCGTGAATACCGCAGGAAACGTCTTTATCACATCTCTGCCATCGAGTTTATCGAGGGCGTTCTTGGAAACGC
>JAUNBL010000029.1:311-580 GCA_030527235.1 Clostridia bacterium | reverse complement strand
CATTGTTTTCCGCAATGCTCTTTTCATCAATATCCACGCAATCCCATGTCAGCCCCATCATTTCCCCGAGCCGCAAAGAACAGGAAAAGGCTAAATTGATGGAGAGCGCCAAACGCTCGTCCTCACAGACATTGAGCGCCTTAAACAAGTCGTCTGCTGTCCAAATGGCGCGCTGCTTCGCTTCCGATTTGGGAAGCGTCGCCTTTGCCACAGGGTTATGCTCCATATACTCCCAACGGATCGCTTGATTAAACGCACAGTTCAAAATC
>JAUNBL010000029.1:0-301 GCA_030527235.1 Clostridia bacterium | reverse complement strand
CTCCTTGACGTTGCGCGCCGACACGCAAGTGTCGGACACCTGCCCCTTATGGCGCGGGGCGCTCTTGACCTTCAAGAGTTTTTTGTAATACTCGTCCATCATGCGCGGCGTAACATCTGCTATTTTCACTTCCCCGATGATAGGGTTGATGTAGTTGTCGATCAGCCCCTTTTTTGCGTCAAAGGTGGAAAGCGCCCATTTGTTCACGCCGTACAGTTCTACGAAGTCATACAGCAGATCGGAAATCGTCTTTATGCTTGGTCGGACAAACGTGTTGTTGTCCTGCTTATATTCAATCTCA
>JAUNBL010000069.1 GCA_030527235.1 Clostridia bacterium | reverse complement strand
AGCCTCGCGGCAAAGCCGTTTATAACGCGCGAATACGTGTACAAAAGCTCGAACGAGTCGCCCAATGCATCCTCTATTTCGCCCAACACGGCGGTCTGCTGGTCGGATATCTTGGCGGATATTGTCGCGGCAAAGCTCCCCTTGGTGTTGGTCGCCGCCTCTTCGTAGGAGAGCAGCGCGGGTTCATCGAGGGTTATAACGGCGCGAACTATCTCCTCGTCGTCTATGCTCTCTACAACTCCGCCGGAGCTTATCGCAACGCCGGAGGTCTTGTACATATCCTCTACAAGGGAGTCCGAGAGAGAATTGTCTACTTTGGTCAGTGTGACGTCGTATACGTCTTCGTTTTCGGCTGTCGCTATGCCCAGTGCAGAGGGCAAGAACATCATTATGCATAAAAATGCAGCCAGGGTTCTCTTGATATGGTTGGTACGGCTAAAAAGCATGTCTTTCTCCTTTATGGATAAATATTTACTCGGCGAGTTGGCCTTTGTCATGGGATTTTCGAGCAAGCAGCCCTCAATCCGGTGCAAAGCAAATCGCACATGCATTCATTTTAGTACATATTGAGTGTGCAGACAAGTGAATACCGCTAAAAAAACGTGTTTTTTTCGGATTTTTTTGAGCCTATTTTTCTGTGCCGCGAATCATTTCCAGCAGAAACTCGCGAGCTCCCTCGGCGCTGTGCAGTTCCGGCGAGCAGGAGAACATGTAGCTTATGACGGACAGCCATTCCTCAAGGCACGCTTCCTCCGGAGGTATGCGCGAAACGGCCGTCTCCACCGCCATCCTGTGTTCCTCTATGTAGTGTAGATCCGAGATGTAGATAAATCCGCAGTTCAAAGCTATCCTGTCTATCAGTCCGCCCTTGTCGCTCATGTCCTTCATCCTCGCGTCCAGTAAAGTAGACATTGTTGGATACCTGGTGTATAATGCAATAGAACATTGTTGGACGAGCGAGCTCGGCTTTAAAGGCGAGAGATTTGCGGTTAAATCACCTGAAAACCGAATATTTATTCATGAACTTGCTCGAAATATGCACCCATCATACGCACTGTTTCACGTCCAACAATGTCTACTATATTTTACAGAAAAAGCATCGCCGACAATTCTCAGCATTGCCGCCGATCCCACTACAGCCGGGTTGGGCACACAGGTTCCTGCCTGTAAAACTCCAAGTCGGAAAGAGGAGGTCTGGCGCTTGGGCTAGACCTCCTCGACGATCAAAACAAATCCGAAGCAGCGTCTCACGAGAAACAAGGTGTTCGGATTTGCGTTTTATGGTGGAGGCGATTTTCCCACAGTCGAACACTCAAAAGCGGCGTTATCCTCGGCGATTTCATCAAGTAGAATATCATCAATCGTTATCGGCTTATCGCCTCCGTTCAGTACCAAAGTGAACTTATCATCCCAAAGATACACCGCTTGTAAAAAGATATTGATTAGCCCCTTGCGGTTGTTTTTATCGTTGAGACTTCCTCGCTTAAGCGTATATAGAAAAGCGCGTATCTGCTCGGTGGTGTAATATATCTGTTTGTTCGCCTCGACCGCTACTTGCGCTTCAAGCTCCGTTTTCTCGGCGGTGCGCTTGTTGATGCGCTCCGTTATCGTTTCCACGGATTGCCCTTGCTCCAACGGCAGCCCAAAGGTTCTCTATGGCTCCCTCCGTGTCTTTGAGCGCCTTTTTAGCCGCGCTTCAAGGCTGAACTGTCATAATCCGCCTGACACGCCGCCCCAACCGATTTAGAAAGCCTATCAATGTTCTTGTCCGTCAGCAAAGCATGATATTCTTTCACAACCCGATTCTCGATTTTCCGCTTATCTATAACTTTCTTTTTACACAGCTATTTCCGGGCGTTTTTGCAGATATAATAATGGTACGCCATGCCGGGTTTGCTGGTGCCACCGTAACCCACCATCATTTCATGGCAATAACCGCAAAAGAGCCTTGTTGTCAGCAAATATTCTTCCTTGCCCTTGACGCGCCCCGGCGCTTTCCTGTTTGCGTCCGATATGTGCTGCACCCATTCAAATAGTCCATCCTCAATAATGCGAGAGACGGCGTTAGGCGTTTCCTGTCCCTTATAAATGTATGTGCCGATATACCGTTTGTTTCGCAACATGCGGTGCAAGCTGTTTTTGTTGAACTCGCCGCCCTTGGAGGTTTTCAGTCCTTTGGCGTTGCGATAGGCAGTTATCTCGGCAACCGTCTTTCCTCCGGCATGCATTTCAAATATCTGCCGCACATAGGGCGCGGTCTGCGGGTCAAGTTGAAAATGCCTTTCCTCGTCCACAAGAAACCCCAGCCCCGGATTATTGCCGTTGGACAGGCACTTTTGCGCATTGATCTCCATGCCCCTGCGTATCTTCTGCGAAAGCTCCGCGCTGTAATATTCGGCCATGCTTTCCAACACGCCCTCAATCAATATGCCGCTGGCGTCCTCGCTTATGTTCTCGCGTGCGGAAAGGACGCGCACGCCGTTCTTTTTCAGTTTGGCCTTGTTGATGGCGCTGTCGTAGCGATTCCGGGCGAAACGGTCAAGCTGGTAGACCAATATCGCTTCAAAAACGTGCTTGTCGCCGTGGGCAATCATACGCTGAAAGTCTGCGCGGCCATCGGCGGTTCCCGTCTGCGCCCTGTCTATGTATTCGCCTATCATGGTATGCCCGTTGGCCTTCGCGTATTCATAACACGCCTTTAGCTGTCCCTCTATGGGTTGCTCGGTTTGACCATGGCCAGAATAGCGGGCATAGACAACAATATTCACGGCTTTACCTCCGTCATCATGGCAAGCAGCATTGCTTTTAGCTTACCGCTCATAGGCGAAGCCGGGTCGAAACACATTTCCACAAAGCGCCGCATTTCTTCCTTAAGGGTGAATTGATACTATTCCGATGGTGTTGTATAATTCAAAATGAGAGAGGGGAGTGGCATGGACATTGTGACCGAGAGACAGGTAAGCGAGTTATGGGGGATTACTTCCCGCCGTGTTTCTGAAATGTGCCGCCAAGGTAAGATCGAAGGCGCGATAAAGGTCAGCGCAGCATGGGTCATGCCCGCTGATACGGAAAAGCCAAAAGACGAGAGAGTTACAACGGGGAGATGGATTGGATATAAACGCAAAAAGGTTGAGGATAAGAGGCGAGAGGCGATAAAATGAGTGTAGAGCAAACAAGAAAAACATTAAATCAACTTGATAAAGAGTTAAGCGACTTGGAAAAGAAACTTGCGGATGAAACAAAAAAGGAAGCAGACAAAACTAAAAAAATAAATGACGTACAAAAGAGTATTACAAAAAATACGACTACTGCAATGCTTCAAGCCAAAATGCGTCAAATACAAAATTATCAAAATGATTTAGTAAAAGTAACGTCTGAAAAGGCTAATATTAACAAGAAAATAGCGGATAAAAGGAAAAAACGCGCCGATACGGCAGTGAAGCTGCAAAAAGAAGAAGCAACAGAAAATAAGCGCTTGCAAAAAGCACAAGAAACCACGTATAACAATTACGAGAAACGCATTTCTGATTTAACTTTGCAACTGCAACAAGGCATTGCAGAAGCAAGCAAAAAAGAATCCAACTTATATCAATCGCGCAGTGAAGAATACGATGTGTTTATCTCGCATGCTTCGGAAGATAAGGAAAGCTTTGCAGATGAATTGTGTAAGGAACTGCAATGTACAGGTATTAAGGTTTGGTATGATGCCATTAGCATGACGTGGGGCGATAGCTTGCGTGCAAAAATAGATAGTGGGTTAAGCAAGTCGAAATATGGGATTGTAGTTTTATCAAAAGACTATATTAAGAAAGGCTGGACTCAATATGAACTTGATGGTCTTTTTCAGCGAGAAATGACGGACGGTAAAACGATTCTCCCTATTTGGCATAATATCACAAAAAAGGAAGTTCAAGATTTTAGTCCAACACTTGCAGGGCGGATAGCACTAAATACAGCAGTAATGACACCCGTAGAGATAGCGACGGAATTAAAAAAGATACTATGTCTTAACGAAGAATTGGCGGAGGACAAGCCCCATGACTGATAAATTAGACGGTCTTTCGATGGATATAGAAGC
>JAUNBL010000068.1 GCA_030527235.1 Clostridia bacterium | reverse complement strand
TTGAATTTTGATTTTCTATTTCTTTATGGTTCACATGTATTATACCAATACATTTAGAAAAAAAGCATTGAATTTTATTCTGCTTTGCTTTGTTTTAGCAAAATATTACAGATGAAAATGCCCTCTCTTAGAGATGGCATTTTGATAACAACGGAGTCCGCTGCGACCTAGATGAACCGGACGCTATAGATACACAGCGCCGTAGGCGCAAATCGCAAAAGGTTGGTAGCGTACCAAATGCCGTTATGAATGCGGTTACAAGCGAACAGCCAACGCGAGCATGACTTTTTGCGAAAGAGGAGGAATGACGGAGCGCGTAACTGATTTTTTGCAAAGAAAATCGGAATGGAGCAAAGTCCATTCCGACGTGGTATGCCCGATGCGATTCGAACGCACGACCTTCAGAGTCGGAGTCTGACACTCTATCCAGCTGAGCTACGGGCACATTTTACTTTAGTATTTTAACATAAAGGAATGTAGAATACAAGCAAAATTTCTTTGTTTTTATGCCTCAAGGCGTTTTCTTATTTCTTTCAAAAACACTTCCGTTGTAACGCTTGTCGGTTCGCCGTCATCCCAAAGAAGCGCTAAATCCTTGGTAACGATTCCATCTTCCATTGTATCTATACACGCCTGTTCAAGCTTTACGGCAAAGGAAACAAGGTTATCATTTGAGTCTATTTCCCCTCGCTTTTTAAGCGCCCCGCTCCATGCAAAAATTGTTGCAACGGGATTTGTAGAGGTTTCTTCGCCCTTAAGATATCTGTAATAATGACGCGTGACTGTTCCGTGAGCCGCTTCATATTCATAATTCCCGTCCGGACTGACAAGCACGCTTGTCATCATCGCAAGTGAACCAAATGCCGTCGAAACCATGTCGCTCATTACATCTCCATCATAATTCTTGCATGCCCAAATGTATCCGCCCTTTGAACGTATAACACGTGCAACGGCATCGTCAATCAGCGTATAGAAATACTCGATTCCGGCTTTTTCAAATGATTCTTTATACTCGCTGTCGAAAATTTCTTGGAAAATGAGCTTAAAGGTTTGGTCGTAATTTTTGGAAATAGTGTCTTTAGTTGCAAACCATAGGTCTTGCTTTGTATCGAGTGCGTATTTGAAACACGAGTGTGCAAACGAACGTATAGAGGTATCTTTGTTATACATTCCCTGTAAAACCCCGCCGCACTCAAAGTCATATATTGTTTCACACCACTTTTTACCGTTTTCTGCCATAAAGCAAAGCTGTGCGCTTCCCTTCCCCGGCACACGATATTCGGTTGCCTTATACACATCGCCGTATGCATGCCTTGCTATTGTAATTGGCGCTTCCCAGTTTCTTACCGCAGGTTTTACATGAGAAATAATGATGGGTGCACGAAATACTGTGCCATCTAAAATTGCACGTATTGTTCCGTTCGGACTTTTCCACATTTCACGCAGCTTGTACTCTTCTACTCGCTGTGCGTTAGGCGTAATTGTGGCACACTTTACCCCAACATGATATTTTTTTATTGCTTCGCCCGCCTCTACAGTCACCAAATCATTCGTAGCATCGCGGCTTGGCAAGCCAAGGTCGTAATATTCGGTGTTAAGTTCGACAAACGGCACCAGCAGCTCATCTTTAATCATTTTCCAGAGTACTCTTGTCATCTCGTCGCCGTCCATCTCAACAATTTTTTGCGTCATCTTGATTTTGTTCACGCTTTTGCCTCCTCACGATAGTAGTTTATAAGACATCCGTCAAGAATAATTTTTCTTTCTTCTTCGGTTAAGTCTTTAATATATAGAGTTATATCGTATATTGCATTTTCAGTAATCACCTTTGCTGCGATTTCTTCTTTTCCCTCTTTAACAGCGCTCCGTATTGACGGGACATAAATATAATCGCCCACAGAATATTCAAAAGCAGTAGTTTTCTCTATTGTAAAAGGAAGTATGCCCCAGTTAATGCAGTTGCTGCGATATCTTTTTGTTGCGAATTCATAACATATATTCGCATACGTACCCAACACTTTTTGACAGGACGCAGCCTGTTCTCTCGCACTGCCATCCCCCGGTTTTCTCGCAAACACCACAGAACCGAACTGTGTTTGTGATGAAGCCATAGCCGCAGCATCTGACACACGTTTCAAAACCGAAATAATTTCTTCGGGGATTTCGCCCTTTCGCCGTAAGTTTTCAAGTTGCTGAATCTCTGTAGCCCGCTTTACGTATCCGCTGTCACGCCTCGAAAGTGCAAATTGAGCCAAGCGAAGAGGATTTGAACGATAACTTGATGTTTCCCCGGAAGGTATAAGCTCATCTGTTGTGGTAACTTCATCGTGAATGACGCTTGCAAGCTTAAGTAAAATATTTTCGCTTAATTCGTCCTGAAGCGGCCAATCGGTTATATTGGGACCAAGGCGAAGTTCTTCCTGAGGGACGGGATTCCCGTAGCCGAAATAGACACGTTTTTTGTACGCTCCGCAATCAAAGATGTAATGACGCTCGCAAGTTTCATATTCAACATCCGTTGCAGCAGTAAGGATTCCTTTGTTTCGTGCCGTAGCAGCAATCGAACGTGCATCCATAAGAGCAACTGCACTAATTTGACCCTCCGATGGCTTTGAGCCTTCTCTGTTAGGAAAGTTTCGTGTTGTATGTCTTATGGAAAAAGCGCTGTTTGAGGGTACGTCTCCGGCTCCGAAGCATGGACCGCAGAAGCAGGACTTAAAGAGCGCCCCGGACTCAATAAGGGCAGCTTGGACACCATTCTTAATCAGCGCAAGATTCACCGGAACGCTCGAAGGGTAAACAGACATCGAAAAATATCCGTTACCAATATCACAGCCTCTAAGTATATCCGCAGCCTCGCATATATTATCAAACATCCCTCCGCTGCACCCCGCAATTACACCTTGATCAACAAGAATGCCGTTTTTAGAAAGTTTGGATTTTAAGTTCAAGTGTACATTTTTACCAAATTGTTCAGATGCATCCTTTTCAATCTTTGCGAAGATGTCCGATGCATTTTCTGTAAATTCGTGTATTGTATACGTATTTGACGGATGAAACGGAAGTGCAATCATCGGTTCCACGCGCGAAAGGTCAATTGAAATCATTTTATCATAAAAAGCAATTTCGCCTGGTGCAATTGCCGTGTAGTCTGTCTTCCTGCCATGATTTTCATAGTACGCTTCAACTTTTTCGTCAGTTTGCCAAATTGAAGAAAGGCATGTGGTTTCCGTTGTCATAACGTCAATTCCTATCCGGAAATCCATCGAAAGCTTCTTTATTCCATCGCCCACAAACTCCAGAACACAGTTTTTTACAAACCCGGATTTGAATACTGCACCTACGATAGCAAGGGCGACGTCCTGTGGACCTACGCCTTTCTTCACTTCCCCTGTCAGGTACACCAAAACAACATCCGGCGCTAAAATGTCGTAAGTATTTGACAAAAGCTGTTTAACAAGCTCCGGTCCTCCCTCTCCAAAACCCATCGTCCCTAATGCTCCGTAACGAGTGTGCGAATCGGAGCCCAGTATCATTTTGCCTGTCCCGGAAAGCATTTCGCGCGCGAACTGATGAATTACCGCCTGATTAGCCGGTACATATATACCGCCATATTTTTTGGCCGCACTTAACCCAAAAACATGGTCATCCTCATTTATAGTTCCGCCTACAGCACAAAGGCTGTTATGGCAATTCGTCATAGCATAAGGAACCGGAAATTTTTCCAGTCCGCTCGCGCGTGCCGTTTGTATTATTCCGACATATGTTATATCATGTGATGTAAGCGCATCAAATTTTATTCGCATTTCGGAAGGATTGTCCGACACGTCATGCGCACGCATGATTTGATATGCCATAGTGTTCTCTTTGGCGGCAGCAGGGCTCATTTCATTATGTTCTTCAATAATTCTATTGCCGCCGACAAGATAGACGCCTCGATTTTTAAGTTCTACCATATCAAACACTCCTTAAAACAGTTTTAATTATTATACACTATTATCTCCTGTGCGGCAAGAGCATTTTTCGTTGAAAAATGATTTGACTCTGCGGTTGTCAATGATGTGACCCAAAAAAAGTTTGAGCGTTTGCGATAAAGG
>JAUNBL010000028.1 GCA_030527235.1 Clostridia bacterium | reverse complement strand
TTGAATTTTGATTTTCTATTTCTTTATGGTTCACATGTATTATACCAATACAAAAGTTTATTTTTTTCATGTTAAAATGTGTTCATTGGCATCTACACAATTATTGCAGCATACGGTTTGCCAAAACCACTTGATTTTCAATGAGTTTTATGCTATACTATGCCAGTAAGAAAAGCAACAAGCAAAATGCCGAAAATCAGGGACAGTTGCTTTTTTGTATTTTCACGGAACAAAGACTGAAAAAACTATTGTGAGGCGGTTTTTCAGTGAAGATTGCCTGACGGAAGAAAGGCGAAAAAACAAGGGGACAAGAAAGAACATGAAATTACTGCTAATGTTTACCGGAGGTACAATCGGGAGCGCAGCAAAGGGTGATTTCATCGCGGCGGACGCAAATAAGCCGAATGAAATTGCCGAGATGTGCAAAAAACATTGTGGTCTTGATTGTGAATACGATATTCTTACGCCGTATTCTGAGCTGAGCGAGAACAATACGGGACTAACCGTTGAAAAGCTTATCAGCGCGGCGGTGCAGATCAGCCGGTGTGATTATGACGGAATAATCTGTACTCACGGAACTGACACATTGCAATATTCCGCCGCAGCGTTGGGGTATGCTCTGGGAAACGGCTGCAAACCGTTCTGCCTTGTTTCGAGCAATTACCCCCTCGAAGATGAACGGGCAAATGGAGCTGTAAACCTTAAATACGCGATAAAGTTTATAAAAGAGAAGTCCGCTCGCGGCGTGTGGGTTGTGTATAAAAATCCCGGCGAGAATGTGAAGGTGCACAGGGCCACCAGGCTTTTAGCAAGCCAAAGCTATTCGGACTGCTTTTACAGCGCCGCGAACAGTGAGTTCGGTTTTTATGATGACTGCGGGCAGTTTTTTGCAAACCCTGATTTTTACGAAGCTTCCGATGAAATGGACCCGCTGCTGCCGTGTACGCTGTCCGAAGTTTGTGAATGCATTGAACGCATAATACCCTATCCGGGTCTGGCTTACCCTCAAATAGGGAAGCATGTAAAGTATGTTTTGCACGAGAGCTATCATTCCGGTACAATCAATACAAAAGCTGCCGCTGCGCAGGCGTTTTTTGAGCAGATGAAAAAACGTAATATCACAGTTTACCTGACCGGCGCCTCAAACGGATACAACTACGCGAGCAAGAGACTTTTTGCGGATTATAATATAAAGACGCTTTTTAACCGTGCGCCCATCGCTATGTATATGAAGCTTTGGATGGCAACATCGGCAAAAATCCCCCTCTGGGACATTATGCAAAAATCTCTGGGCGGGGATTTGTTCGCGAGGATTTAAGATACTGAAAAGCCGGCGTTTAACGGCGCCGGCTTTTTGCAAACCTGTTAGACCTCTTAGCGCAGCGCCTGTCGGAGCGCTGCGCAATTTCAATTGAAACCGCGCGCCCCTTATAGCGCGCTTCAGACAGCGAGCGTATGACATGTTCGACATCGCCAGAGGGTATGTTGACAAATGAATATTTGTCAAATATATCGATTTCAGATATTTGACGTACATCGATATCTGTAAAGACCTTGAACAAATCAAGCATGCTGCGCCTGTTCATTTTATCGAGAGTGCCAACGTTTATGAACATTCTCACATGCTCTGCCGGTTCGCGCACCGAAACCTTTTCCGCAGGCGCCTCGGCAACACGCATAGGCTTAACATCGGCCAGACGCATAAACGCCGCCGCGACGTCTAAAGCGCTTAAACCGCCGCCGTTTTCCGAAAGATAGCGCGTGAGGCTTGCCGTATAGTCAGCATGACCAGCGAGTGCGGCGACTTCCTTGATGCGCTCAAATAGCTTGTCGGTTTTGGCGTTTTCGACATCCGCTTTAGTTGGAACAGGGTGCGGCAAAACAGTACATGCGGCGTAGCGCATGAGCTGCTTAAGGCGCCCCATTTGTTTTGGCATAACAAAGCTGTAAGCGACTCCTGTTTTGTCCGCCCTGCCAGTTCTGCCTATACGATGAATGTAATACTCGTCTTCGGCCGGCAGGTCAAAATTGAATATTGCTTCAATATTATCTACGTCGATTCCCCGCGCCGCAACGTCTGTTGCAACGAGAATGTCAATACCGTGGGACTTGAACTTTGCCATAACCTTGTCGCGCTGAGCTTGTTTCATGTCACCGTGGATACAGTCGGCGCGATACCCTTGCGCTATAAGGTGTTCGGCAAGCGCGTCTACCATGCGTTTCGTGTTGCAAAACACCATGGAGCTTTTGTAGCCTTTGACATCTATCATACGTGTGAGCGCCTCAAGTTTTTGAACGCCGGGAACAGTGATATAATACTGTTCAATTGAGGCGGCGGAACGGCCCTTCCGCTCCACCTTTACGGAAACGGCATCGTTCTGGTATTTTTTTGTAATAGCCATGATTTCCGGTGAAAGCGTTGCGGAGAACAGCGCCGTCTGACGCGTTGACGGAACAGACTGCAATATTGTATCTATATCCTCACGAAATCCCATGTTGAGCATTTCGTCCGCCTCGTCAAGCACCATAAAGGATAAATTTTCGAGATTTATTGTACGCCGGCGCATATGGTCCATGAGCCTGCCGGGTGTTGCGACGACTATCTGGGGACGGCGTTTTAATGCGAAAAGCTGACGGCTGAAATCCTGCCCGCCGTATACAGCCGCGACTTTGATATTCTTCTTAAATTTTGAGAGCTTTGTAAGTTCGTCCGCCGTCTGCATACACAGCTCCCGCGTGGGGCACAGGACAAGCGCGCTCACGTGTTCGCTTTCCGGCTTCGTGCACTCGACAAGCGGGATGCCGAATGCGCAGGTTTTTCCTGTTCCGGTCGGGGCTTGTGCCACAAGGTCGCGCCCGTCAATCATGGGCGCTATACTCTTTTCCTGCACAGGCGTCGCTTTCTCAAAGCCCATACTAGAAATTGCCGCTCGGATTTCGTCCGAAAGATTAAGTTCGCTGAATAACATGCCGTTCATAGATTACCTCGTTTTCATAGTATAAAAAATGCATTTTTGAAGACCCATTTTATGAAGGGCGTTCAAAAAATGCAGCGAATAAAATATCACCTCGCAAAGTATAACACTTTATAATGCCTTTGTCAAACAAAATTAAGCGTTTTGGCGGTTTTGCCTGTGCCGCGCTATGATAGAGAGGTTTTTTGTAGTTAAAATTGACAAACGGGCGCCGGATATGATAGAATGAAAATACAATACAGGAGTGAAGGTGATTTGTATGAAAAAAACCGTATCGATTATCCTCGCAGCGTGTCTGGCTCTTTTGCACACACCGTTGGCGCTCGCGGAAGAAAGCGACGTGATTAAAGTAGAGGTGAACGCCGCGAAGACAAGTCCGTTCGGAGCTTTTGAAGGATGGGGGACTTCACTTTGCTGGTGGGCGGAGGCATATGGCGACCTGCCCGAAGAGGAGCGCAAGGTGCTTTCAAAGGCATATTTTGATTTAGAGGAAGGACTTGGGCTTAATTTTGTGCGCTTTAATATCGGGGGCGGGGACGACCCCACGCACACGCATTTGGGTACGGAAGGTCAAGCCGTGCCCGGTTGGCTTAATGCCGACGGAACGTATAATAAAGAGGCGGACATGAATCAGCTGAATTTTTTGCTTGACGCTATCGAGTACGGAGCGAATATTGTGGAATGCTTTTCAAATTCTCCGCCGTACACTATGACTCTGAGCGGATGCACTGCCGGAGGCGAGGACCCCAATGTCAATAATATCGCGCCGGAACGGTTCGGAGAGTTTGCGCAGTATCTGGCGCGGGTCGTATCAATTTTGAAAAATGACTACGGCGTACAGGTGGATACTTTGGAGCCGATGAACGAACCAAACACGAACTACTGGCGCGCCGGCGGCACGCAGGAGGGTTGTCATATTTCCCCTGAAGACCAAAGCGCGCTTATACTGGAATGTGCAGCTGCGCTTAAGGCTGCCGGACTTGACGATGTTTCGGTTGCCGCATCGGATGAGACGAACACGTCAAACTTCCTAAGCTATATTTCAAAGCTTACGCCGCAGGCCGTGGAAGCGCTCGGACGCTTTAATGTACATACATACGCCACGGAAAATATGGAACAGCTTCGCGATGAGATTGCCAAAACCGGCAAGAAGCTCTTTATGTCTGAAAGCGACTATAATGCCACGGCGGGAGTAAACGCAGAGTACATGGGGCCGGCTCTCTGGTTCTCACAAAAGATAACCGACGATTTGCGCGGGCTGTGGGCAAACGCGTGGACGATTTGGCAAGTCGCCGGAGTCGCTTTTGAAGGGCGTGAGTCCGTCGGTGGATACTGGCACATTTCACAGTATAACCGCGAGACAAAGGAGCTTGAGAAATTTAAGAAGTACTATGCTTACGGTCAGTTTTCAAAATTTATTCGCCAGGGTGATTACCTGATAGATACCGACTGCCCCAACATTCTTGCCGCGCACAACAAAGAGAGCGGTAAAATAGCGCTTGTGGTAACGAACGCCACGGCAGGCGACGTTGACTACAGCATAAATCTCTCCTCGCTCGGCGCAGTGGGAAATACGGCACAGGCCTGGCGCACCAGCGAAACTCAGAATATTGAGATGATTGCTCCAGTCGAGCTAAACGGCAAAACGCTTCATGTCAGCGTGCCGCAAAGCACTATTACGACATATGTTATCAATCCTCAGCAGCCGCAGCCGCTCAATGGCATCAATATCAGCGCCGGCGCTGGCGAGAGGAGCGTTTTCACAGGCGACACTTTGCAAATGACGATACAGACAGAGCCTGAAAACTATGCAGGCGAATTTATTTGGTCGCTCTGCGATGAGAACGGCAATCCAACAGAGCGCGCGAGCGTTGACGGAAACGGACTTGTTTTGTTTTCAGAGGATGGCAATTTCATAATAAAGGCGGCGCTTAAAACCGACGCTTCCATTTGCGACACATATTCTGTCAGCGCTGTCGGCAGCGGTTCTATCGTAAACCTGATATGCGACTGCGGCGGTTTGGCTATGGCGCAAAGGCTCAATATGGATTCTACAATAACTCAGTACAGCAATACTGCCTATAGCGCCGCGAAGTGGAAGCTGGAGAAAAAAAGCGGAGGATGGCGGATAATCAATCTGCAATCGGGCAAGAACCTTGCCGATGAAAACGGGCTTTGCGTAAGCGGCAGTGAGTTTTTATGGACGCTCGGCGAGAAGAACGGCTCGTTCTCGCTGTCAAAAGGCGACAGGTATGTTGACCTATATAACTGGAATACATCAGAGGGCGCGCAAATAGATATGTACTCTTTCACGGGCAGCACTAACCAGTACTGGAGCTTTCGCATAGCGCCGCAGGAGTCCGCAGTAGAGCCTATCGAGTCTTTAGAGCCGAAACTGCTGACAGGTGAGCTTTTCTACACTGCACCCTGGAACAGCGATGTCAGAGGCGAGATGGCGTTTGACAAAAACTTCGACACGTTTTTTGATACATCGGACGGGAGCGGCGGATATATAGGACTTGATTTGGGCGAGGCGCCGGACCCCGTGACGATGGTGCGTTACGCGCCGCGGTTCTGGTATTTTTCGCGTATGGTCGGCGGAGTCTTTCAGGGCGCTCATGAAATAGACGGCGAGTGGACTGATTTGGCGGTGATAACGCATACTCCGCTTAACTCGGTTTGGTCATCGCTTTCGTTTAATAATCCGCAGAGCTTTAGATTTGTGAGATATAAAACGCCCATCGAAGGCTATTGCAATATTTCGGAGATAGAGTTTTACTCCGCCCCCTACAGCATAACTGCCGAGTATGACGGTGCGCTCAAAGTGACTATCGAGAACCGCTCACAGAAACTTGGCGCAATAGCGGCGCTTTGTTATGGTGACGGCAGCGTTTCGCTGCACGAGCTCTACGCGCCAGAATGTGAGAGTGTGAGCGCCACAATAACTCCGAACGAAGGACACGAGAGCGCGCATATTTACGTTATTACGCATGACGCAGTGGCGTATCGGGCGTATATCAAGCTGTAATCTTTTGGCATATAATAATTATGGGAATTTGCGGCGCGAGCCTAAATTTCAAATAAGACAAGGTTGAGAAATTGAGAAAAATGAACAACAACAGTGAATGCGCTCTGCCTGTGGGCGTGAGCGCACTTGCGTGTGCCATAGCGGACAAAGTAGAGAGCGATAGCGATCTCGCGCTGCTCTCTGCATTGTTTGTTCAGCTTGGCGACACCCTTGAAACTATTCTTGCCGCAAGGGCGGCTTGCAGCGACAATAAGTGATATGCGGGGGGTGAACTGTGTTGAAAGACCTTACAGAAGATGAAAAGGCTTTGCTTGAGGCATACAGGAGTCTGGGTGAGGAAGCGCAGTGCTTTTCGAGTCTGCTGCTTGAATGGCAGCGTGACAATCCCGACAAAGTGAAGAGCGTGCTGAAAAGCCTGGAACAAAGCGCTGCGGAAATGAATGAGTCCCCCGAAGAGTAATGCTCTCGGGGGACTTATAGTTAAAGTTTAATTATTGTGGACTCAAAGTAATTTTTTCAGCAGCCGGGACAAGGGTTTGTCTTTTCCAGCCATAGCAGACAACTTGCGTGCCGGTTTCCGAGCAGCCGAGAGCAAAATCCACCGTCTCTCCGGGCTCAAGGGAAAACTTCTCGGAGGTTACGCTGAGAAGCGTACCGCTTTCGTCATATGAAGCGCAGCGCAGGACATAGTCGCCCGTGTTATTGCATCGCAGCGTTCCGTACACTGTGGACGCAGTTTGCGAAACACCGCTTATTTCGAGCGGGGAGAGTGATTTAAGCGCATCACCCTGAATGACTATTGCTTCCCAAAGCTGACTTACGTCTCCGGTATACTCTACCTGCACGGCGGTCGCAGCATCCAGCTCAGAGCCGTTTTCAAACGCGAGACACAGTCCGCTGCCTCTGTTGTCAATCCTGTAGTACGTTCTACCATTATAAAGTACCGGAACAATACTCCAGTCCTGGTTGGGAGTGCCGTCAAGAGTCCACTGCACCGCTCGCGCGCCGGATTCTACGGAGCCGGCATATATACCCAGAGCTTTGAGACTGTTGAAATTTACAATATGGCAGTAGCCATCGTCTATGGGTTCGATAATCCATGTTTGGTCCGCAGTGCCTTGGTCTGTCCACGAAATTGCGCGCGCGCCGTTATCGAAGGACGCGCTGTTTATGGAAAGGGTTTTCCCGCCTTTGAGATTGTGAAATTTCACCATTGTATCAACGTCTTCATCACTGCCGGAAGATTGTGCCATATCCGGTGAAGTGGCGAAATCGCTGTTGTCGCCCGCAAGACGAAACGTATTTATAGAATGTGCGGGAACCGTGGGCTTTATCTTGCTACCGTTAAAGTTTATGGCGACATCCAAAGCCGAGTTGGAAGAATTCTTGACAACAAGAACTATCTCGCCGTCGGCATTTTGAAACGCGATTTTGTCGCCGTAATTTCCGTCAGTCTTAATTCTGCGCGCGCCTCCGTCCACATAGTAGGAAAAGTGCTTAAACTGGTGGTATTGGGGGCTGTAGCTTACAGCGGAAGTTTCGGAATGCACTATAATCGGCGCATTCTGCCGCCACGGGCTCGGCGAGGTGTTCTCGCCTTTTTCGTCAAGAACCATATTCCAAAGCATATACGAGTTAACGCCCGCGTCAAAGAACTCCTTCATGCAGTCAAACTGTTCTTCCGCATAAATCCAGCTGTTATTGCCGCTTCCGCACTTGGTTTCGGACTGCATCAGAGAAAGCGAGGTCGCCTGCCGGTAAACGCGCTTTGCAAGCGGAGCGGACCACCACTGGAAGCCTACGCCGGAAATAAGAGCGCTTGTCACCGGGTCGTTCAGCGTGGGGTCAACACGGTTTGCCTGTGAGTCGGTAAACGTACCCAGGTATATTTGCGTATCGAGATTGCGCTCTTTGAGTGTGGGGGCGAGGTAATCGCGTATAAACTCATTCAGCTGTTCACCTGTCCAGACGCAGGACGCGTAGGCGGTATTCATAGTTGGCTCGTTTTGCGGCATCACCATATAGATATCAAAACCCTCGGCACGGTATGCCTCAATATATTTCGCGAAATACATCGCGTATGTACGCAGCACATCCTCTTCCCAGATTAGGCTGCCGCCGCTGTGAATCGTCTTATTCGTTTTCATCCATGACGGAGGAGACCACGGCGACCCCCAGAACTTTAAGTCGGGACGGTATTTCAGCGCGGCGCGCATATATGGGATAAGCCATGTCCTGTCAATATCGATGCTGAAATACTCAAGGTCATAATCCTCGTTCACACCTTCGGGCAGCTCATCGTATGACTGCGAGCGGTTAATCGAGAAATCGTTGTTACCTATCGGCATCCTGCCTACGGTGAGCCGCAGTCCGTCATCGCTGAAAAGGTCGCGCATAATTGCGTCGCGGCTCTCTTCGCTCAAATCTTTCATCGCTTCCCAGCCCCTGTCGGCAAAGCAGCCTCCCCATGGTGTGTCTGTCAGCGTTTGGTAGCGCGTGGTCTGGTCAACGTCTATGTAAAGAGACGTATCATCATCCCATGCAGTCGTTTCAAGACTACCCATGTCCACCCAGCGGTTGGATTCCGTGGTACACTGCCAGTAAACTTTCTGAGGAGTATCGGCCATGACCACGTTCGCGCTCGACGCGGCAACCGCCGCCGTGGTAACAGACAGTGCAATTTTCTTCAAAAGTCTCACACCTTTTTTATTTGAATTCATTCCACCTGTTTTAGACATTTTGAACACCTCCCTTTATTACTTTTTATAATACCACCAAAAGAGTTGCACGGAAAGTAATTTTGTGATAAGATATAGACAAAAATTGCGGAGAGGATAAAATGCAGCCTTTTTATGAGAGAAAAAATACCGACATCTTTGTGCATTGCTTTGAAAACTTTTCGTTCCCGCCTCATTTTCATGACAGTCTGGAGTTGTTTGTGGTGGAGCGAGGTTCAATAAATATTACCGAAGACGGCAAGCGTGTCTCTCTGCACGAAGGGGAACTGTGCGTGCTTTTTCCGGGCAGAATACACTCCTGCGACACCGCCGGTACGTCCAACGTCGGCTACATTGTAATAATAGGGAGCAGTCTTTTCGGGGAATACGCGCATATGCTCATGCACTTTGCGCCATGTGAGTCTGTTTACAGTCTTGAAAGCATTCACCGAGACTGTCTGTATGCGCTGCGCGCTCTGAAAGGCGCGCAGGAGGAGAGTTTGCAGGTGCAAAGAGCGTATACGGAGTTGTTTTTGTGCCGCTTCGTAAGTGAGACAAATTTTGCACCGGCAGAGGTAGCGTCCGACAGCCTGCCTTACCGCCTCGCGGAGTATATGAGCGAGCATTTTTGCGAGCATATAACGCTTGAGTCCGTTGCAAAAGCGCTTTACACGAGCCGTTACCACCTATCAAGAGTATTCACCCGTACGTTTAAGATGCATTTTAACGACTATCTTAATAATCTGCGTATCAACAAGGCGATACGCTTGCTTGCCGATTCTTCAGCCACGGTCACGTCGGTTGCTTACGATGTCGGCTTTGGCAATGTACGCACCTTTAACCGTGCTTTCAAAAAACTGCGCGGCGATTCCCCCTCAAGCTTTCGCAGCCGCAAAAACGGCATATAGCTCTCATGTCAAGGCGCCGGATAAAAGTGCATTAAAAATGTACAAAGGGTGATTGAATAGTTTTCATACAGATATTATAATCAGTATAGACGATTATAAAGATAGGGAGAATGAAAAATGAAAAAGAGTATAGCGCTGATTTGTGTGTTGGCTATGACGGTGCAGCTTTGCGGCGCGTTTGGTGTCCGCGCCCAGAGCAACGAGCTTTATTCAGTGGTTTCGAAGTTTTGCGGAGATGACACTATGAGCGTAGTAGTCAAAGCGGACGAAAACTCGCAGGAAAACTTCAGTCTGTATGCAGTCCTGTTCAAAGACGATACCCTTTACGAGGTGCGAAGCTGTAAAAGCTCCGAAATGCAGACGGAAAAAACAATCACTTTTGAAAGAGTGAACAATTCTGTTATAAGCCTCTTTGCCTGGGACACGAGCGCAATAAAACCGCTGAGTGCAGTCCGGACGGTTGAAATGGCGCAGACAAGCGTGCAGGTCAGCCATGTCACAGCGGCGGGACTTGCCGCACTTTCGGACGAAGGAGTACAAAGCGCGCATATACGCGTGCCTTCGTATGCGAGCGGAGATTTGCTCAGATTCACGGTTTCAGGTACAAAATACATGTGGGTAAAGGCTGCGACGAATTTACCAGAATATCTCATATACGCCCCGACAGGGATTTACGATTTCCCGATTCCCGCAGGCGAAGCGCTCCACGGCTACAGCTCTGCGGACTTTCAGGGCGTTCAGGATGTGTCTGTGCGTGCGGCGACAGCCGAGGATTTGAAGGCGTACAGAAATGTCGCGCTTAACGGAATAGACTACGCATTTCCCGAAGAGATAAACTCTCCGACCGCAAAGCTGTACACTCTTGCGGCGGATTCTCCCGCGGAAAAAAGCGGCAAGGTGCTTGGATATCCCCATGCTTATGCGAACCGTGTTACTCGCAATGAGGGCGCTTTTTACTCGCGCAACGCTATAGACGGAATTTCAAATGCCAACATGCACGGATACTACCCTGCCCAGTCATGGGGCGGCGGAAATTACGAAGATTTAACTTACAGCGTTTATTTTGGCAGAGCGGTTTCTGTAGATAAAATAGTAGTCACGCTAAGGAGTGATTATAATACCGGTTTTAACTCGCTTATACACGACAGTTACTGGGAAGGAATGGTCGCCGAATTTTCCGACGGCTCCGAAATATCTGTAAAGACACTGCGTACTTCAACTCCGCAGGAGTTCGCGTTCCCAGAGCGTACAACAGAATGGGTGCGCCTGAAAAAGCTGGCAGTGCATGACGATGAAACTACGCAGATGTATGTCGCCTTAAACGAGCTTGAAGTATGGGGTCGCGACGTTTTGCCTAAACAGAGGGTGACGAGCAGCGAGTATGAGAGTGATACTGTTGTCAGAGCCATTGCATCCGCTGTGTCTCTTTACAACGGCGCTAAGGGCGGCCGGTACATGGCGGCCCTCGCAAAGGCATACACTCTTACGCGAGACGAAGCCTATTATGACACCGTCAGAGAGTACGCCGCGCAAAACAGCTGGACTGCCGCTGACGCGTATTCGGCGCTCAGCTATATTGAGCTTTGGAAGCATTCGCCCGCTGATTATAAAATTGAGAGCGCTTTGAGCTATGCGCTTTCCGATGCAAACTTGACGAATTTGGCGCTCGCAGCGGAGGTGTCGCTGCTTACAGGTGATGAGACGCATGTGAAAAACGCGTTTGCAAACTACGAAAATGAAGTAACGGAGCTTGCAGCAGCGCTTTCCGTCGTACCGGAGTATGAATTCACGTTGCAAATGCGCGCTTCGCTCGCCGAAGCGCTGCCACAGCTCGGAAACGGCGCTGCAATGGCGTACGCGCTGCTTTTGGGTATACGTGAGGACATTTTTGAATATGAGGCGTATTTCGACAGTGCAAAGGCCGTTATTGAAAGCGAAGTCCCTCAGCAAGAAGCTGAAGCGGCCGCGCACATACTCGCGTTGTGCGAGATGCTCAAGCTCTGCGGGGATTATGAGTACATACCTTCAACCTTTGAGCCGCGGGATGTATCGGCGGCGCCCGTTATTGAGGACGGTTATCTCATCAACGCTATGAGCGCAGAAGCGACAGCGGCTCAGAGCGGCAACGGTGCGGAGAATCTGATTAACAACGTCTATACAGACGCCGCTACGGGGAGCCGCTGGGCGGCTGCAAACTTCCCGCAGAGCGCGACGATAACGCTGAACAAGGAAATGTACATAGACAAAATTATAATACAGCCGTACGGCTATCGCCACTATTACTATAATCTCTATACATCAAACGATGGTGTTAATTACACCAAAATAGGCGATGACACCAGTCTCCGCGAGCATTACAACCTGGCAGCACACAATGTAGGGGGCATAAACGCTCGCTATATCAAGCTTGAGGTAACCGGTCTTAAAGGCAATATTACCAACTGGATAAGCATCAAAGAAATGTTTGTATACGCCAGAGAAATTGAATTTGAGGCAGAATATGACACAATAATGAGTCAGCTAAAGAGCGCCAATGATTATTGGATAAGCGCCAACTCCACGCTGCGGGCGGCGTCAAACCCGTGGGAGGTGGGTGTGTTTCATACCGGAAATATGCAGGCATACTACATGACGGGGGACGAGCTGTACAGGAAATATTCAACACTTTGGAGCAAGGCTAATTTATGGGAAGCATACCCCAATCCAAACACAAGGCTGACGTTTGCCGATAACATGGCCTGCATGCAGACGTATATCGATTTATACAATATAGACAAGGACGAGAAGTATATAGAGCAGGCAATCAATCTGGTGGACGTTATTGTGAACGACGTTTCAACCGCGACCCGCTTTGGCGATGATTATTGGTTCTGGGTGGACGCGTTTTACATGGCGGCTCCGATTTTTACCAAAATCTATAGGCTAACGGGCGACACAAAATATCTTGACAAAATGTACGCTATGATAAAGCATACTGCGGAAGACCCTGAGCGCAACTGTTATGACGAGGAGGAAAAGCTCTGGTACCGTGACGCCGCGTACGTCTACCCCAAGAGGGTAGGTTCTGATGAGTCCAAGAAAGTATTTTGGTCGCGCGGAAACGGTTGGGTGTTCGGAGCGTTTGCAAAAATACTTGAGGATATGCCGGATAACTATGCACACAAAGACTATTTTGAAAGCACCTTCCGTGACATGGCAGAAGCGATTAAGGCGTGCCAAAGACCCGAGGGAGGATGGTCGCCCAGTCTTTTGGACTATGATTATTCTCCGCAGGTTGAGGAAAGCGGAACAGGTTTCTTCGTATACGGACTCTTTTGGGGCATGAATAACGGTCTGCTTGAGGAAAACGAATACTTAGACTGCGCGATGAAGGGTTGGGAATGGCTTTCAACGACGGCTTTCCAGCCGAGCGGTGCGATAGGGTATGTGCAGCCCATTGGAGTGGCGCCCACGCAGGCATTGTTTACGCCAGGAGATATACAGCCCTACGGGCAGGCGAGTTTTGTATTTGCGGCATCGGAAGCTGCGAAAATGCTCGGCGGCGTGCAGGGAGATATTTTCCCGATGCTTCAGCAAAAACTCGCGGGCAATGTGGAAATATACAAGAAAGACGCAGTGTACTATATCAAGGACGGTGAAATTGCCGCCGCACCAAGGCCGATGCTTATAACGGATAATGAAACCGTAAAAATCCTGGTTGACGACGAATACAAGGATATAGAAGCAACTCTCTCGGACATGGAGTATCTGAGCAAATACGGCGATATATACGTGGTCGGTGAGAAGGAAAAATTCTTTAATAAAACCGAAAATAACATGATACTATCGCTTGATGAAGCGCTGAGCAACGGGGCGTTTGCTCAAAGACCGCAATATGATACGGACAGAATAGCCATAACGCTTGTCGGCCTTATTGAGGACGGTGAAAACATGCTGACTATACCTGATGATAATGTCTATGCCTCATACGTTCCGCAAAGCGAAAACGCGCCCGGCAACGTTGTTGACAGGATGCTCACAACGAGATACTCCGCCGAGGCGTATCATCCGATAGCGGGTATAGGCGCTTCGGGAACGGTTTATTCCGACGAGATGCTGCCGCCGTATTTGGAGTTCGATTTGGTGAACGTATATGATATTGATAAGATAGGAATAGCATTTTATCAGGGCGCGTCAAGAACAACATCCTTCAGCGTTTCTGTTTCACAAGACGGAAAAACATTTGAAGAAGTTATTCCCAGACGCTCCTCAAGTGGGACGAGCGAAGACGTGGAGTACTACAGCTTTGCCAGTGTAAAGGCGACAAAGATACGACTTTACGGTTACGGGAACAGCGCCTCAACATGGTTTAGTCCAAGCGAAGTAGAAGTTTACGCTCTCAATTCGCAGAGCGCGCTTGTACCGAGCCGTCAGGATGCGGTAATCGGGGAAAAATCGGAGTTTGTGCTTGAGATTCCGCAGGAGAATATCATCGCCGGCGACAGCTATGACTCTGAAATATCGGCTCTTTCGGACCGTGACTATAAGACTGTTTTCAGAGCGGTTCCGAGCGTGTTCGCGGCAGGCAAGACAGACGCGTATATTGAATACAATCTTGCGCAGGGCTGTGCGATAAACCGTATAGGAATTGCGTTTGAGAATTCGCGGCACATTTCGTATTTCTTTGACGTTGAATACACCGCCGACGGGGAAAATTATCAGACCCTTGTGCCGTTGACGTCATCGGAATATACCGACGGGTTTGCATATTTCGATTTTGAAACGGTGAACGCAAAACGGCTGCGCTTCAATCTTTACGGCAATGAAAATGACAATTTCAGCGCAGTCAGCGAGATTGAGCTGTATTCCACACAGGCGAATGCGGTAATCGAGCGTGTTAACGAGGGAGTGGTTTCAATCAGCCCGTCTGCCGACGCTTACATAGGCTCCGCAGCTTCGGACGCGGCCGCAGCAAAGGGTACGACAGATGCAGATAATCTGCTTGTGTCGATGAACGCCGGTGCGGGAGCGGCGGCAAGCCGCCGTGACGGACTTTTGAAGTTTGATTTAACGGAGTATGACTTTAATTACATTGTCTCGGCAAAACTGAAAATGTATGTAAAAAGCACAACGAACAGCTCAACTCGCATCGTCAGCTTCTATCCTACGGCGAGCAGCAGCTGGAGCGAAAATACGGTTACGTGGAATAACGCACCGCAAAGCAGCGGCGAGGTAATCGGCTCTTTTGCGGTTCCGGCAGCTACTTCAGGTACATGGTTTGAGGCGGATATAACAGACTATATAGCGCAGACAGCCGACAAAACAGTTTCTCTGCGCTTGGGTCTTGACACGGCGGTTATTTATTTCGCATCAAAGGAATACAGCAGCGGCGCTTTCGCTCCGGCGCTAGAGATTGAATACGCTGCAGCGCCGCCTGTAATGAGCTTGGTAGAATTGCGTAAAGTTGACACAGAGAACAATCTCCTTGCCGAAACAGTGAGCCTTGGAGAAAAGGTTGCGGGAAAGAGATTTGTGTATTCACAAGAGCCGCAGGCGTATATAGAAAAGGATGCTACAATATATGCGTATATGCCCGACGCTTCACAAATATCAACGCTTGTCAAGGCGGGGGCGGAAAATATAATCACCTTGGTTTACAGACAGGTGAGCGCAGACGAAATAACACAGCAGGACACTCTCATAGACCAGGGCGCATGGTGCTGGTTCGCCGACCCGAGAGCCATTCATCACGTCAACGCCGAAAAAGGCATCGATATGACGTATATAGGCGCAATCGACAACGCCGGTACTATAAAGGCGTTTCAGAGAAATAACAAGACGGGCGAAGAGAAGGTAGTCACAATAAGAGCAAACTACCAGCGTGACGACCATGACAACCCCACCTTCCTCATCCTTCCGGACGACAGGGTGATGATTTTCTATTCCGAGCACACGTCTAATCCGTACTATCACTATAAAATTTCCGCTCAGCCTGGGGATTTGACGGTCCTAGGAGAAGAAAAACAGATAAGTACGTCGGGCTACGGCAACTTTACATATCCCAATCCGTTTATAATGTCAGACCAGGAAGGCTGCTTCTACCTTTGCTGGAGAGGCAAAAATTGGCATCCCACAATTGCGAAGTACACTTTGCCCGATGCCAATGACAATATCACGACAGTCATAAATCCCACGCAGATAGTGCAGTCGAGCGGCGCGCGTCCGTATGTAAAATATCAGTCCAACGGCAAGGATAAAATCTATCTGACGTACACAACCGGCCACCCCACAAACGAAAATCCGAACTGGATTTATTACAGCGTACTGGATATAAACACGATGAAGCTCTACGACGTTACAGGCGGTCTGCTGGGCGACATTTCAAGCGCGCCATACAGAGTGAATAAAACAAATTACAATTCAAAGCTGGTAGTTGACAATGCAAGTTATCGCGACTGGGTATGGGATATTACAATCGCAGCGGACGGGAACCCCGTAATAGCAATGGTGAGAATCAATGCCGCAAGGACCGACCACAATTACTATTACGCAAAGTGGACGGGCAGCGAGTGGAAGAAGACCTTCATTGCAAATGCCGGCGGAGCATTTCACGATGGCTCACCTACATATGAGCGCTGCTACAGCGCCGGCATGACAATCGACCATAAAAATCCGAATGTTCTCTATGTGTCGCAGCCGGTAAAAGGCGTATTCGGTGAGTTCTATGAGATCTACCGCTATGTTATGAACAATGATTGGGAGGTTGAGAGTGCAGAGGCGATAACGAAAAACTCCAGGGAAAACAATGTGAGACCGTACATGATAAGAGGAACAGATATAGACGACACCATAAGTCTGATTTGGATGAGCGGCAAGTATTATGCGTGGTCCTCTTCGGGGAGCAGCATAAACCAGGGGTATCCCACAGCGGTAAAGACCCTCCAAAGGTAAGGCTAAACGTTAAAAGCCATGTGTAAAATTCAGGAATTGAAATGGGCAAAACAGGCATGACAAATAAGTTTCTTTGCGGATTATCAATAAATTTGAACTTTCGGACATTCAAAATGCCGTTTTCGACATTGTAAAGCAAACTGCTGATATTTATAATAACAGTAAATCCAATTTAACGAGGAGAATAACAATGAAAAAAGTTTTGAAACAAGTTCTTCTTGCAACGGTGACGGCAGCTATGTTTTCTACATCGGCTTCGGCCGTAACCATTGTTTTCCAAAAAACAGACGAGAACGCCGCCGCAGGTTTCAGCAATGTTTACTACGCTCGCGGAATTGAGCTGCAAACGGACGAAGCGGGTGAGAATAAGGGCAACTTGTATACGACGTGCGAGTATTATTACTACCCTAACGGTGTCGCAGACGAGCACTTCCCCATCTTTGAAAGCACCGATGGCGGCGAAAGCTTCACACAGGTGGGAGCCATACGCGATACAGAGCACAATATTATGAAATACAAAGAAGTTGACGGCGTATACGTTGAGGTTGGAGAAGGCGTCGAGGGTGCAACGACATATTACAACCAAAGATGGGTAATGCTTTATCAGCCCATGCTCTTTGAGCTCCCCGGCGCACTGGGTGACTTGCCAAAGGGGACGGTTATTTGCGGCGGAACTGCAAGCACCACGGATAAATCTCGTTGTGCCATAATGATTTACTACAGTACCGATGGCCTCAGAACGTGGAACTATCTCTCGACCGTCGCGGAAGGCGGCGTGCTTAGAACCGGAGTGGCAAGTGCGCTCTGGGAATCAAATTTCGTTTATGAAAACGGCGCTCTTTACTGCTTCTTCTCGGATGAGAGAAACATGACAGGCGGCGGACAACGGCTGGTGTTTGAGAAAACAACGGACGGAAAAGTATGGAGCGACCCGGTCAAGGTGTGCGATTTTGAAAACGAAAACAGGAGATACCGTCCGGGCATGCCTGTTGTTACAAAACTTCTGGACGGCCGCTATCTGCTTGTATATGAGGGGTACAACTTGAGAACGGACTGCCCTATATACTATAAGATAAGTGACAATATCGAAGAATGGCGGCATATGGAGCACGGTACGCTGCTGCCGCTTCCCATCACGGGCGGCTCGCCGTTTTGCACCACGATGCCCGACGGCACCATTGTTGTCGGCTCGGAACCCACTTCAAGCGTCATATTCAATACAGACGCTCTTCACAGCAATACATGGCGCATTATGGACACTTCCGTTTCCAATGCGTACACGAGAAGCCTGTTCACGCTTTCAAACGGTAAACTGTTTATCACATCCGGAGGCCCGCTGCGTTCGAGCGGAGCGCGTCAGCTCACCTGCGGAATAGAGGAAATCAACACGCCATCACAGATAAAGATTCAGATGGAGAATGTGAGCGGCACACAGCCGTGGAGCAAAGAAAATCCAAACTATGACAACGACTGCACAAAGGTCGCGGACGGTGATTTTGAAACCTTTTTTGACGGTTATCCCGATGGCCATGTAACAGTGGATTTGGGCGCGCAGTATACCATAGATGCAATCGGTTATGCACCCAGGGCAGACATTCCGGCAAGGATGAACGGCGGCATGTTCTACGCATCGGAGGACGGAGAAAACTGGACAATGTTTTACAGCATAAAAAACACTCCGGATGCAGGCATCATAAGATATGTTGATAAAAACCGCTTTGATTCCTCCCTGACTGGCAAGTACCGATATATAAAGTACACCTCCGACGGCACGCAGTATTGCAATATCTCAGAGCTGAGGGTTTATTCGTACGACTTGGCAAGCGTTTCGGTAAACGGCAGAGTACTCGAAGGCGCGCGCGACCCCATTGCGAACGGCGACGAACCTCTTATTCCAATGAACGGTGTTTTTGATGCGCTCGGATTCGATATAGAGGAAGATGAAATAAGCGGGGCGATTACGGCGCGCAGAGGAGCCGACACGGTCACAGTAGCTGCGGGCGCCGCAAGCTATATGCTTAACGGCAGTGAGCAGACTCTTACGCAACCGTCGGCAGTTGTTGACGGTGAACTCTATATCCCGAGCGAAGTTTTGGCACAGATGGGTATCGGCGTCGAGTTTGATGAGGATAAACATCGCACGTTTATATCGAGCGTGAGCGGCGGCACCATGAGTGACCAGCAAAGGCTTCAAAAAGATGCGGATATGCTCTTGAGCGATATTGACCTTGCAAACGTACGCACACGCCTTCACCTTCCGCTCGTATCGACATTTGGCAGCACGATTTCGTGGGAAAGCTCGGACGAAAGTGTTCTGACCGCAACCGGCGTAGTGAATCGCGGCGCTCCCGGGAGCGGAAATGCCGAAGTCACGCTATATGCGAAGCTTCAATACAACGATTCGCAGCTGCTGCGTGAGTTTGACGTTACGGTTTTAGAAATAAGTGAAAACGAGTGGGTTTCTACGGCGGATTGGTCGTATCATTCAATAGAGCGACAAGACGATGAAATTGTACTCCAATACGACATAACGCCCGAACTGATATCGGACGGAATTGTTGCAGTGTGCGGCGAGGGGGTCGTGCCTGCCGCGTGGAGCAATCCTTCAATAGTAGTGCGTATTTTGCCTAACGGGAAGATGGATGCCAGAAACGGAACAACTTTTGCTTCGACAAATGCGGTGGAGTACGAACCGAGAAAGACATATCATATTCGTATAAAAACCAATGTTAAGGACAAAACCTACAGCGTCTTTGTCGTAGACCCCGACGGTGTTACAAGAGTTCTTGCGGACAACTTCGCGTACAGAAGCGATGCGCCGGCAGTCACAGCACTTGACAAGGTTGTGGTTCGAGGCGGAAACGGTGTTGCGGCCGGACTCTTCACAGTATCAAACTTTGAGGCTGCTGTAAAAGATGCGTGGTGCTATGAATGGGATGTTACGGATACACACTACAGTGTGCTCAATACGGACATCAAAGAAAGCGCAAGCACATATGTGGCTCAGTATAACGAGCAGGGAGATTTGCTGCGCGTTGAGAGCAATCCGTTCACGTTTGGAACAATGCAGCGTCACAGGGGGAAAATTGCTTCTGCGGCAACGCTGGTCAAAATGTTTTTCCTGGACGAAAATTTAGCGCCGAGATAAAAAAATGTCTGGTTAAGACAGCTAAAACAAAGGACTGCCGCAGGCGGATGATTCCACCTGCGGCAGTCCCTTGTTTTCTAATTTCCCAATGCTGTGCTTTGACGCAAGAGTGAATACTCCTTGGGCGTATAGCCGTAGCGGCGCTTAAACAGCCGGAAAAAGTGCGAAACATTGTTAAAACCGCACGATGAAGCCACCTCGTACATCTTCATATGCGCATCGGAGGCAATTAATCCTTTCGCTTTTTCCAGTCTCGCCCATATAAGGTCTTCTTTGGGTGTGGCGTGAAAAATAGAGGAATACGTTTTATAAAACTGCGTTCGCGAAAAACCCGAAATCGAAATGAGATAATTTATGTCGGGCGGAGAGGCTATATCGCTCAAATACTCTGAGCGAATGGCGAAAAATTTGTTTCTTTGTCCGGCATCGTACTCAGATGGATTGCTGTCGTTTGTCCCTCGCAAAAGCGCGACAAGCAAATCCAAAATTAAAGAAGAAAGCTTCTCCTCATAACCGAAATCGCGAAGAACATCCTCGCGGCAGATGCGATAAATCAAATCATTTATTTTACTGCAATTATTCGGATAAAGCGCTTCTCCAAGAGTGATGTCAAGCTTGGAGATAAGCTCATCGGGAGCGTCAAAACCCAAAAAGCTGTTTGAAAAACCATCGAGAGTCCGGTAGTCGTGATGCACATCCCTGGGGTAAAGAATACAACAGCCCTCTTTCTCGTTTTTCCCGTTCAAAATAACGGGGGATTGAAAATACAAGAACAAAAACAGCGGGAATCTGCCTCCGAAATGCAATCCGGCAGGTTCATGCACATTGTAGCCCGAGCTGAAAAATTTGGGACACTTCATAGTATTCACCGCTCCTTTTCAATGTCTGCATAGCACACCGGTAAACCTTGCAGTAAATGTGCTCGGTCTTTTGACCTGCGTCTTTCTGCAGCTCACAGCGCTGACACTATATCATGTTTCAAGCTGTTTTTCAAGCCATTGTAAATATAATATTGCCGCGGCGCTTTATCACATGCTTGCTTTCAGGATGTCTAAAATCTCGTCGCGTGTCAGCGCCTTGTATCCGCCCTTCATGATAAATGTAGCGTCGGCAATGCCATCAAGCATTTCTTCTGTGGCGCCAAGCTCCCCAATATTCATTACAAGCCCCAGCTCCTTCATCCAGCTCTCCATGCGCGCAAGTCCTTCGGAGGCAATCTGAAGGTCGCTCTTTCCATCTGCGTCAACGTCCCAGACGTTTTCTGCAAAGCGGCGGAATTTCCCAATTCCGTGCGGCATGATATGGCGATAATACGGCAAAGAGACCGCCGCCAGAGTCATGCCGTGCGTTGCGTCGGTATATGCGGCAACGGCCTGACCGAGCATGTGCACCATCCAGTCGGTGGACTTTCCCTGCGCGATAAGCGTATTTAAGGCCCATGTCGCCGTCCACATGATATTACTGCGCGCTTCATAGTCGGAAGGATTCTGCTCGGCGATACGGCTTGAGTGAATCAGAGAGCGCATAAGCCCTTCCGCAATATAGTCGGAAGTGTTGTCGTCGTCTCCGGAAAAATATTGCTCTGTGATGTGATTGAAAGTATCGTAAATTCCGGCAATCATCTGATATTTTGGCAGTGTAAAGGTATATTCAGGGTTCAAAATTGCAAATTTGGGGAATACATTATCGCCAAAGACATGTCCTATTTTCAGCTTTTGCCCGTGATTTGTGATGACCGCGCCTCCGTTCATTTCGCTGCCTGTACCCACCATGGTCAGCACGCAGCCGACAGGAATGATTTTACAGCTGACATCCTCCATACGAATGTAATATTTTTCCCACGGGTCCTCTTCGCAATAGGCGGAAACGGAAACAGCTTTTGCGTAATCACACACAGAACCTCCGCCGACAGCGAGAATAAAATCGACTTTCCCATCTTTTGCTAAATTGCAGCCTCCGTAGAGCTTTTCCACTGTCGGATTGGGCATCACGCCCGCGTCCTCGATAATGTTCTTTCCGCATTTGGTTAAAACGGGAATCACCTGCTCATAAATTCCGTTCTTTTTAATAGAGCCTCCTCCGTAAACCAGCAGCACGTTTTCGCCGTACTTGGCAAGCTCTGAGCGCAGCCCGTTCAGCGCCTCTTTGCCGAAATAAAGACGAGTGGGATTACTGTACGTAAAATTACCTAACATTGTCAACTTCCTTTCAGTTTAATAATGTGTATGATGTGATATTTATTATTCTTGCCGATTGTTTACCCGTTAAGCCAATTTTCTATTTCTTTTTTCGCTCCTGCAACACGCGCCCCGTAAACGGCAGGTCCGATTTCTATAACCGCCTTCGGGCAAAGCTGCCGTATATCATTCACACTATGCCCAAATCCGTTGCCTTCATGGGTGCAAAATAGCCTTATCCGTTTTCCTGAAAGTTGGCATTGCTCCAAAAAAGTAAACACCGGCATGGGCATCGTCCCCCAGTAATTAGGGAAACCAAGATAGAGTGTATCGTACTTTTCCAGATTGGTCAGATAACGTACAAGCTTGGGCCGCGCGTTGCGGAGCTGGTCGGATTTCGCCTGATTAATGCACTCGGAATAATCAGGCGAATAAGGGTTCTGCGGTTCAATTTTGAAAAGCTCCGCTCCGGTCGCTTCGTGCAGTATATTGGCCATCAGCTCGGTATTTCCAATCGATAGTTTTTTGATTTCTCCGTTTACATAGTTTTCACCTGCGCGGGAGAAAAAAGCAATGATGGCGGACATGTTTTTTCACCTTCGGTTCATTTCAGTTTTAAGTAGTCTTTACTATATAATTATGCCATTGAATCTCTTGACATGGAATTACTAAAAACGATATAATAGCATTTAGAAAAAATAAAAGCAGGCGGTGTGATGTAAATGTATAATCGTCAAATTCAAACTTTCATCTGCGCAGCGGATTACGGGAGCTTTTCTAAGGCGGCGGAAAAGCTTTTTGTCACGCCTGCATCTGTGATGAATCAAATCAATGCGTTGGAAATCCGAGTCGGTGTCAAGCTGCTTTTGCGCACAAACCAAGGAATCAAGCTGACCCCCGCCGGATGCTCGATTTACAAGGATGCGAAACACATCCTGGAAGAAGCGGAAAACGCCGTGATTCGCGCAAAACAAATAGCCGGAGCGCAGCAGCACGTAATTCGTGTCGGAACCTCGCTTCTGAATCCTTGTAAAGTTTTGATTGATTTATGGGGAGAAATCAGCAATAAGAACCAAAACTTCCAGATTAAGATTCTTCCTTTTGAGGACGACCACACAAGTATTCTTGCTAAAATAGCTTCGCTTGGGAAAACCTTTGATTTTATGGTGGGAGCGTGCGGCTCGCGCGAATGGCTGACGCGCTGCAATTTCTATAAACTCGGAGACTATAGCGTCTGCTGCGCCGTTTCGCGCAAACACTCTCTTGCGGATAGAAAACTGCTTCAAGTGTCCGATTTATACGGTGAAACCCTAATGATGATAGAGCGCGGGGACACAGCGGAAATCGATGAAATTAGAGATATGCTGATTCAAAAACATCCTCAGATAAAGATTACGGACACGCCGTACTTTTATGACGCGGAAGTGTTTAATGCATGCGAACATACAGGCAGCGTGCTGCTGACGTTGGACGCCTGGAGAGAAGTTCATCCTTCACTTGTTACAATTCCTGTCAATTGGGAGTATACCGTACCTTACGGTCTTTTATACTCGAAAGCGCCTTCCGAACAGGTGCAGATGTTCATTGAACTGTTCCATCAGGCGCACGGGCATGGCTGAGTATGGCCATAAAAAAGCACCTTGATTGCAAGGACAATAAAGCTGCCGGACAATCCCGCGATGAGGTTATGGGCGGGAAATGAATTTGACGGAATATGTTGATTAGCTAAAAAGGTGATTATTGGAAATTTTTCGTCTGTGGCATATTTTTAGATAAAATCATTTACAAAATGAAAATATTATGATAAAATAGTGTTGCGAAACAAGTTTAATATCTCAAGGACATAAGTATGTGTTTTACTTTTGGTAAAAACGCATACTCCATTTTCGCATACTTATGTTATGAGAAAACTTGTTTCGCAGCAATAGGAGCTGTGCGTTTTTCGTGCGTCGGCTTCGGCCGGCGCACTTTTTAATTTTTGGAGGGGATGAAATGAAAAAATCATATTTACACTGTGTTCAACAGTTGCATTAATGATATTGTTTACAACAAATAGCTTCGCTATATCCTTGGCAGAAAAAGAGGATATTTACAGAGTGGAAGAATTTATGGGCGTTTCATTAGATAAAGAATTTGTGATTAATTGGCTGTTAGAAGATGGAAAGCATAAAAGAGGACGTGGTTTTTGAAATTGAGCTTATCAATAGGTTTATAGAAACGATAAATGTCTCAACCGAAGTTAAAAAGACTGGAGAGATTTTGTAAAGGTACAAAAGGCAAATGGCCTTGAAGAAATCATTGACGATGAAAAGCTGAAGCCGGAGGAAACAAAACGGTTTATAGACAATTCTTTCCGCGATGGCATTTTGAAAACCACGGGAACAGATATAGAAGATTGAAACATGAACAACTCAAGCCCGACACAAAAAAGGCGCACAAAACCAGA
>JAUNBL010000067.1 GCA_030527235.1 Clostridia bacterium | reverse complement strand
CACATTGGACGTTCAGCTTCTATTCTTTTTGGGTCATATCATTGTAACACATACACAACAAAAGAAAGACTCAGAAATTTTCTGCGCTTATCAATGATGAATTATCACCTTGCTGTTTTGTCAATCCAAAGACGAAATAGCATCTGCGGAAGCTACAACCTGGCAACATTTTTTGTCTGACATTCACTTTTGAAATAAAAAGAGCATCGGTTTTACTCAATACTCTTTTTGGATGCTATCGGCTTTGCCTGACGGGACAAATTCGCGCCGACATATTTCTACATTTTTTTTGCGGCGCCGTGAGAACCAAAAATCATCCAGCCGCCTTTGCTGCCCAGCAAATCAAAAAACTCCTGCCTCTCTTGGGCACAGCCAGAAGCGTCAGTATCAACAGATGTCATCAATATGGGAGCATATTTATTATATTGCTTCTGCCGTGTGGTCATCTCGTTAACATTTACGTAAATGTCGCCTGTAAAAGCAATTCGATGCTTATAATCAATCAAAACAATTTCACCCGGCAAATGTCCCCCGTTACCTTCATATACAGTAAAACTATTTTCGCCGAAGCGGAACGTCCCTATAGCTTCAAGAGTTTTACCGCAGGAAACGCTGTTGTTCCACGGGACAACAATATTCTTCGGATTTACAGGTCTGTACCCTGTTAATATTTTGCATATTTTTATGTATGGCCGATGCAGCGGATTTTGTTCACGGAAATCATCTTTTCCCTCGTATTGATTTTGCAGGCATTCTGCGCTTTTGCTGCTTGCAATTACACGGTCAAACATGGACAACAGCCCGCAGTGGTCCACATCGGCATGTGTGATGAGTACCGTCTTTTCTATCTCATCAAAGTCCGGCAGAAGATTGTGAAACAGCTTAGCCATTTCATCTTGATAACATGCGTAACCACAGTCTATGAACAGCGCTTGCCTGCCGCTTCTCAAAACAATTGTGTTACTGCCGCAATCAGGTTCAATTACGGTGATTTCAGTACCCTCGCCTATATTGTATTTAGTCGTTCTCGGCTTAAACGACTCACCCTTACATTCCGCTATAAGCTTTGAAAAACAGTAGATGCTGTCAAACGTGCGATATGGCAGCAGGCCTCTTTCGTCCAGCGTCTGCATGGCAAGATTGGAATTTACAAGCAATTCCTGCCGTTCTGCACTGCCAATTTGGGTCATATCCGCTATTCCGGATATAAAAGAACGGTAGAATATACTGTTATCGTATACTTTCTCCGAACGATTATAATCGATTATCTGAACTGAACATATTTTTTCCGCCTGTTCAATAAAGTCTGAAAACTGTACAGCATCTTCCACAAAAAGACCCATTTTGAAAAGCTGATAGCCGCTCCCGTCTTCTTGAGAACTGATATAGGAAATATTAAATTGACAGCTCTCAATAAGTTCAAGCACCGGCGTGACCGCTCCTGGAACATCGCGCAGCTTAAATCCAACAAGAACAATGGAGGGCTCTGTCTCTTGTTTCGGCAAATACCCGATGCTTTCGAGCAAGATGTCGGCCTCACTAAGCTGCTCTTTCGTCCCGTCCGCATCAATAAATAGCATATGTAAATCAACAGCCTTATTGTAGCTGACGCGCGTTATATTTATTCCTAATTTTGCAAAGCAGCGGCTGGCCTGTAAAAAAGCGCCGATATGGTTTGGCATCTCTGTAACATATGTTTTTTTCATTTCACTTAACCTCTGAATTTGTCGATTATTCTTGCTTGCAGCTGAAAACCGCAGCTGTAACGGCTAACAAAAACCTCCTCAAGGCGCCCTACTGTCTGAAAATGCAGTCCTGCCAACATAGTTTTCATAAGCCGTTTTCCCGACTACGATTTAACAAATGCAATATAGTTTTGCCAACTGAATCATGACAAAAAATGAGGACGCTTCAATGTCCTCATTTTTTGATTTTTGTGTTGCTGTTGCCCGGCGGCTTCTTTATTTACTTAGCATATCTTCAATTTCCGTTTCCGTACACAGCCCCACCGCTCTCGCGGCAACAGCGCCGTCTTTGAAAAGCAAAAGAGTAGGTACGCTCATTACGTTGTAGGAAGCGCTTATCTCTCCCATCGCATCCACATCGGCCTTGCAAAATTTGGCTTTGTCCGAAAACTTTGACGCCGCGCTTTCAAAAATCGGAGACATTGCGCGGCATGGGCCACACCACGTCGCCCAAAAATCAACCAAAACCGGCATGTTTGATTTCAATACTTCTTCCTCGAATGTTTCCGAAGTAAGTGTTGTCATTGCTTATTCCTCACTTTTCTCGTTTTTGTACTTTGTTTGCCCCAATCGCTTTTTAGTATTTCATTCTTTACACGATAAAATACTCCTTCTTTCACGCCGTACGCACAAAGCACTATTTTCGGACTTCCGAGCATGTCCATCATCACCTTCATAGGTGTCAGACCCGCCAAAAGGACATCTGCACGACTTTTGTCCATGCCCGCTATATTGACACGCAGCTCAGGCGGGGTAGAAAAAAGCTTCTGATATGCCGCCGCCGCGTCCTTATACGGCACAGATAAAGAATGCACCTCGTCCGGCATAAGGCATCTCTTTTTGACTAAAGAGCCGAGCGTTCTCGCGCTGCCTCCGATTCCGTAAAGAGGCAAGCCTTCCGCTTTGTCTATCCAATCAACGGAACCAATGTATCCTTGCACCAGCCGATAAAGCGAGGGCTGCGGACGGCCTGCCATACGCTCAGTCAGCACAACTGCGCCGCAGGGGATGCTCGCCGAATGGACGAGCTCTTTATTCCTCACAAGCACAATCTCAGTGCTGCCGCCGCCGGTGTCAAATATAAGTCCGTTTCTAACGTTCAGGCTCTCTCTTGCGGCAAGGTAGCTGTAATAAGCCTCGTCCTCACCGCTTATAACATCAAATTCGATACCGCATTTTACTTTGACTTCATCGAGAAATATCTGCCGGTTGGAAGCGGTTCTGACTGCGGCCGTGGCTATTGCCACTATTGTGGCGCTCTTGTACTTGCGCGCTTCGGCGCAAAAGTTGCAAAGTGCATCGATAACTCGCTGCATTGAGGCTGCGCGCAAAACATTGTCGCTGCCCATTCCCTCACTCAAGCGGACGGTGGAGCGCATTTTTACAAGTTCGTCCCACGTGCCGTCGCTATGTATTTTGTTTATAACCATTCTGACCGAGTTTGAACCAAGATCTATCACAGTGATATTCTTTTCCGTTGTCATCACCTCCGATTGTTGAATAATATTTTATATTAACTTTATGTTTAAGTCAATAAGAAACGGGAATATTAAAAGCAAAAGTTTTCTAAGGAGGTTTTCCAAATGCCGATAAGAACAGATCTTGCGCTTGAAGCTCGTGAAATGCGGAGCGGAACTCTCGAAGGCGTGGAAAGCGAAAGTTTCCGTGAAGGAGACGTTTTGATAACCCGAGTTAAAATAGTCAACCAAAAAGGCGCCGAGGCGCTTGGCAAAAGTATGGGGACATACGTCACGCTGGAGGCGGAAAGAATGCGGGAAAACGATAAAGAGATTTATGATAACATCTGCACTGCGCTTGCACGTGAACTCCGCGCCATAGCAAACCTTCCACCCGATGCTTCCGTGCTTGCGGCAGGGCTTGGCAATCGTTTCATAACCCCGGACTCCATCGGTCCCATCGCGGTGTCGCACTTGTTGATAACACGGCATCTTAAAACACTTATGCCGCAGGAACTCGGAGATGACGTACGCACTGTGAGTGCAGTGGCGCCCGGAGTTTTAGGACTCACAGGAATAGAAACGGGCGAAATAATCCGCGGGGTCGTGGAAAAAACCGCTCCAAGCGCTGTTTTCGTAATAGACGCACTTGCCTCACGTAAAATGGAACGAGTGGGAACCACCATTCAGCTTACCGATACCGGAATCCGCCCCGGCAGCGGTGTGGGCAATAACCGGCGCGAGCTGTCGCGTGAGAGTCTCGGCGTACCTGTAGTGGCCATCGGAGTGCCGATGGTGGTAGATGCCGCTACTGTTGCCTCAGACGCGATAGACATTGTTCTTGAGTGTATTAAGAAGGAGGATGAAAACCACGTCTTCGGTGAAATGTTTGCCTCGCTTTCGGATTTAGACCGTTACAAGCTGATTTTTGAGGCGTTGGAACCAAGCGCCGCCAATATGGTTGTCACACCCAAAGAGGTTGACAGTTTAAGTAACCGTGTCGGCAAAATAATTGCCAATGGAATCAACCTGGCTCTGCAGGACTCCATGACACAAGACGACATTGATCGCTATCTGTATGTGATACAATGATATGACCCAGAAAGAATAGAAGCTGAACGTCCAATGTG
>JAUNBL010000066.1 GCA_030527235.1 Clostridia bacterium | reverse complement strand
GCTGTGCAAAATTGTGTGTAATCATAATAATGTACAAAGCGCGTTAAAGTCGGCAGAGAGTAACCCTAACAAGGCAGAAATGCTGTTGAGGAAAGCAAGCTGGAGGCAGATTGTGTTACCTATATGCCGGGGGTCTATAAAATATCTATGGTTAGGATGTAATTACAAGAATTACTGAACGAATGTCCGAAAGTACGGGTCTAAAGAACGCAGGCAGTAGAAATGCTGTCACCACGGATGTGGGGTATGTGAGGTTTAGTAAAATTGCATGGTATGAAAAACCTTATTGTGTTACAGGCACAATCAAGCATGCAGGCTCAGAGGACAAACCTAAGGATATATATTGTCTTGTTTGCAAGACATTAAAGATTGGATTTATCGGAACGTGGTAAGGTCAGAACGTGGAGCGATTACACGCCTTGAAGCGTTGATAAGGAAAACGGCATTTTGCTGTATAACTTATCTTTATCTGGCTGAAAGCGGAGTCACAGTACCGTTGAAACCGTGGAAATACGGTGGAGGGATAGGCTCCAGTCAACAATTGTTTAAGACAAAATAATTACACAAATTTCAAAGGTTCGAGTATGACTAAGAAAGGCAAAGTATTCTGTAAAGGAGAAACGCCGACTTTGACAACCGAAAAGAAAATCCTCAAAAAGCAAAAACTTCGCAATGCGGAATATTATGATTTTCAGAAAATTCAAGATGATTTATACGAGCAAAGCATTCAGGGGAAGATTTTTCAAGGTTTAATCGAAATTATCGCTTTGGAAGAAAACATCAAACTCGCTTACCGTAACATCAAGAAAAATCATGGGAGTCATACCGCAGGTGTGGACAATGCAACAATCAAAGACCTTGCAAAATGGCAAGACGACAGGCTAATCAAGCATGTGAGAAAGAAATTACAGTGGTATCAACCGCAGGCGGTTCGCAGGGTTGAAATCCCGAAATCCAGTGACCCCACAAAAAAGCGACCTTTAGGTATACCGACCATAATGGACAGGTTAATCCAACAATGTATATTACAAGTTTTAGAACCGATTTGCGAAGCGAAGTTTCATGACAAAAGTAACGGTTTCAGACCGAACAGAAGTTGTGAAACCGCTATTGCACAGGCTGAAAAGAATATGCAGTTATCCAAACTGCATTATGCAATCGACATTGATATTAAAGGTTTCTTTGATAATGTAAATCACGGAAAGCTGTTAAAGCAGATGTGGACACTCGGCATAAGGGACAAAAAACTCATCAGCATTATATCGGCAATGTTAAAAGCAGAAGTTGCAGGTATCGGTTTTCCCGAAAAAGGCACACCACAGGGCGGTATTATTTCACCGCTTTTATCCAATATCGTTCTAAATGAGTTGGATTGGTGGATTTCAAGCCAATGGGAAACCATGCCTACACATAAAGAATATGCAATTTATGTTGATAGACGGGGCGCGATAGGCTCAGGCGGTAAAATGCGTGCACTCAAAAAAAGCAATCTTAAAGAATGCCGTCTGGTACGCTATGCTGATGATTTCAAAATTTTCTGCAAAACTCGTAAGGACGCAGAAAAGCTATTTGTCGCCACTAAGAGTTGGCTAAAAGAACGATTAGGGTTGGATATCAGTCCTGAAAAATCTAAAATAGTCAATTTGAAAAAGCAATATTCCGAATTTCTTGGCTTTAAGTTAAAAGTTACGGAAAAAGGAAAGCATCCAAACGGTGAAAAGCGGTATGTAGTCAAATCTCACATCTCAGATAAAGCCCTCAAAAATATCCATATGAACGCAAAACGGCGCATTCATGAAATGCAAAAACCGCCAAATCGGCGGGTTGCCTATGAAGTGGTACAAAATTACAACACTTTTGTAATGGGCGTGCATACGTATTATGCGTTGGCAACTCATGTTAGCCAAGATTTTGGCAAAATTGCCTTTCATATCGGAAAGAGCCTAAAAGCAAGATTAAAAGAATGTCTATCTAAAGAAAAAGGTACTTGCAGTAGTTTAATTCAAGAACGATACGGCAAAAGCAAGCAATTAATTTATGCCTATGGGTTTGCGTTAATTCCAATCGGATATATTAAGCGCCGAACACCGCTTAGTAAAAAACGTGGAATTAACCGGTATACACCTGAAGGCAGGATTGAAATTCATAAAAAGCTCGAAATCATCAATCCGCATTTGCTCTATTATATCATGCAAAATCCTGTAAAGGGTTGCAGTGTAGAGTACAACGATAACCGTTTATCTTTATACTGTGCCCAGCAAGGGAAATGCGCGATTAAAGGCAAAATATTAGAAATCGGTAAAATGCACTGTCATCATAAAACGCCCGTTCATTTGGGCGGCAAAGATAATTACGGAAATTTGATTTTCGTTACAGCTGAGGTGCATAGGCTGATTCATGCGACTGACACATTGATAATTGAGCATTATATGAGCCTGTTGAAGCTGACTAAAAGCCAAATGATTAAGCTGAATAAACTGCGTAAACAAGCTGAACTCCAAACGGTAGATTAAAATTTCTTGCGGTTGAAATTGTGTAAGTTATTATTAAAAACAGTTGTTGATAGAAAGCCGTGTGACGGGAAACTGTCATGCACGGTTTGGTGCGGGGGAAAATCCAGCGATTACGTCAAAGGATTACCTATCGCAATCAAAGTTTCTCAATTGCGGGAAAGCGGCTTGGATTCAGAGACGATACGAGAGGAACTCTGTTCTTTGAGGTTGCCCGAATCGCTGAAGCGAAACGGCCTGCATTTCTTCTTTTGGAAAATGTCCCAGGGCTGCTGTCGCATGACGGCGGCAGGACATTTGAAACCATCCTCACCTGTCTTGTTGAGCTGGGGTATGGTGTTGAATGGTGTGTGCATAACAGCGCAGCATTCGGAGTACCCCAGCAGCGACGCAGGCTGTATATTGTCGCAAGTCTTGGAGGAAAGTGTACCGGAAAAGTATTTCCTCTCAGCGGCAGCGATACGGAAAATCTTAAAGAAATCATCCCCGGATCGCAGGGATCAAGAGTCTACGATCCCGCAGGCGTAGCCTGCACCCAATGCGCCGGAAGCGGCGGCTGGGGAGGCAAAACGGGATTGTACCTTGTAGGCTTTAACCGAAATGAAGGAATAACAGAAAAACTTGATGTCGCCCATACCATAAACGCAAGCGATACAAGAGGACTGAACCGCAACCAAACGCAGAATGCCGTTGTTGTGCCGGAACAAAGATACTCCTTTATAGACCTGAATCCCGATCCTGTCATCACCAATGCAGCGCGGTGTTTGATTGCTCGGTACGATTCAGGCATAGGAAATCGCAAGGGAGAAAGCTCCGGCATTCTTGTAGAGGATGCGCCAAGAGCTATTCTAACTCCCGACCGTGAAACCGTCCGGCAGCAAGGCAGACGGATCAAAGAACCAAACGAGCCGATGTTCACTGTAACGGCGACCGACAAGCACGGGATAGTGCATCACGGCAGAATTCGCAAGCTCATGCCGATTGAAACATGGCGCCTGCAGGGTTTTACCGATGAACAGTTTTATAAGGCGCAGTCAACCGGGCTTTCAGACGGACGGCTGTATAAAATGGCGGGAAATGCGGTCAGCGTACCCGTCATTTCCGCTATCGGAAGAAAAATAAAGAAAATATACGAAGAAAGGTCGGTGGAAACAGATGCCGAATCATGTTGAGAACTATATCAGTCTTAAAGGCGATGAACGACAAATTACAGCTATGCTTGAAGCCATCAAAAGCGACGAATACGGAATAGGAACAATAGACTTTAATAAGATTATCCCAATGCCCGAATCGCTGAACATCGAAGCCGGAAGCCGCACGGATAAAGGGTTGGAATCCTATCGTGACTTTGTCGATGTTTATACGCTCGGCGGCACGATCAATATGGATAAGCTCGGAGAAATCCCGAAAAAGAGCGAGGAAATCTTCCTCAGTCAGCGCACGGATATCAAGCCGGACGAATGGGAGCTTGGCAAAACCGCATGGCAGAACATTCAGAAATACGGCGCTCCGACTTGGTATGATTGGTCTATTGCTAATTGGGGTACAAAATGGAACGCCTACGGTTACGACTCCGGCAGAGATTACAGCGGCGGCGACAGTTTGTGGTTTCAGACCGCATGGTCAGCACCGCACCCGATTCTCGAAAAGCTGACCGAGCTGTATCCGGACATCACAATGGAGCATCAGTGGGCAGACGAAGACCTCGGTGTTAATTGCGGCCGTTTCAGCTACAAAGGCGGAGAGCGAATAGAGGAATATCTGCCCGAAAACGATGTGGAAGCGTTGGAATACGCCGCATCGGTATGGGAATATGACCTTGCCGAACTTGGTTATGTAATGAATAAAACCGGCAGCAGATATATCTACAACGAAAGTCAGGATTTTGAAAAAATCGAGCTGTTCGGCAAGCCCACCCTGTTCACAAATGATAGGCTGACCGATGCAGATATACCGGAAGACCTGTACTGCTATCATCTCCGACACAGCGATGACGGCGACCGATTTTGCTCGGTAGAACCGCGCGTTGCGGTCAATCATGGCGGCAGCATCGTCATGAAAGAACCGCTTGATTTCGGCAAAGACGGATATATTTCCTTTTCCGAGGATACCGAGCCGAATTT
>JAUNBL010000027.1 GCA_030527235.1 Clostridia bacterium | reverse complement strand
AGGTCGTCACGAGCGAGAGCCTCTGTGGGAATCGAGGCGTAGTTCGCGCTGCTCGCAGCGCCGCCGGGCAGGACCAGAGCCTTGCCATATCCTGCAGGCGCGTCCTCGTAAGTAAGCGCACCGGAGGTTGTCGCCGCGTAATTTCCGCTTGTATCTTCAAGCGTCTCGTTATCAAAGTCGTATTCCACAAGCAGGAACGCGTCAGCCGAAAGAACCTCTACCGTTATGCTGACAGTGCCGCTGTAGCCAAGCACTGTTCCCGTAATTAGCTTCTGTCCAACTGTTGAAACATCAAGCGCGCCCCAAACTACGTCTGCTGTGCCATCGGGCTCCCCTGCAGTGTCGCTGCCTTCAAGCCAGATGTTCGCCGCGCCCGCTGTCGGAAGCGTAGGCATCTCACCCAAATGCGTGCTTATGGAAGCGCCGTTATACGCCGCGTAAGTAATCTGCGCCTCACGGTAGTAAAGGTTAAGCGCATTACCGCCCTCGGGATTAACCGAAGCGATGCTCGTTACGTTTGTCTGCGTCGTATCTATAAGATATGTTGTGTCGTCTACAACTATCGGGGAAGGCTGCGAAATTGAATACGCCGTAAGAACCGGCACATCAACGCTGCCCGCCGCGCCCGAAACATAGCCTTCAAGCGTTACAGCCGGCGTACCCGAAAGCCTTACTACATTAGCGCTGTCCGTGCTGTCGTAGTAGTTAATCTCTACCGAAGCGGTTGCATCCTCATACTCATAAAGCTCAAAATCGTCAAAGAATGTTGCGGAAGCGCCTGCCCAGCGGGGGTAGAACTGCGCCGCCGTTACCGTGCCGTCCGCTGTCAGAATATAACTCATCTGCGTCCACTCGCCCGTCGGAAGGCCGCTGAGGTTACAGCTTACCGCGCTGGCATCGGAATTGCCCAAGCCGCCGCACGCCTCGACAACCTGCGCGTTATCCGTTGCCGGATTCGTAAGGCCGACCGTCAGCGTTACGGAGGTACTGGTGTCGGAATATCTCCAGAAGCTGAAGCGGTACTTTGTTCCCGCCGCCGGAGCCGTTCCGTCCTGCTTCAGGTTAAATACGCCTATAAGATTTCCGTTCTCCGAGCTGCCGCCGGCGTTTATCGTCGGCGTAATCGAATAGCTGTCCGTGCGCCCAAACGTGGTTACGTGCGAAGCTGCCGCCGGAGCCGCATAGGACGACGTTCCGGTTTTCGTAAGCCAGCCGCTGCCATCGCCAAGCGCCGTTTGCGTGGTAAGCGCATCCGTAAAGCTGCTGTTCTCCACGAGATTGGTAGCTATTATCGATGCCGTTTTGTAGTAGTACACAATAACGGTATCGTCCGTGCCCGTAACATTTATCGACGCAGGCTGCGCCTGAAGCTGGTATATACTCGTCTCGTCAGTATAAGTTTCCGGAGCCGTATATTTATACGGAGAGCCGATTGCTCCTGTAGCGTCTAAAGTGAGAAACGCCGTGTTTGCGCCCGCTTCTCTGTACTCTATCGTAATCGGAGCGCTTGTCGCAACAGCTACCTCGTAAAGCTCAAAGCCGGCATATCTGCTGCCGGAATTCGTCCAGCTCCCCATAAACTGCAGCGCCGTTGTCGTTGCTGTAAACACAAACTCGTTCTTTGTATACGAGCCGCCAACCCAGCGCGTAGCGCTCGCCAGGTACTCAGGGCATGCGCCGTACATTTTGTTGTACTGATAGTTGTTAGAAGTAGGCGCCGTGCCTCCCCAGTACCAGGAAACATAGTACATCTTGCCAACCTCAACCGTCCATGACATTCCGATTGAAGTTGTAGACCTTGCGCCGCCGGAACCTGTACCCACAAGCACATTAATGCCTCCGGGGCCGGTGCCTGTTTCCACAGTGTAGCCGGCGATGGCGGTACCGACGCGGTTTGTCCAGCCGGTTGTGCCGTTAGTAAAGAAACCGTTTGTAATAAGGTTGTCGCTCTGCACCGTGTACGCCTGTCCACCGTACGACAGCCCATCTCCGCTCACGTACGTGTCTGCGCTTGCGCTCATGGGCATAAGCGAAACAACCGTGAACACCATTGCAAGTGCAACAAGCAATGATATTCCTTTTTTGAGTCTCATTCTAAATCTCTCCTCCCTTAAATTAAAGCATATTCCTATGCAATTAAATTCCTTCTCAAGTTTACTCGACCAGGTCCTGGTCTCCGCTCTCGTCAATAGCCTGAACTGAATTCCCGGGGGCGCTCCCCAGGCTGTAGCTGCCGACGTTGCTATCGGTCAATGTGCCCAGCTGCTGTTCCGTCGCCCAATTCTGGAGAGCTCCGGATATGCTTGCAAACGTCGTGCGCGAACGAATTTGACGCACGGTTAACTCCGGCTTTGCGTACTGAGTTTCCTTTCTCATGATAAACAACCCTTTCCCATTGTGAAATATGTAAAAATTTTGTACTCAATTTACCCAAAGCGCGGCTGTCCCTAAGATTTTCAAGAATGACAATAAACGCAAAAACGGACAGTCGCCTACTTTGCATATAGGATTATATACCCTAAGATGCAAAATGTCAAGCGTTTTCTTGAAAAAAACTTACATGCCGCGCGCAGTAACACTATATAGTAGAGGATAGGGCGCAGACACCACATTTTGTTGGGATTTTTATGTTGTAAAAGCCGTGTTTGTGTGGTAAAATACACAATGCAGACGCCGACTCTTTGTTAAATCTTTGTGAACTCGGACTTGGAGGTTATTTTCATGTTGTACTTGCGCCTTTTTCTTGCCTTTGCAAAAATAGGAGTTATGACGTTCGGAGGAGGGCTCACGATGCTGCCGCTTTTGAAGCGGGAAATCGTGGACAACCGCGGCTGGGCTACGGAGGACGAGCTTTTGGACTATTACGCGGTGGGGCAGTGTACGCCGGGGATTATAGCAGTGAATACCTCCACCTTCATCGGCTATAAAGAGGGCGGTGTTTTGGGCGCTGTTGCTGCTACGGCGGGGATGGTGACGCCTTCTGTGATAATTATAACAATAATCGCCGCCTTTCTCGCAAACATCATGGGCGACGGCTATGTGGAGCGCGCTCTTCGCGGCGTGCGCGCTATAGTCTGCGCGCTTATGGGGTGCACTGTTTTCACGCTTGCGAAAAAGAGCGTGAAGGACGCGCTGTGCATGCTGCTTTTGGCGGCTGCGGCGGCGACGGCGTTTTTTACCCCGTTCCCGACGGTAGGCGTGGTGGTAATTGCGGCTCTTATCGGAATACTGGCAAGGAGGGGACGCGCATGATATATTTGAGGTTGTTTTACGAGTTTTTCAAAATTGGCCTCTTCGCAATAGGCGGCGGTCCGGCTACACTGCCGTTCCTGATGGAGCTTGCCAAGACGAGCGGCTGGTACGACACCAAGACGCTTACCGCCATGATTGCTGTCAGCGAGGGTACGCCCGGCCCGCTCGGAATTAACATGGCAACGTACGTCGGCTTCCATGTCGGGGGTGTCTGGGGCGGGATAACGGCTACGGTTGCGCTTGTGCTGCCGGGGCTTGTTATTATAATACTGGTTGCAAAATTTTTGGCGTTGTTCGGGAAAAACAGCATGGTCACGGCCGCCTTTTACGCTATTCGTCCTGCTGTGACAGGGCTTATCCTCTCCGCCGTTATCGGGATATGGCAAATCGGGGTGGTGAGCGCCGGCACGCTTGCGCTCGCCGCCGGCGCGCTTGCGCTGATGTTCTTTACTCCGCTTAGGAAGCTGCACCCGCTTATATGGCTTGTTTTCGGCGCGCTCGCCGGATTGGTCTTCAATTTATAAATTCATAAAAAATCCTGCCCGTATAAGGCAGGATTTTTTGATGTGAAATTATTTGAGTTCAACTTTCGCGCCGACTTCTTCAAGGGCGGCCTTGTACTTCTCGGCATCGTCCTTGCCGATAGCTTCCTTAAGCGTTGTGGGAGCTTTGTCAACAGCGTCCTTCGCCTCTTTAAGGCCAAGACCGGTGAGCTCGCGAACAACTTTGATAACCTTAATCTTCTCAGCGCCCGCCTCTGTAAGGACAACATCGAACTCTGTCTTTTCCTCCGCGGCTGCGCCTGCGGCAGGTCCGCCCGCAACAGCTACCGCTACCGGCGCTGCCGCGCTTACGCCAAACTCTTCCTCCATTGCCTTTACAAGCTCGGCAACTTCAAGGAGCTTCAACTCTTTGATTTCCGCAATTATCGTTTCAATCTTACTCATTGTTTTCTTACCTCCTGTTAATAAAATTATTCTTCGGTTTTAGGCTCTTGGTCCGCCGTTTCTTCCGCTGCCGGAGGAGCTTCCTCTGTCTGGGCGGGAGTTTCTTCCGCCGCCGCTGACGGCGCTTCCTCTGTCGGGGCGGGGGCTTCCTCCGCCGCCGCCGGTGCGCCCTTTTGGATTTCGGAAGGCTCTACGCCGTTATCGACCAGCGCCTGCAATGTTCTTGCAAGCTTAGACGCGGGCGAGTTAAGGCTGCCCATGATTCTGGCGATAAGCACATCACGCGACGGCGTATCGGCAAGTGTTTTAATCTCCTCAATGGAGATAACCTTACCGTCAAGCAGGCCCGATTTGATTTCAAGCTGCTCGTTCTTCTTGGCAAACTCCGCAAGAATTTTTGCGGGGGCGACCTCGTCGGTCATGCTGACGGCGAGTGATGTGGGACCGTTAAGGATTTCGTCCAACTCGTCCAGACCCAGTTCTTTCGCGGCGAAGCGCGTAAGCGTGTTTTTCACAACGCGGTACTCCACATTCGCCTCGCGAAGCTTATTGCGAAGCTCCGTGTCCTGCGCAACGCTAAGTCCGCAATAGTCCACAAACACTGCGCTGACGGCGTTTTGAAGCTTTTCCTTCAATTCGGCGACCGTCCGCTTCTTTTCCTCGAGAACTCTCTGACTTGGCATTTTATCACCTCACAAATTAAAATAATAAGAGTTCTTTGCCCATAGACGCAAAGAACTCTCGGTAATTCAAAAGCTGTTCCTCGGCAGGGCTTATCTGGATGCCTGCTGTCTATGGAGAAATATTTAATTAACGCGCAAGCGCGCGGAAATTAACTTACTGTGCGATTTTGGATGCGGAAATCTTGATGCCGGGACCCATAGTGCTGGCTATTGCCACGCTCTTAAGGTACTGACCCTTTGCCGCAGCGGGTTTCGCCTTGATTACGGCGTTCAAGAGGGTGGAAAAGTTCTCGCCCAGCTTTTCCGCGCCGAAGGAGACCTTGCCTACGGGGCAATGGATTATGTTCGTCTTGTCAAGACGGTACTCAATCTTACCGGCCTTAACCTCTGCAACGGCCTTGGCGACATCCATCGTTACCGTGCCCGCCTTGGGATTGGGCATCATGCCCTTGGGGCCGAGAACTCTTGCTATCTTGCCCACGACACCCATCATGTCCGGCGTTGCAATGGCAACATCAAAATCCAGCCAGCCCTCGCTCTGAATCTTTGTCACGTACTCCTCGCCGCCGACATAGTCAGCTCCGGCGCTTTCCGCCTCGGCCACCTTGTCGCCCTTAGCGAAAACAAGTACGCGGATTGTTTTACCTGTACCATGGGGGAGAACTACGGCGCCTCTGACCTGCTGGTCGGCGTGACGCGAGTCTACACCCAGCTTAATATGAGCCTCAACCGTCTCGTCGAACTTAGCCGTGGCCGTTTTAACAACAAGCTCCATAGCCTCGGCAACGTCATACTGTCTGCCTCGCTCAACGAGCTTCAGGCTCTCTTTATATTTTTTACCATGCTTCATCTGATTTACCTCCTTGTGGTTACTCGGAAAAAAATTCCTCCCACTTATTCCTTATTCCTCGACCGTTATGCCCATGCTTCTCGCCGTGCCCGCAATCATACTGATTGCCGCCTCAACGCTTGCCGCGTTAAGGTCGGGTTTTTTGATTTCCGCTATCTCGCGGAGAGCGTCCTTGGAAATTACGGCAACCTTGTCCTTGTTCGGGACGCCGCTGCCCTTTTCAATTTTGCACGCTTTCTTAATAAGCACTGCCGCCGGCGGCGTTTTCGTAATGAACGAGAACGTGTGGTCGGCGTAAACGGTGATTACGACGGGGATAATCAGTCCCGCGTCTTTCGCGGTTCTCTCGTTGAACTCCTTCGTAAACTGCACGATATTAACACCGTGCTGACCGAGAGCGGGGCCTACCGGGGGAGCCGGAGTCGCCTTTCCCGCGGGAATTTGCAGTTTAATGTAGCCTATAATCTTTTGAGCCATGGTCTGCACCTCCTTAGAAAAAATGTGGTGAATGGCGGAAGGCGCGAGCCTTCCTCCCACTATATAACGCCCGCAGCGGGCGCAATACGCTTTTAGTCGAGCGGTTCTATAGCCGTAAGGTCAACGTCCACCTGCATCTCTCTGCCGCCGAACATTGTCACCATTACGCTGACGCTGCGCTTCTCTTTGTTTATTGAGAGCACTTCGCCCATGAAGCCTTCCATGCTGCCTTCGGTAATACGAACCGTATCGCCAACTGCAACGTCGATATCTATTGCAACTTCTTCCACGCCCATTTTCATGACCTCCGTCTCGCTGAGCGGGACAGGCTTGGAGCCCGGACCGACAAAGCCTGTACAGCCGCGCGTATTGCGGACTATGTACCATGTTTCATCAGTCATTATCATCTTTACGAAAACATAGCCGGGAAACACCTTGCGCTGTACAACGCGTTTCTCTCCGTCCTTAATTTCAACAACGTCTTCCATGGGAATGCGAACGTCGTTTATCAAGTTTTGAAGGCCGCGGTTCTCAACCGTTTTTTCTATATTTGCCTTTACCTTATTCTCATACCCCGAATAAGTATGGGCAACATACCACTTGAATTCACTATCGCTCATGCGGCGGAGCCTCCTTCACAAAATAGGGCATCAGGCACCCAGAAGCAAATTCATGATGAGAAATTGGAAAAGCAAGTCCAACCCGAAGATAATAAGTCCGATAATAAGTATCGCAACTACCACTATCCACGTATTGTTCAAAAGCTGCTTCCACGTAGGCCAAACCACTTTTTTAAGCTCTGACTTAACGCCCTTGAAAAATTTTATGACTTTCGTGAAAAAGCCTTCTTTTTTTACAACTTCACTCATTTTGTATACTCCTCTTAAACTACTTCGTTTCTTTATGCAGCGTATGCTTGCGGCAGAAACGGCAATACTTGTTCATCTCAAGTCTGTCGGGGTCGTTCTTTTTGTTCTTCATGGTGTCGTAATTTCTCTGCTTGCACTCCGAGCAAGCCATTGTGATTTTTACTCTCACTTTGTCGCACCTCCCGCGAAATTTTTACCGCTCATTTGCACAATAAAAAAAGCCCAACAAGCGCGGTATAGCTACTATAACACATAGCCAAGGCGCTGTCAAGACTTTTTTTGAAAATTTTTTATGCACGGGCAACCATAAGCACATTTGTGCTGCCGCTCATTCTCATTCTGTTGCCTCCGGTCATAACCACAATATCGCCCTCGCGAAGCGAATAGCCGCGTTTTGCGCACTCGAGCGCGCCTTCAAAAAGCTCCTCGAGCGTCTGCTTCTCACTGTTCATAAGCGGCAGAACTCCCCAGGAAAGGGCAAGTTTGTAATATGCCCTGCGGCTTGTCGTCGGAGCGATAATCGGGCAATAGGGGCGGTATTTTGACACCATACGCGCGCTGTAGCCTGACTGCGTAACGGTTATTATCGCGCTCGCGCCAAGGTCTATCGCGCTTGCAGCTGTGGCGTGGCCGATGGCGTTAGTAACAGTCGGGTCACCTAAATCGGCAGCCAGAAACCGCTTGTTATAGTTGATGGAACGCTCCGTTGCCTTGGCAATACGCGCCATAGTCAGCAGGCTTTCAAGCGGGTATTTGCCCGCCGCCGTTTCGCCTGAGAGCATTATTGCGCTCGTGCCGTCATATACGGCGTTGGCAACGTCTGTTACCTCGGCACGGGTTGGGCGGGGGTTGTGAATCATCGAGTCAAGCATCTGCGTCGCCGTAATGGCGACCTTGCCTGCGGCATAGCATTTTTTGATTATGGTTTTTTGAATCCATGGAAGTTCTTCTATTGCAATCTCAACTCCCATATCGCCGCGCGCTACCATGACTCCGTCACTGACAGCGATTATTTCATCGATATTGTCCACGCCGTCCCGGTTTTCTATTTTGGCGATAACCATTGTGTCCTCCGCGTTGTTCTCCTTCAGCACGCGGCGAACCTCTAAAATGTCCGCAGCATGTCTTGTGAACGAAGCGGCAACGATGTCCACGCCTTCTTTCGCACCGAAGGCGATGTCCTCCTCGTCACGCGCGCTCATATAAGGCATGGAAAGGTGTACGCCCGGCAGGTTAATGCTTTTATTGTTGGACAAAACCCCGCCGTTCACAACGGTGCAGACCACGTCCGTCTCTGTGCATTGTTCGACGCGAAGCTCTATCAGGCCGTCGTCCGCAAGAATCTGCGTGCCGATTTCTACCTCGCGCGGGAGTTTGGAATATGTGACCGAGACTCTTTCCTCATTCCCCTCCACCGCCTGCGTGGTGAGCGTAAAACGCGCGCCTTCACGCAGCGTTACAGAGCCTTGTGTGAACGAGCCTATACGGATTTCCGGACCTTTGGTATCAAGCATAATGCCAATCGGGATGTCCAGCTCGTCACGCAGCGCCTTCACTGCGTCTATGTTCGCCTTGTGCATTTGGTGGTTGCCGTGCGAAAAATTGAGTCTCGCCACGTTCATGCCGTTTTCAGCAAGGTCTCGCAGCGTCGCGCCCTGCGTTGAGGGACCCAAGGTACAAATTATTTTTGTTTTTCTCATACTTTATCTCCCAAGCAAATATTGCGCTGCCAAAAGCGCGGCTTTGTTATACGGCCTCGTAACCTGCGCGGAGCGCCTTTACATTGGATTCAAGAAGCGCCGCTTTGGACGGGGGGATGGTTTTCTTGAGAGCTTTTTCAAGAATTTCAAACGAGCACAGCCCGACCGATTTTACCAGCGCGCCGAAAAGCACCATGTTGGCAAGCTTGCCCACGCCCATTTCGTCCGCAAGCCTAGTGGCGTCCACCGCAACTGCGGTGACATCGCCGCGCACAACGGCACGGGAAATCAGCGACGAGTCATATGCAATAGCGCCGCCTGTTTTTACCGCGTTCTCAAACTTGTCAAGGCTGGGAAGGTTCATCGCCATGAGTATATCCGGCGCCGTAATGAACGGAGAGCTGATAGGCTCATCGGAAACAATAACGTGACAGTTACACGTGCCGCCGCGCATCTCCGGCCCGTAGGACGGGAGCCACGAAAGCTCTTTTTCCTCAACCATTCCGCAGTACGCCATGAGTTTGCCCGCGAAAAGAATACCCTGTCCGCCGAAGCCCGCCATTATCGTCTCATACGTCATTTCGCGTCAGCTCCTTCCCCTTTGTCCTTATACACGCCAAGCGGATAATATGCAAGCATGTTATCTTCGAGCCACTTTACAGCCTCTTTCGGAGATAAGCCCCAGTTCGTCGGACACGAACTCACAACCTCCACAATAGAGTAGCCAAGGCCTTGAATCTGGTACTCAAACGCTTTTTTGACGGCGGCCTTTGCCGCTTTAATATTTTTTATATTGTTAACCGCTACGCGGGCTGCAAGCGCAACTCCGTCAAGTGTGGAAAGCATCTCGCACACGCGGACCGGGTATCCCTGTGTTGACACATCGCGTCCGTAGGGTGTTGTCTGAGTTATCTGACCCGGCAGAGTTGTTGGCGCCATTTGGCCGCCTGTCATGCCGTAGATAGCGTTATTGATGAATATTGTAGTAACCTTTTCGCCGCGAGTGGCAATATGCACCGTTTCGGCGGTACCGATGGCGGCAAGGTCCCCGTCTCCCTGATAGGTGAACACTACCTTGTCGGGCAGGGCGCGCTTTATTCCTGTTGCCACGGCAGGGGCGCGGCCGTGAGCTGCCTCCTGCATGTCGCACTCGAAGTAATTATACGCAAATACCGCACAGCCGACCGGCGCGACGCCAATTGTGCTGCCTTCGATACCGAGTTCGTCTATAACCTCCGCAACGAGACGGTGTACTATGCCGTGCGAGCAGCCGGGACAATAATGCAGCGGGACGTCGCACAGCGCATGAGGTTTTTGGAATACTTTTGTCATTTCGCAGCACCTCCCAAAATGCTTTCAACTTTCGCCACGACTTCGGCGGGCGAGGGTACGACGCCGCCCGTTCTGCCGAAAAACGCCACATCCGCTTCGCCGTTTACGGCAAGGCGCACGTCCTCAACCATTTGACCCATGCTCATTTCAACGGCGAGGAAATTTTTCACCCTGTCCGCGTACTGTGAGATGGTTTTGCCGGGGAACGGCCAAAGCGTTATCGGGCGTATAAGACCCGCCTTAACGCCTTTTTCTCGCAGTATTTTTATCGCGCTTTTGACGATGCGGGCAGTGGTCCCGTAAGACACCATGATAATTTCGGCGTCAGAGCACATATACTCCTCAAGCTTGACTTCGGTCCGCTCAATTTCCGAATACTTTTTATACCGTGCAACGACAAGGTTTTCAAGCTCGTCAGGCTGGATATAAAGCGAATTGATGACGTTATGCTTCCTCTTGCCGGCAGTGCCGTTCGCCGCCCATGTTTTTTCCTCCAGCTTTCGCGGCGTGTATGAGCCAAAGGCGACCGGCTCCATCATCTGACCGAGCATACCGTCGCCCATAATCATAACGGGCATACGATATGCATCAGCCAAATCAAACGCCTCAACCGTGAGATTAACAAGCTCCTGAATGCCGGAGGGGGCAAGGACTATCAGTTTGTAGTCTCCGTGGCCGCCGCCCTTTGTCGCCTGAAAATAGTCGCTCTGGGCAGGTTGAATGCCGCCAAGACCCGGGCCGCCGCGCACAATGTTGCAGATTACGCACGGCAAATCCGCGCCGGCAATATAGGAGATTCCTTCGGCCTTGAGGCTTATGCCGGGGCTTGATGAGCTTGTCATAACACGCGCTCCCGCGCCCGCCGCACCGTAGACCATATTAATTGCGGCGACCTCGCTTTCCGCCTGCAAAAACGTGCCTCCGATTTTAGGCATTTTTTTTGCCATATACGCCGAGACCTCTGTCTGCGGAGTTATGGGATAACCGAAGAATAAACGGCAGCCTGCCTGTATTGCGGCCTCGGCAAGAGCTTCGTTTCCCTTCATTAAAACTTTTTCGCTCATAGTAATCTTCCTTTCCGTTTATTTTTCCACTTCGATTACGACATCAGGGCATATAGTAGCGCAAAAGGCGCAGCCTATGCACTGCTCCTGGTCCGTTACCTCCGCGGGATGAAAACCCTTCGCGTTCAGGCGATGCTTCGCCATGTGTACGATACCTTTGGGGCAAACCGTTGTACAAAGCTCGCAGCCTTTGCACCTATCCTCGTTAAAGGTTACCTTCGCCATAAATATCACTCCTTACTCAATATGGTAATGTCATGTATCTTTCAATCATTTTGACGCTTCCCTCTACATCCTTAGCAACATGGGGCGCCGCAGTTGAAAACATGAATTTCTTGCCCGTTTTTTCACAGACGTTCATACATATCGGCACGCCCTCGTTTACTATTGCCGCAGTAGTCTCGTCTCCGAGATTGGTGCTGTTCACAACTCCCGTGACTTCAAGGCGGCTTACCGCCTCTATCTCGCGCATATATTCAATAATCTCGTCCGCATTTCTGGTAAGCGGCCGGCGAGTATTTACAACGAAGAGCATCTCATAGCCGGATGTGCAAAAAGCCTCGTGGAAACGGCCGAGAGCCGCCGCACCGTCCGCATCGCCCCCCACATCGAATATCGCCGTGCTTTTGCGTTCAAACGCAGAAAGCGCTTCGGCAGGGACAATCGGAATGTCCACATTCGACGATGCGTATCTTGACGCTATGACGTCTATGCCCTTGGCGGCAAGCATATCGCGCACGTCATTCGTACGAAAGTACGGGTTTACTATATCTATATCCACAACGGCACAGCCTTTTCCCGCCTCCAGCGCCATATTGAGCGCGAGTTCGGTTTTGCCGCTGCCGAAATGGCCGGTAACAATCTTTATCATTCGTCTATTATCCTCGTAATCCTGCTGGAAAATCTTTTTGGATGCACCCCGATACGGTCAAGCCACCAAAACACGCCGAATGTCAGCAGCAATGCCGCGACCGCGACCGCGTCCGACACAATCATGTTGTCGGAAAACGAAAAGGTGATTTTGTATGCCGCAATCATAATTACAATAGGGAGAATGTAGCCTATAAACGAAAGCAGTACGAACGATGCGCTGTTCATCTCAAGCCGAACTATATTGCCTGCTGCGGCGTTGACCTCGTTTATCGCGTCAAGAGTGGTAGAGGTGGAGGTGCAGCCTTTGCATTCGGCACAGTTTTCTCCGCAGGAGGAAGCGCGCTTTATCCTTACCCGCGCCATATTTCCACTCACTTCTATAATTTCACCTATCTGTTCCACTTTCACACCTCCGTTTCATAACAGTATACCATTTTTGAGCGTGAGCTTCAATCACATTTTCAATCATTTTCAGTGCGTTTTCTTTCCGCAATCATATCCTTTGCCGCTTCAATCGTGGCGGGGGTAATATTCTCGCCGCCGATAATTCTTGCCACCTCGCTGACACGCAGAACATCATCAAGCCTTGTCACACTCGCGCGGAAAACATCCGAAGACGTGTCCTTCTCCACAAGCAGGTGACAGTCCGCCGCCGCCGCAATCTGTGCAAGATGAGTAACGCATATGACCTGCCTTGTGCGTGAGAGCGCCGCCAGCAAAGACGCAATTCTGTCCGCCGCGCGGCCCGACACCCCGCTGTCTATTTCGTCAAAGAGCAGCGTGGCGCTGCCGCCATGAGCTGCAAAAGCGCTCCGAATAGCGAGCATTATGCGTGAGAGCTCGCCGCCGGATGCAATTTTGGCAAGCTCTTTCGGGGGTTCTGAGGGCGATGTGGCCACGAGCATTTCTCCGCTTTCCGCGCCGTGGGATGTGAGCGGACCCGATGTGAAGCTAAATTCCATTCTGACCTTGGGCATATCGAGATACTCTAATGTTTCACCCACCGTTGCACATAGCCGCTTTGCCGCATCCTCACGGCTTTTTGTCAGAGCGTTCGCCGCCGTTTGCGCCTGGGCAAGGAGCACCGCGTATTCTCGTTCTTTTTTTTGCAGTGTTTCGGAAAAGTCTTCCAAGTCAAGGCTCTCACGTTCCATCTTTTCAAGCTCCGACTGTAAATCCATTCCGTATTTGGTCTGCATTTTTTCAATGGTATCAAGCCTTGTCTGAAGCGCGTCCATCTCAAATTCGCTGTAGTCATCCGAAGCCAGCCTGTCGGCCACGGTAAGCGCCGCGTCCTCAATGCGGTAATACGCGTCGGCTATATTTTCCGCCGTATCTTTCAGCGATGCGTCTATCTGCGCCGCTTTCTCAAGCGCCTGCATTGCTCGATAGAGGTTATTCTTCGCATCACCCGCTCCGTTCAGCGCGTCGTTCGCCTCGCAAAGCGTCTGCGCCATGTGCTCGCAGTGGCGCAGGATGTTAAGCCTTTCGCGCAGCTTCACCTCTTCGCCGTCTTTCAGGTTTAAGGCCTTAAGCTCGCCTATGGATTCCTCCAGGCTTTTTATTCGCGCGTCACGTTTTTCGCCCATCGCTTTAAGCTCGCTAAGCTCCTGCGCTGCGCTCCGGAAGTCAGCATATTTATTTTTATAGTCCGCCAAAACCGCGCTGTTTTCCGCATAGGCATCCAGTATTGACAGGTGTTCTGCAGGACAAAGCAGCTTTTGATTATCGTGCTGACCATGAATTATGACAAGGCTGTCGCCAATATCACGCAGCTGCGACAGCGTTACCGTACTTGAGTTTATCCGGCAGAGATTGCGCCCCCCGCTTTCTATCACGCGCGAAAGAATCAACGTGCCATCCTCCTCCGGCTCTATCAGCATTTCACGAAGCAGATTTTCACTCCACGGCGCGTAAAATACCGCTTTAACCGATGCGGAGCGCTCTCCGCCGCGTATAATATCGCGCGCGGTGCGTTTGCCCAAAACCATGTTGAGCGAGTCAATGAGCAGACTCTTGCCGGCGCCGGTTTCGCCGGAAAGAACGCAAAATCCGCTTCCAAAAACCGCTTGAGCGTGTTCGATTACGGCTACATTATCTATTGTAAGCTCTGTCAGCATTACATTCTCTCCTTTTTTGAGGCGGTTATATGTCTGTCAGGGCGCGGAGTTTATACACAAGCCGCCTCGCAGACTCCTCATTTCGCACCACCATAAATACCGTATCGTCTCCGGCAATAGTACCCACAACCTCGGAAAGATGCATTGTGTCCAGCGCGGCGCCGGCCGCCTGAGCCATGCCGGGGAGTGTCTTAACTACGATATTGTTAAGTGCATAATCTATCGCCGTAACACACTTGCGGAAAATAATTTCAAACCTGTCGCTTATCTCGCTGTCAGCAAGCGTATCGCTCAAGGCATAAATATATCTGCCGTTGGAAAGCTTTTTCATAAGTCCCATTTCCCGTATGTCTCGCGAAACCGTCGCCTGCGTAACATCATACCCTATTTGTGACAATCGCTGGGTGAGCGCGGCTTGAGTCTCAATTTCTTCTTCCTTAATAAGTTTTTGTATCGCGTACTGTCTTTCAAGTCTCATGTGAAAATCTTCCTCCCAGTTTGGTTTCGACAAGCGAATAGAAATCTTTGCCTTCAATACGCGCCAGCCTTGTCAGATAAGGCGACTTTGTTATCCGCACCGTTTCGCCCGGCATAAGTTCGCGCCCGTCTTGCCCGTCTATCGAAAGGCGCGCCTCGCCGCGCGCGCAAATTCTTATGTCCGCATCCGGCTGCATAACCATCGGTCTTGCACTCAGCGCGTGCGGACAAATCGGGGTTACCAAAATCATCTGCGCGCTCGGATACGCAAGCGGTCCTCCGCAGGAGAGCGAATACGCCGTCGAGCCGGTGGGCGTTGCTAAAACAACGCCGTCGGCGCAAAAATCGCTTACAAATCCGCCGCGTTCCGTTATGGAAAGATTGAGAATCCTGTCCGGCACGGCACGGCAGACAACAGCATCGTTCAGTGCATGATACGCAGCGAGTATCTGACCTCCGCCCATAATTTCCGCCCGAAGCATCATCCGCTCTTCAATTTGAAAATCAAAGTCCAGAATCTTTTTTGCCGCCGCTTCTATATTTCCGCTTTCCATCGTCGTGAGAAAGCCCAAATGCCCCATATTGATTCCTATAATGGGACTGCCGTAAACGGCGCAGCGGCGAGCCGCAGAAAGAATTGTCCCATCGCCCCCCAGCACTACAACTGCATCGGCGCTTTGAAAAAGCTCCGCGTCCTCTTTTGCCGCAAAACCTTTTATAAAAGGCTCAAGCGCCTTCTCTGCAATGACTTCGGCGCCGGCTCCCAGCAAGGTTATCAGCCTTTCCACCGTTTGCAGGGCGTGTTCCTTATTCAAATTGGCTATCATGGCTATTCGCACATTAAACACTTCCTAAATACCTTTTTGTATAATTATACACTCTGCAGTGCAAAAATGCAATACAAAATACTCAGGCGAAAAAAACAGACGGCATATGGAGAAATCTCCACATGCCGTCGCCTAAAATCAAATTGTTCTCAATCGGTATTTATCCGCGATTACTCCTGAATAGAAGCAACAACGCCGCTTCCTACTGTTCTGCCGCCCTCACGGATAGCGAAACGAAGACCTTCTTCGATAGCAATAGGAGTGATAAGCTCTACGCTAATCTTAGCATGGTCGCCGGGCATACACATTTCAACACCCTGCTCAAGCGTGATAACGCCCGTAACGTCCGTTGTTCTGAAATAGAACTGGGGACGGTAGTTGGAGAAGAAGGGCTTATGACGGCCGCCTTCCTCCTTCGTAAGGACGTAGATTTGACCTACGAACTTCGTGTGGGGCTGAATCGTACCGGGTTTCGCAAGAACCTGACCTCTTTCAATATCTGTTCTGGCAACACCACGGAGAAGAATACCTGCGTTATCGCCGGCTTCGGCACGGTCAAGAGTTTTCTTGAACATTTCGATACCGGTAACTACAACTTTCTTCTTCTCGTCGGTAAGGCCAACGATTTCAACTTCCTCGTTAAGAGTGAGTACGCCTCTCTCAACTCTGCCCGTAGCAACCGTGCCGCGGCCTGTAATTGTAAATACGTCCTCAACAGGCATAAGGAACGGAAGGTCGGTGGGTCTCTGAGGTGTGGGGATATACTCATCAACAGCGTTCATGAGCTCTGCAATGGGCGCGTATACGGGGTCATTGATGTCCGTAGAAGAGGACTCCAGCGCCTGCAGCGCGCTTCCTTTTACAATCGGAACATCGTCTCCGGGGAACTCATACTCAGTGAGGAGGTCGCGAACTTCCATTTCAACAAGTTCAAGAAGCTCGGGATCGTCAACCTGGTCGGTCTTGTTAAGGAAAACAACGATGTAGGGTACGCCAACCTGGCGGGCGAGCAAAATGTGCTCACGCGTCTGGGGCATCGGACCGTCCGCCGCGCTTACAACAAGAATCGCGCCGTCCATCTGAGCTGCGCCGGTAATCATGTTCTTAACATAGTCGGCATGGCCGGGGCAGTCAACGTGTGCATAGTGACGGTTATCCGTCTCGTACTCAACGTGAGCTGTGGAAATTGTGATTCCTCTTGCTTTCTCTTCGGGCGCTTTGTCAATTTGGTCGTAAGCCGTGTAAGCAGCCTGACCCTTAAAGCCGAGAACCTTTGTAATAGCAGCCGTAAGAGAGGTTTTACCGTGGTCAACGTGACCGATTGTGCCGATGTTAACATGGGGTTTGGTTCTTTCATACTTTGCTTTTGCCATTTGGAATAGCCTCCTTTATACTTTACTTTTTGTTTTTATATAATTCTAATACGTTTTACGGAAAAAAGCAATAGTTATTTTAATTGTTTTTTGCCGCGCGTGTCAATTATGCCTTCCATAATGCTCTTGGGCACTTCCTCATAGTGGCTCGGACTCATAGAGTATGTGCCTCGTCCCTGAGTCTTGCTGCGAAGGTCTGTCGCATAGCCGAACATTTCACTCAGCGGCACATGTGCGCTGATTGCCTGCGCTCCGTTGCGGGCCTCCATACCCTGTATCTGTCCGCGGCGGGAGTTAAGGTCGCCCATAACATCGCCCATATACTCCTCGGGAACAAGTACGTCAACCTGCATGATTGGTTCCTTGAGCACGGGTTCTGCCTTTTTGCAGCCGTCCTTAAACGCCATAGAGCCGGCGATTTTGAAAGCCATTTCAGACGAGTCAACCTCGTGATAGGAACCGTCCACAAGCGTTATCCTGATATCAACGACATTATATCCCGCCAAAACGCCGTTTTGCATAGCGCCCTGGATACCTGCGTCAACCGCCGGAATATACTCTTTGGGAATGGCGCCGCCGACGATTTTGTTAACAAACTCGTACCCGCCGCCGGCTTCAAGAGGCTCAATTTCAAGCACAACGTGACCATACTGACCTTTACCGCCGCTTTGCCGCGCGTACTTTTGCTCGGCTCTGACACTCTTGCGGATGGTCTCCTTGTAGGATACCTGCGGCCTGCCCACGTTTGCCTCAACCTTGAATTCGCGCAGAAGCCTGTCAACGATAATCTCCAGGTGGAGCTCGCCCATACCGGCGATAATGGTCTGGCCTGTTTCATCATCCGTATAGGTTTTGAATGTGGGGTCCTCTTCGGCAAGTTTTGCCAAAGCAATGCCCATCTTTTCCTGACCGGCTTTCGTCTTGGGCTCTATGGCCACGCGGATAACCGGGTCGGGGAACTCCATCTTCTCAAGAATTACAGGCGCATTCTCCACACAGAGAGTGTCTCCTGTCGTCGTGTTTTTCAAGCCTACCGCCGCCGCAATATCACCTGCGTAAACGGTTTCAATATCTTCGCGGTGGTTTGCGTGCATGAGCAGAATCCGTCCGATTCTTTCTTTATTATCCTTTGTGCTGTTATACACGTAAGAACCGGTGTTAAGTGTTCCGGAATAGACGCGGAAGAAGCAAAGCTTACCTACAAACGGGTCTGTCATAATCTTAAACGCAAGCGCGCTGAAAGGCTCGCTGTCGCTGGAATGACGCTCTGTTTCCTCGCCGTTGGGAAGCGTTCCCTTGATGGAAGCTATGTCAAGAGGCGAGGGCATGTAGTCAACTATCGCATCAAGCAATTTTTGTACGCCCTTGTTTCTGTACGACGTGCCGCAGACAACGGGAACCATTTTTACCGCAATCGTCGCAGTGCGTATCCCTGCTTTGATTTCTTCCTTGGAAAGCGCCTCGCCTTCGAGATACTTCATCATAAGTTCTTCGTCTTGTTCGGAAACGCATTCAATAAGATTGGCTCGGTATTCCTCTGCCGTCTCACGGAGCTCCTCGGGAATTTCCTCCTCGCGGATGTCCTTTCCAAGGTCATCATAGTACACATACGCCTTCATCTCGACTAAGTCGATTATCCCGCGGAATGTGTCCTCTGCCCCGATAGGCAGCTGAATCGGAACGGCGTTACAGCTGAGCCGCTCCTTCATCATTTTTACAACATTGTAAAAGTCGGCACCCATAATATCCATCTTATTGACATAGGCCATGCGGGGAACGTTGTACTTGTCCGCCTGGCGCCACACCGTCTCGCTCTGTGGCTCTACGCCGCCCTTTGCACAAAAGACCGTTACGCTGCCGTCAAGCACTCGAAGCGAACGCTCAACCTCAACTGTAAAGTCAACGTGACCCGGTGTATCTATAATGTTGATACGATGTCCGTTCCACTGGGCAGTAGTCGCTGCCGAAGTGATGGTGATGCCTCTCTCCTGCTCCTGCTCCATGAAATCCATGGTCGCGGCGCCCTCGTGAACTTCGCCGAGCTTATGCGTTTTTCCAGTGTAGAACAGAATTCGCTCGGTAGTGGTCGTTTTTCCGGCATCTATATGGGCCATAATTCCGATGTTTCTCGTGTTTTCTAATGAAAATTTCCTTGGCAAAAATACTCCTCCTTAAACGCTTACCATCTGTAATGGGCAAACGCTCTGTTTGCCTCGGCCATCTTGTGCGTGTCTTCTCTCTTTTTGACCGCATTTCCAACGCCGTTCAAAGCGTCCATAAGCTCAGCGGCCAAGCGCTCGCTCATAGTTCTTTCACTGCGCGCTCTGGCATAGAGAGTCAACCAACGAAGACCTAAGGTTTGGCGTCTTTCGGGACGCACTTCCATGGGCACTTGATATGTCGCACCACCCACTCTGCGCGCCTTTACCTCAAGCACGGGCATAATGTTGTCCATCGCTTGGTGAAAGACCTCAAGAGGAGCCTTGTTGAGCTTGCTTTCGATGATGGCAAACGCATTGTACACTATTTTTTGCGCAACGCCTTTTTTGCCGTCAAGCATAATGTTATTGATAAGTCTTGTTACAACCTTATCGTTGTATACCGGGTCCGGTAATACATCTCTTTTGGGAATAAAACCACGTCTTGGCACTATTCTTCCCTCCTTCATCAAAATTTTATGAAATCAAAGGTACTCTGCGGAAACCTCCGCCGTAAGTGCAACGCCAAATTATATAAAATCCGCACGAAGCACTATTTTCCGCCTGTGCGGAAGAATTACTTTTTGGGTTTTTTCGCGCCATACTTGGATCTCGACTGACCGCGGTTGGCAACTCCGGATGCGTCCAGAGTGCCGCGAATAATATGGTAGCGAACACCTGGCAAATCCTTAACTCTGCCGCCGCGAATCAGAACGACGCTGTGCTCCTGCAGATTGTGACCCACGCCCGGAATGTAGCTGGACACTTCAATACCGTTGGAGAGCCTTACTCTGGCCACTTTACGAAGCGCGGAATTAGGCTTCTTGGGGGTTTGCGTCTTTACAACCGTGCACACTCCTCTTTTCTGCGGAGAACTCTGGTCAGTAGGCTTCTTCTTCAGGGAATTGAGACCCTTTTGAAGCGCGGGCGCCGTAGACTTATAGACAGACGTTGCCCTGCCTTTTCTGACAAGTTGGTTAAAGGTTGGCATTTAATTTTTCACCTCCCGTATCAAATTTATATAACTGCCGCCGCCTTAGCGGCGGCAAATTATACGATGCAGTTTGTAACTATATCAGAAGTTTTTACTCTTGTCAAGCATTTTCTTGCTCCGCCGGTTCTTCCTCTTCCTGTACCTCTCCAACCTCCGCCATGTAGTCCGCCATCGTTGAAACACCCTTTTTTACGTCAATTTCAACATCGCGATACATAGGAATGCCTGTTCCGGCGGGAATCAGCTTGCCGATGATTACATTTTCTTTCAGCCCCACAAGCGGGTCAACCTTGCCCTTTATCGCCGCATCGGTAAGCACTCGGGTTGTCTCCTGGAATGACGCCGCCGACAGGAACGAATCCGTTGCCAGCGCCGCCTTTGTAATACCGAGAAGCTGGATATCGCCTTTGGGCGGCGTGAGACCCTTTTTCTCATAATCGGCAACAATGTCCGCAAACAGAATTCTGTCCTCAGTGTCTCCCACAAGGTAATTGGAATCTCCGGGAGCGCTGATTTTGACCTTTTTCATCATCTGGCGCACGATTACTTCTATATGCTTATCGGCAATATCAACACCCTGCTGACGGTAAACACGCTGTACTTCTTTAACAAGATACTGTTGAACAGACGTCAGGCCGCTGATATTGAGAATATCGTGCGGATTTATGCTGCCGTTTGTGAGCGACTGGCCTGCGACAACTTCATCGCCCTCTCCAATTTTAAGCGTGGACCCGAAAGGAATAAGATACGTTTCCGAGACATTTTCCTCATCGTTTTTCACAGTAACTTCTGTCTTGCCCTTCGCCCTGCTTATAGTCACAACGCCGGAAATGGCCGTTACTATAGCTACACCCTTGGGCTTTCTCGCCTCAAAAAGCTCCTCAACACGGGGCAGACCCTGAGTGATGTCGTCTCCGGCAACGCCGCCCGTGTGGAATGTTCTCATCGTAAGCTGTGTGCCGGGTTCGCCAATGGACTGCGCTGCGATAATCCCGACGGCTTCGCCGATATCGACCATGACACCGCCTGCCGCGAGATTTGCTCCGTAGCAATGAGCGCAGACGCCCACCTTTGCACGGCAGGAAAGCACGCTTCTGATATGAACGGTTTTGACGCCGGCGTCCTCTATTCTTTTTGCGTCAGCCGGGGAAATGATTCTATTCGCTTCCATGATGATTTCCCCCGTTGAGGGGTCCGTAACAGCTTCAACTGTCACTCTGCCTTCCAAGCGGTCACGAAGCGATTCTATAATCTCTTTGCCGTCTGCAATTTCGCTGACCCAAATTCCCTCGCGGACGCCGCAGTCTTCCTCGCGGATAATGACATCCTGCGAAACATCGACCAAGCGGCGTGTAAGATACCCTGAGTCAGCAGTACGAAGCGCCGTATCGGCAAGACCTTTCCTCGCTCCGTGCGTAGAAATGAAGTATTCCAAAATGTTAAGTCCCTCGCGGAATGATGAACGAATCGGAATCTCGACTGTACGCCCCTGCGTGTTCGCCATGAGTCCGCGCATTCCCGCAAGCTGCCTTATCTGGTTTATGCTTCCGCGGGCGCCTGATGTCGCCATCATATAAATGGGATTAAACTGCCCCAGATTGTCTATCAGCGCCTTTGTAACCTGGTCATTTGTTTTCTGCCATGTCTCGATAACCTTCGTATACCTCTCCTCATCGGTTATCATGCCGCTGCGGTAGTAATTTGTTATCGCTTCTATCTTCTGCTCGGCCTCGGAAAGATACTCTTTTTTCGAGGCGGGAATTTCCATATCGGATACGCTTATCGTAATAGCTCCTATCGTGGAATAGTGATATCCGAGCGTTTTAATGTCGTCCAGAACAACTGCAGTTTCCGTTGTTCCGTGAATTCTTATGCATCGGTCCACAATTTTTGAAAGCATCGACTTAGTAGCAAGCTCGGTTACCTCCAGCGTAAACGCGTTCTCCGGCTTCGAGCGGTCAACAAACCCCAAGTCCTGCGGAATTTTAGAGTTAAATATCAATCTTCCAACCGTGGCGTCTATAGTCTTATAACGCTTTACTCCGTCAATTTCCTTTTCTATGCGCACCTTTATCGGAGCATGAAGTCCCACTTCCTTGCCGTCGTAAGCGAGCATCGCCTCGGTAACGCTTGCAAAAATTTTGCCTGCGCCGGGCTCATCCTCTTTGAGCAGCGTCAGATAATAGCTTCCCAAAACCATGTCCTGTGTCGGAACCGCAACGGGGCCGCCGTCCTGCGGTTTCAAAAGGTTGTTCGCGCTGAGCATCAGGAACCGCGCCTCACTCTGCGCCTCAGGCGAAAGCGGAACGTGAACCGCCATCTGGTCGCCGTCGAAGTCCGCATTGTACGCAGTACATACCAGCGGATGCAGCCTAAGCGCCCTGCCCTCCACCAATATCGGCTCAAACGCCTGAATCCCGAGCCTGTGCAGCGTAGGCGCGCGGTTCAAAAGCACAGGATGCTCGCGGATAACACTGTCAAGAACGTCCCAAACTTCCGTTTTGGCACGCTCAACCATACGTTTTGCGCCCTTTATGTTAGGCGCAAATCCGTCTTCAACAAGTTTCTTCATCACAAACGGCTTGAAAAGCTCCAGCGCCATTTCTCTGGGGAGACCGCACTGATAGATTTTAAGTTCCGGTCCTACAACGATAACGCTGCGCCCGGAATAGTCAACACGCTTGCCGAGCAAGTTTTGGCGGAAACGGCCCTGCTTTCCCTTAAGCATATCCGACAGCGACTTAAGAGAACGGTTACCGGGTCCTGTTACTGGGCGGCCGCGTCTGCCGTTGTCAATAAGAGCATCCACAGCCTCTTGCAGCATTCGTTTTTCGTTGCGTACAATTATGTTGGGCGCTCCGAGCTCGAGAAGTCTCTTGAGCCTGTTATTTCTGTTTATAACTCTGCGGTAGAGGTCGTTCAAATCGCTGGTGGCGAATCTTCCTCCGTCAAGCTGAACCATCGGCCGAATCTCCGGCGGAATTACCGGCACAACTTCAAGTATCATCCATTCGGGACGGTTTTTCGACTTGCGAAACGCTTCGACAACCTCGAGCCGTTTAGCCAGTTTAAGCTTCTTTTGCCCTTGAGAAACATTAAGCTCCTCGGTAATCTCCGCGGCGAGCGCGTCAATGTCTATCTCCGCAAGCAATTCGCGAATCGCTTCCGCTCCCATTCCGGCGCGGAAACGGTCACCGTATTTCTCGTACGCTTCATTGTACTCTTTCTCCGAAAGAGCTTCTTTCTTTTTCAGATCCGTCCTGCCGGGGTCTATAACAATATACTGGGCAAAGTAAAGCACCTTCTCGAGCACGTGCGGCGATATATCAAGCAATAATCCCATGCGGCTCGGTATTCCCTTGAAATACCAAATATGCGACACCGGCGCCGCCAGCTCAATATGGCCCATGCGTTCGCGGCGGACCTTGGCGCGGGTTACCTCAACGCCGCACCGGTCGCAGACTACGCCTTTATAGCGAATTCTCTTATACTTTCCGCAATGGCACTCCCAGTCCTTCTGCGGTCCGAATATTTTTTCGCAAAATAAGCCGTCGCGCTCCGGTTTAAGGGTTCTGTAATTTATTGTTTCGGGTTTTTTAACCTCGCCGTGAGACCATTCTCTGATTTTGTCCGGAGAAGCAAGCCCGATTTGGATTGATTCAAAGGTGTTAAATTCCATCACAACTCACCATTCTTTCTTCCAATGTCGGCACACGCCGCAATTTGAAGCCCTCAGTCCTCGTCGTCAGACAAGTCCTCATTGTCCGCGTCTTCAATCGCTTTAATAGACTCTGCAATTTCCAAATCCGCGATTTCTTCGGGGGAAGGTTCTGGCTTTTCTTCAAATATATCGCGAAGAATCTCGTCCTCCGGTTCAACTTCCGAAAACCCGCTCGCTATCCCGTCATTGACCGTTGTGAGCAGCTCTTCCCTGAACTCCTCGCCTATGGGCTCGTCATCGTCGGACGTATCTCGCAGCTCAATGTTGTTACCGTTTATATCAAGCACGTTTACATCAAGAGCGAGCGACTGGAGCTCCTTGATAAGAACCTTAAATGATTCGGGAATCCCCGGCTTCGGAACGTTCTCGCCCTTGACTATTGCCTCATACGTTTTTACTCGGCCGACAACGTCGTCCGACTTAACAGTAAGAATCTCCTGTAAAGTATACGCCGCGCCATACGCCTCAAGCGCCCAAACCTCCATTTCGCCGAACCTCTGTCCGCCGAACTGAGCCTTACCTCCGAGCGGCTGTTGCGTAACAAGCGAATAGGGACCGGTGGAACGCGCGTGAATCTTATCGTCAACCAAATGGTGGAGCTTTAAGAAGTACATATATCCAACCGTTACGGGGTTGTCAAAAGCCTCGCCCGTGCGGCCGTCATAAAGCGTTGTTTTGCCGTCTTCCCTGCATCCCGCTTTTTTGAGCAGCTGCAAAATATCATCCTCGTTCGCGCCGTCAAACACAGGCGTGGCAACCTTGAAGCCGAGTCTTTTCGCCGCCATACCCAGATGAACCTCAAGCACCTGACCGATGTTCATACGCGATGGTACGCCCAGCGGGTTGAGCACCAAATCAAGCGGAGTTCCGTCCGGTAAAAACGGCATGTCTTCCTCGGGAAGAATGCGCGATACAACACCTTTGTTTCCATGGCGACCCGCCATCTTATCTCCGACCGAGATTTTTCTCTTCTGCGCTATATAGCACCTTACAACTTCGTTTACTCCCGGTGTCATCTCGTCGCCGTTTTCGCGCTTAAACACTTTCACATCTACTATGATTCCGGCTTCGCCATGAGGTACACGCAGCGAAGTGTCACGCACCTCGCGCGCCTTTTCACCGAAAATAGCGCGGAGAAGTCTTTCTTCGGGCGTAAGCTCCGTTTCGCCCTTGGGCGTAACCTTGCCCACAAGAATATCTCCAGCGTGAACCTCCGCGCCGACACGGATTATTCCGCGCTCGTCAAGGTCTTTAAGCGCATCCTCGCCCACGTTCGGAATATCTCTTGTGATTTCCTCCGCACCGAGCTTGGTGTCTCTCGACTCTGACTCATATTCTTCAATATGCACCGACGTAAACACATCGTCGCGTACAAGATGCTCGTTAATTAAAACGGCATCCTCGTAGTTATATCCTTCCCACGTCATAAAACCGATAAGCACATTGCGCCCAAGAGCAATCTCTCCGTTGTCCGTGGACGGACCGTCGGCAATAATATCGCCCTTTTTCACCTTATCGCCTTTTTTAACGATAGGACGCTGATTTATACATGTTCCCTGATTGGAGCGAAGGAATTTCAGCAAATGATAATTCCTGCGTTCACCGTTTTTCGTTTTTATCACTATTTCGTTCGCGCCGACTTTATCTATAACGCCGCTTTCTTGCGCGAGCACAACAACTCCGGAATCCTTCGCCGCTTTATACTCCATGCCCGTCCCGATAATGGGAGACTGCGGCATAAGCAGCGGCACCGCCTGACGCTGCATGTTCGAGCCCATCAGGGCGCGGTTCGCGTCATCGTTCTCAAGGAAAGGAATCATTGCTGTCGCCACGGAAACCACCTGCTTAGGCGAAACGTCCATATAATCTATCATTTCCGCCGAAGCCTCAAGAAACTCTTCTTTATAGCGTGCCGAAACCTTCTTCGCCACAAATCTGTTGTTCTCGTCAAGCGGTTCGTTTGCCTGTGCAACGATATAGTTATCCTCCACATCTGCGGTCATATAGACTATTTCATCCGACACGATTCCCGTACCCTTTTCAACTTTGCGGTACGGCGACTCAATAAACCCGTACTCGTTTATTCGCGCGTATGTCGAAAGCGAGCTTATAAGCCCGATGTTCGGACCTTCGGGCGACTCAATCGGACACATTCTGCCATAATGCGTATAGTGAACGTCACGAACCTGGAAGCTCGCTCTTTCACGCGACAGGCCTCCGGGCCCCAGCGCGCTCAAACGGCGCTTGTGCGTGAGCTCGCCCAAGGGATTCGTCTGGTCCATAAACTGCGAAAGCTGCGACGAGCCGAAAAACTCCTTAATAGCCGCCACTACGGGACGAATATTGATAAGAGACTGCGGCACGACAATGTCAAGCTCCTGAATCGACATTCTCTCACGAACGCCGCGCTCCATTCTGGAAAGGCCTATTCTAAACTGATTCTGGAGCAGCTCTCCTACTGCGCGCAAGCGTCTGTTGCCCAGATGGTCAATATCATCGTCTGTCCCGATACCTGCCGCAAGATTGCAGCAGTAGTTTATCGAGGCAAACATATCGTTTATTACAATATGCTTGGGAACCAGCTCGTCAATCCTTGCCTCCACTGCCTTGCGAATAGATGCCTCGTCTTTATTCTCGGCAAGAATCTCTTCAAGGACATCCCTTTGAACCTTTTCATGCGTAATATCCGAGAGGTCAAAATTTACAAAAGCGTCAATGTCAACCATGTTGTTTGAAAACACAACATAGTTTACGCCTTCCATCTCTACCAACACTTTGTTGACCCCGGCGTGTTCAATCGCCGCAGCCGTCTCCATGTCAATTCTGTCGCCCTTGGCAACAAAAAGTTCGCCGCTCTCAGGATCGACAATGTTTTCTCCCGCGATATGACCCGTAATACGAGCTCCTATCGCGAGCTTCTTATTATACTTATACCTTCCCACACGTGCAAGGTCATATCTTTTGGGGTCAAAGAACAGGCTGTTTATCAACGAAGAGGCGCTGTCAAACGTCGGCGGTTCGCCCGGACGCAGCTTTCTGTATATTTCAAAAAGCGCATCTTCGCGGTTTTTCGTCGTGCTGTCCTTCTCAAGCGTGGCAAGGATATGCTCGTCCTCGCCGAACATCTCTATAATCTGCGGTTCTGTTTCGAGTCCCATAGCCTTAATAAGAACCGTCACCGGTACCTTTCTCGTCCGGTCGATGCGAACGTAAAAAATTGAGTTTGAGTCCGTCTCATACTCAAGCCATGCGCCGCGGTTGGGGATAACAGTTGTGCTGATAAGCTTCTTTCCCACCTTATCAAACTTCTGCTCATAGTAAATTCCGGGCGAACGCACAAGCTGCGTAACTATAACTCGCTCTGCGCCGTTAATGATAAACGTACCTTGGTCGGTCATGAGCGGGAAATCGCCCATGAAAATTTCCTGCTCCTTAATCTCGCCCGTCTCGCGGTTAATAAGCCGCGACTGCACGCGAAGCGGCGCCGCATAATTCGTGTCGCGCTCTTTACATTCCTCAATAGAATACTTGGGCTTTTCGTCAATACGATAATCCGTAAATTCCAAAATCATGTTGCCCGAATAGTCCGTTATCGGGGACACGTCCCTGAAAACCTCTTTAAGACCCTGCTCGAGAAACCATTTGTAGGAATCTTTCTGCACCTCAATGAGATTTGGCATTTCCAAAACCTCATCAATTTTTGCAAACGACATTCGCTCATTCTTTCCATACTTAACGGGATGCAATCAAATCACCTCAATCAAAGTTTTCGCAAGAGAGCAATAGTCGGGTCGTATAGAATGTACAGCCCGAACTTTTTCGGCAGCGCGAACACCTGTAAAAGGTAGGCGTCGAACGCATTTGCGGCGCGCATAAAATGTACGCGACACAATGCCAAAAAAAGTTTGTTGCATTTTTGCAAGTCCTATGCTATAATACTAATAGGTATAATAACATACCTATCGTATTTTAGCGTGTGGACTATTATTATATCAACAAAAAAGCTCTTTGTCAAGAGCTTTTTTTCACAAATATAAAATTTTTTCTGCGGTTGTCAATGATGTGACCCAAAAAAAGTTTGAGCGTTTGCGATAA
>JAUNBL010000004.1 GCA_030527235.1 Clostridia bacterium | reverse complement strand
TTATCGCAAACGCTCAAACTTTTTTTGGGTCACATCATTGACAACCGCAGAAAAACAGACGATATTTATACTCTATCTCTTGACTAAAGGCTGAAAATGGTATAAAATTAACCAATCAAGATTTTCGGAGTGGTAATATGTTGGCAAATGCTTATATTACAGTCGTTATAGGTATACTATGCGCGAAGGCGCTCGGCTTTGTCCGTGACGTCGTATTTGCGTCCAGCTTTGGCACGAGCATAGAGGCTGACATATATTTTCAGATTTTTGGCGTCGCGAATCTTGTCTTCACCGGTATCGGTGTCGCCCTTTCGACGCTGATAATTAAGAATATAAATAAATCGGACAGCAATAACAACGGGCGCGAATATGTTTCGTTTTTTATCACCAAAATGTCGCTGCTGATTATCGGAGCCACGGTTTTGCTCTATATCCTGGCGCGCCCGATAACGCATCTCCTGCTGCCTCAGATTTCGAGCGAAAATTTTGAGCTTGCCGTAAACTTGATGTATATAATGCTGCCGTCGTTTCTGTTTGTATGCGTGGCGTATATGATTTCGGGCGCGCTTCAAAACAGGCAGGTTTTCTTCATCCCCTCTATTATGAGTATGCCTTACAACGCGGTAATGATTGCCGTGCTGCTTTTTGGAGAAACGGACATTTTAAGGATAGGCATGTTCACAACATTTGGCTGGTTCTTGCACATAGTCGTTCAGCTTCCGTCATTTTATCGACAGAAGTACCATCTGCTTTCGCACTCCTTTTCCTCAGCGCAGGAGACCAATATTAAGCGCACTGCGGAGACGGTTTGCATATTTATATCGGGAATGATGTTCCAGTTTTGCTTTATTATCGACAAAGCGTTTGTAAGCTATGATGAGGGGCTCATTTCGACTATAACATATGCAAGCAATTTGTTTATTACCATTTCCGGAGTCTTTGTAGTTGCAATGTCGTCGGTGGTGTTCCCGGCTATCTCTCAGAACTATGAACACGGCGAGCGCGAGTACGTTCGCCGTTTGGTCAGCTACGTTATAATTATAATGTTTTCAATTTTTGTTCCGTTCTTGCTTGTTGTGACATTTTTCGGGTATGACATTATCTCGCTCATATACGAGCGCGGCAAATTTACCGCCGAAAGCACAGCGGCAACCGCTCCCGCGTTTATAATATACTGCTTTGGCATTTTCGGTTATCTGGCGCAAAACCTTTTGGCAAAGGTGCTGTATCTCGCATCGCGCTATAGACACACTGTTGTTGCCACGATTATTGTGACCACGCTTAAAGTTTTGCTTGACTGTTTTCTCATACCCATCTACGGCGTGAACGCCGCCGCGCTTACGACTACTCTTCTGCTCACCTTCTACGCGGTGTTTATCGGCTACAGCGTCCGGCATGTCGTGGGGAATTCGTTTGACTCGCCAACGCTTAAAGTTCTTGGAAAAGTACTTCTTTGTGCGGCAATAAGCGTCGGAGCGCTGTTTGTGTTTCGAGCGCTGCTTCCTGATTTTACCGGACTGGGAAAGGCCGCTTTTGTGGTTCCGCTGTTGCTTTGCGGAGCGGTATATATACTGTCGGCAGTGTTCACGGGAGTTGTGTCGGCATTGCAAAAAAACCCGCTTGCAAAATAAAAAGCCCATGAGGGCTTTTTTCAATATCCGAGCTGGTCCGAAAGCGAGTCGTCATTTGCAATCCATTCTGAGACTTCGTTTATTGTGTAGTCATATTCCGAATTGCGCACGATTACACGGTCTATACCGGCATTTATAATCATCCTTTTACACATTGAGCAGCTGGATGCGTCGGCAACAAATTCGCCTGTTTTTGCATCGCGCCCGACGAGGTACAGCGTTGCGCCTATCATATCGCGCCGAGAGGCGGAAATAATCGCGTTCGCTTCAGAATGAACGCTGCGGCACAGCTCATATCGCTCCCCACGCGGGATATTCATCTCTTCACGCTGGCAAAAACCGAGGTCTATACAGTTGGCCCTGCCCCGCGGCGCACCGGTATAGCCCGTAGAAATAATCTCGTCATTTTTAACTATAATCGAGCCGTAATTGCGGCGGCGGCACGTGCCGCGCTCAAGCACCGACGTTGCAATATCAAGATAGTAATTGTTTTTGTCCCGTCTTTTGCTTGCCATAAAAGTTCACCCCCGACGTTTTTTATTTATTAATTTATTATTTATTATACACTATTAGTCCTTAAAAGGCAAGAAAAAACTTGACAAATATGAGTGTTTGGGGGTATGATAAACGTTAACAAAGGAGATGTTATTATGATTATTGTATTACGAGGCGACAAGAGAGAGTACGAGCAGGGGACAACCCTTGCAAACATAGCTGCGAGCATCAGCGAAGGGCTTGGCCGCGCCGCGCTCTGCGCAAGTGTGGACGGAATTGTCTGCGATATGCGAACGCCGATATATAAAGACTGCGAAGTGGAGTTTTTTACGTTTGACTCGCCCGAAGGCAAAGCGGCGCTGCGCCACAGCGCAGCTCACATTTGTGCGCAGGCGGTAAAACGTCTTTATCCGGAGACTAAGCTTGCGATAGGACCGGCAATCGAAAACGGGTTTTACTACGATTTTGACCGGGACCAGGGCTTTTCGGCGGATGAGCTTTCCGCGATAGAGGCGGAGATGAAAAAAATTGTCAAAGAAAACATTCCGATAGAATACTTTGAGCTTTCACGCGCAGAAGCTGTTGAGCTTATGAAGAACGAACCGTATAAGCTTGAGCTTATAAATGAGCTCGGCCAGGATGAAAAAATTTCGTTTTACCGCCAAAGTGATTTTACAGACATGTGTGCAGGACCGCACGTTGCCTCAACAGGCGTTGTAAAGGCGTTCCGTTTGACAAGCGCTGCCGGCGCGTATTGGCGCGGAAGCGAGAAGAACAAAATGCTCGCACGCATATACGGCACGGCGTTTACAAAAACGTCCGAAATGGAGGAATATCTTGCCGCCGTGGAAGAGGCGAGAAAGCGCGACCATAACAAAATAGGTCGTGAAATGGGGCTTTTCACAACGGTTGATTATATCGGACAGGGGCTTCCTGTCATGCTTCCCAAGGGCGCGCGCATGATACAGATTCTTCAGCGTTTTATCGAAGACGAGGAGGAGAAGCGGGGCTACCTGCTTACTAAAACTCCGTTTATGGCAAAGCGTGAGCTTTACAAGATTTCCGGTCATTGGCAGCACTACCGTGAGAATATGTTTATTCTCGGCGACCCTGAGAGTGAGGGTGAGGTGTTTGCCCTGCGTCCCATGACGTGTCCGTTCCAGTTTCAGGCGTATTTGAATGAGATGCGCTCATACCGCGATTTGCCGCTGCGCTATAACGAAACGTCTACTCTGTTCAGAAATGAGTCGTCAGGCGAGATGCACGGACTTATTCGTCTGAGGCAGTTTACAATTTCAGAAGGTCATTTGGCCTGTACGCCCGAACAGCTTGAGGACGAGTTTATCGGATGCGTTGATTTGGCGAAATATGTGCTTGAAACTATTGGTCTTGCAGACGATGTTACGTACCGTTTTTCAAAGTGGGACCCTAATAACAAGGAAAAATATATTGGAAGCGCGCAGACATGGGAAAGAGTACAAAATCAGATGCGTGATATCCTGAACGATATGGGTATTTCCTATACTGAGGAGGAGGGTGAGGCGGCATTTTACGGGCCGAAGCTCGACATTCAGATTAAAAACGTGTTCGGCAAGGAGGACACACTTGTTACAGTACAGATAGACTTTCAGCTTGCTGAGCGCTTCGGCATGGAGTATGTGGACCGTGACGGGCAGAAAAAATACCCGTATGTTATTCATCGTACATCGCTCGGCTGCTACGAAAGAACGCTTGCCCTGCTGATAGAAAAATACGCCGGCGCGTTTCCGACGTGGCTTGCGCCTGTGCAGGTAAAGCTGCTGCCGATTTCCGAGAAGCACCATGAATATTGTAAGAAGCTTGCAAAACGGCTTGCGGACAACCGTATCCGCGTTGAACTGGACGACCGCAGCGAAAAGATAGGATACAAAATCCGCGAGGCCCAGCTCGAAAAAGTACCGTATATGCTTATTGTGGGCGACAAGGAGCAGGAATCGGGCGCAGTTTCCGTGCGCAGCCGCCGCGATGGGGACTTGGGCGCAAAGAGCGCCGATGCGTTTATTGAGGATGTTCTGAAGGAAATCGCCGCAAGGACGAAGTAAATGATTTATTTGGATAACAGTGCAACGACACCGCTTGCCCCGGAGGTAATTGAGGCGATGGCGGCGTCGTTTGCCCTTTTTGCGAATCCGTCAAGCACTCACGCATGCGGACGCGGCGCGAAAAAGCTGCTTGAGGCCTCCCGCGCCGTAATTGCCGCAGCTATGAGCGTGCGGGAAGATGAAGTAGTCTTTACCTCGGGCGGGACGGAAAGCGACAATGTCGCCGTTTTCGGAGTTGCAAACAAAAAACGCGGCAGACGTGTGGTTACAACGCAAGTGGAACATCCTGCGGTTTCCCGTGCGATGGATGCGCTGGAGGAGAACGGCTTTGAAATCATTCGTGTCGCACCGAATCGAGAGGGCAACGTGGTGTTAGCGGATATTTGCAAAGCGATAAATTCCGACACATCGCTTGTCAGCGTGATGCATGTAAATAACGAGACCGGGGCGATTATGCCAATAGAAAGGCTTAAGGCGGAAATGACAAAGCTGGCGCCCCGCGCGCTGCTGCACACAGATGCGGTGCAGTCGTTTGGGCATGTGCCGTTTACGCCGGCAAAGTGGGGCGTAGACATTGCAAGCATAAGCTCGCATAAAATACACGGGCCTAAAGGAATAGGTGCGCTGTATGTGGCAAAGGGATGTGTTGTGCATTCGCCTGTTTACGGCGGCGCACAGGAACGCGGTATTCGCTCCGGCACTGAAAACACCTTAGCGGCAGCAGGATTTGCCGCGGCGGTCAAACTGATTGACTTGGAAGATTCAAAAAGGGTTTTGGAAATGAAAAAACGCCTCTGCGAGGGAATCATGCGAATCGGAGGCGTGCATAAAAACGGCGGGGAAAATTCATCGCCATATATTTTGAATCTTTCGATAGAAGGGGTACCGGGCGAGGTAATGCTTAACGCGCTTGACGCGCGCGGCATATGCGTAAGCTCGGGCAGTGCGTGCGCTGCTGCGGCAAAAGCCGCGTCGGGGACGCTTAAGGCAATGAACGCGCCTTATCCGAAGGAGGCTGTTCGCTTCAGCCTTTCGCGCTACAACACGCTTGAGGAGATAAAAGAAACCATAAACGCCGTAGTGCAGACTGCGGCGATGTACAGGAGAAAGTAATGCGGGAAATTATTCTTATTAAATACGGTGAAATAATTCTAAAGGGCCTAAACCGCGGCAAGTTTGAGGACATATTACTCAGAAATATGCGTCGAGCCCTATTAAAGAATTCATATGATGAGATACGCGTAATGCAGGCTGTGGTATATGTTACGCCTGCCGGCGGCGCAGATATCGATAACATGGTACAGCGGCTCTCAAGAGTATTCGGTATACTGTCTGTGGCGCGCGTGCTTGTGTGTGAAAAAAAAGCGGAGGTTATTTTGGAAAAGGGCTGCGAGTATGTATCTGCGGCTCTGGATTCCTGTAAAACCTTTAAGGTAGAGGCAAAACGGAGCGATAAGACGTTTGAGCTGACATCGCCTCAGATTTGCGCGCAAATGGGCGAGGCGATTTTGAATGCCAACCCACATCTTGAAGTGGATGTCATTAAGCCTGACACGATTGTACGAGTTGAGATACGCGATAAAGAGGCGTACGTTTACGCTGATGCCGCACGCATTCTTGGTCCGGGAGGGATGCCTACCGGTTCCGGAGGAAAGGCTACGCTTCTTCTTTCGGGGGGCATAGACAGCCCCGTTGCCGGATACATGATGGCCAAGCGCGGCGTTACGCTTGACGCTGTACACTTTTTCAGCCCACCGTACACAAGTGAGGCGGCGAAGGAAAAGGTGATTGACCTTGCGCGCATTTTGGCAAGATACACAGGAGTGTTTTCGCTCTATATAGTACCCTTTACCGAGCAGCAGCTCGCGATACGCGATAATTGTCCAGAGGAACATCTGACGCTAATCATGCGCCGCATGATGATGGCCGTTGCCGAAAAGCTTGCGCGGCAAAACAAAGATATTGCGCTTATCACCGGCGAGAGTCTTGGCCAGGTTGCGAGCCAAACCATGCACGCTCTCGCTGTGACTAATGACGCGGTTTCGATTCCGATATTTCGCCCGCTTATAGGAATGGACAAAGAAGAGATAATATCTATAGCGCGTAAAATTGGCACGTTTGAAACGTCTATTCTACCGTACGAGGACTGCTGTACGGTATTTGTGCCGCGGCACCCGACCACGCGGCCCTCGTTAGAAAAAATACTTGAAAGTCAAGCGAAGATACCGTTTGAAAAGCTTACAGAAAAAGCCTTTATGGAAACCACGTGGGTAAAAGTTGAGGGTTGAAAGGAAGACTTATGAATATTATTACAATCAGCCGCGAGTTTGGCAGCGGCGGCCGAGAGCTGGGGAAACGCATTGCCGACATTCTCGGTTTTGACTATTACGACCGCGAGATAGTTTCCGCCATTGCCGCAAGACAGCATCTTGACGAAAACTATATTGAAAATGTTTTGAGCAATCACGGATGGCAGGATATTCCCCTTACCTATCGGCGAACCTTTGCCGCGCCTTCGGCGCTTCGCACAGAGCATGTGAACCTCCTTTTGGAGGAAAAGCGCGTAATCGAAGGGATTGCAAAGGCGGGCAAGGACTGCGTTATCGTAGGGAGAAACGCGGATGTTTTGCTCGGCGAAGAAAAACCGTTCAGCATTTTTGTGTGCGCGCAGACTGATGTTAAAGTGCGCCGCTGCATTCAGCGGGCAGAAGGCAGAGAGACGCTTTCTTACAAAGAGGCAGAGCAGAAAATCAAGCATATTGACAAAAATCGTGCGCGGACAAGAGCGCTGCTTACGAATTCCGTGTGGGGGCAGCGTGATGCGTATCAGCTTATCGTAAATACTACCGACTGGGAAATTAGAGAACTGGCGCCGGCGGTTGCAGACTATGCGAAGAGCTATTTTAGGAGAACAAAATGAGAATAAAACTATCAGACCATTTTACAGTGCGTCGGTTGCTGCACTTTACGCTGCCGTCCATTGTTATGATGATTTTCACTTCTGTTTACGGCGTAGTGGACGGTTTTTTTGTTTCCAACTTCGTTGGGAAAACACCTTTTGCCGCCGTAAACTTTATTATGCCGTTTTTGATGATTCTTGGCACGGTGGGTGTTATGCTCGGAACAGGAGGAAGCGCGCTTGTTTCCAAAACAATAGGAGAAGGCGACAGGGAGAAGGCGAATCGCATTTTCTCTCTGTTGGTATACACTTCGATAATAGCAGGTGCCGTTGTCGCAGTTTTAGGTATTGTTTTTATGGAGCCTGTTGCCGCAGCTCTTGGCGCGAAAGGAAGCATGCTCGATGGCTGCGTTGCTTATGGGCGCATAATCTTGCTTGCGCTGCCCGCACTCATACTGCAAATGGAATTTCAATGTTTCTTTGTCACGGCGGAAAAGCCGCAGCTCGGCCTTGTCATAACGGTTATTTCCGGCGTGGCAAATATGGCGTTGGACGCGCTTTTGGTAGCCGTGTTTCCGCTGGGGCTTGCCGGCGCCGCCGCTGCAACGGCAATCAGCCAGTCGCTCGGCGGGATTATTCCGCTGTTTTATTTTGGCAGACGAAGAAATTCAAGTCTTCTCTGTCTGACTAAAACGCGCCTGGACGGCAGAGCGCTTTTGAAGGCATGCACGAACGGCTCCTCGGAACTTATGAGCAATGTGTCCATGTCGCTCGTTGGTATGCTTTACAACATCCAGCTCTTAAAATACGCCGGAGAGAACGGCGTTGCCGCATACGGAGTGATGATGTATGTCAGCATGATTTTCAATGCCGCGTTCATCGGCTATTCAATAGGCTCTGCACCGATAGTCGGCTATCACTTCGGCGCAGAGAACTATACGGAGCTGAAGGGGCTTTTGCGAAAGAGCATGAGAATTATAGCCGTATTTGCAGTTGGAATGCTGGCAATCTCGTTTTCTTTGGCGTCTCCACTTACGAAAATTTTTGTAGGCTATGATGAGGAACTTTGGACTCTGACGCGGCATGGATTTATGATTTTTTCGTTTTCGTTTTTGATGTCAGGGTTTGCTATATTTAGTTCCGGGTTCTTTACCGCGCTGAACGATGGGCTTACCTCGGCGCTGATTTCGTTTTTGCGCACACTGGTGTTCCAGCTTGCGGCGGTTTTACTGCTTCCGATTTTATTTGGAATCGATGGAATTTGGTTTTCTATTGTCGCAGCTGAACTCATGGCGGTGGTTTTGAGCGCGGCATTCTTGTTTATAAAACAAAAAAAATATCACTATTAAAAAATGGGTGAAAGCATCGGTTTGCTTTCACCCGTTCCGTTTTTTGCGAATGTACATTACCCGCAGCCCGTTTTTTCTCACGGATTTCACATCAAAAAGTCCGAGTGAAAAAATGAGAGATGAAAGCTTTCCCACGCCGTAATTACGAACGTCAAAATCCGGCATTCGCTTTGAGATTACGTTGCCCACTTCCGAAAGAGCGCTCCAGCCGTCCTCGTCAGAGATATCGGCCGCTATTGATAACAGAGCCTTGCTTACGGCGCCTATAGGAGTCACGGCAGTGTGGGAATTGTTCTTAGCCTCCGGATGTTCTTTGGACGAACTTATCACGTCCAAGTGCTTAAACTCATTACATGCCGTAATAAACGGCTCCGGAGCTTTTTTCTCGCCCATACCTATTACATACATGCCCGATTCGCGCAGCCGTGATGCGAGCCGCGTAAAATCGCTGTCGCTTGAAACTATACAAAAGCCTTCTACTTTGCCGGTATATAAAATGTCCATCGCGTCGATAATCAGGGACGAGTCTGTGGAATTTTTGCCGGACGTGTACGAATACTGCTGAATAGGCGTTAGGGAGTGCTTGAGTAAAACCGCTTTCCACGATGTCATAGCGGAACGGGTCCAGTCGCCATATATTCTCTTGTAGGTTATGACACACATTTTAGATAGCTCGTCGAATATGAGCTGTATATATTTGTTTGACACATTCTCTGCGTCTATTAAAAGTGCAAAATGACTGTCGTTCATTGTTCTACCTCACGTGCAATCCCTGTAATAATCCCATCAAGCAGCCGGTGGAAGGTCGGACCAATCTGTGCGCTCATAGCCATGATGTCCTCGTGCGAAAGCGTCTGTTCTTTCATTCCGCTTGCAAGATTGGAAATGGCGCTTATGGCGCACACTCTAAGTCCCATATGCCTTGCCGCGATAGCCTCGGCAACGGTGCTCATTCCAACCGCATCCGCACCCAGCGCGCGAAGCATTCTTATCTCTGCGGGAGTTTCATAACTCGGTCCCGTGAGCTGAACGTATATTCCTTCTTTAAGCTCTATGTCCAAAACATTGGCAACACTGTGCGCACATTCCCGCAAAGCGGCATCATAAACATTGCTCATGTCGGGGAAGCGTGTGCCGAGAGTTTCATCGTTTTTACCGATAAGCGGCGAAGGAACAAACAGCGAAATATGGTCGCGCAGAATCATAAAGTCACCAACAGAAAAAGCCGGATTTACGGCGCCGGCGGCGTTTGTGAGAACAAGAGCACTGGCTCCGAGGCTTCCCATAAGACGGATGGGCAAAACCACATCACTCATAGAATAGCCCTCGTAATAATGCACTCTGCCCTGCATAATAACCACGGGAATATCTCCTATGTACCCGAACACGTATTTCCCCGGATGCCCCGGCGCAGTGGAAATGGGAAATCCGTCAATCTCGCCGTAGCGCATTGTGGCGTGAATGTCTATCGTTTCGGCAAATTCCACCAGTCCGCTGCCCAAAACAATGGCTATCTGCGGCTTAAAGTTAACTTTTGCCCGAACACATTCTATACATCTTTTCAGTCTTGCGTTCATGAGCGGCCTCCGTTCTTTAATGCATATTTCATATGCTGTATAGATAAAAACTAATATGTATAGGTAAGTTTAGCTCGATTGCTTTTCATTATATCACAAACATGCGCAATGTGCAAGCACTCTTTTGCAGTCAAAGGAATAGAATACATATGAGGTGAAATCAAATGAATCCAAATATAAACGATATATTTAAGAATCTTTCCCCGGCGGAGCTTTCCGCAGGCATTGCCCAAGCTAAAGCGTTTCTTGCCACACCGCAGGGAAAGAAAGCGATGGAAAGCATACAGCGCGGCGAAAAGGTGGACGAAAGCATCCTTCCCCCAGGAAGTGACAATATTGTAAAGGTTCTCACCGAAAATCCGTCGCTGCTTAACACCTTTGCCCGCTATTTGAGGTAGAGCCATGAATCTTGAGGAGCAGATTTCAAAGCTTCTGTCCGACCCGGAAACCATGGCAAAAATAGGCAGCATTTTGGGTAATCTCGGCGGCGGGGAGACTGCCGGAGAAGAAGGTGCGTCGCAAAAAGCCGCACCGACGTTACCGTCTTTACCTTCGCTCCCCGATGACAACCGCATACGGCTGCTTATGGCGCTGAAGCCGTTTTTAAGCGAAAAACGCGCCCCGTATACGGACAGCGCAGCAGCTATACTGCGCGCACTGCAGCTGGGCAAAATAGGCAAAGACCTAAAACTTTTTTAAGGAGGACAGATAATGCGGACGCGGAGAATGGATCCCTTCATAAGAGTGAATCAGGAGCCGCCCCGCCCCGCGGCTCCGGGTATCGGGTTCACGCAAAAAGAGACACCCGTTTTTGAGAAAACAAAAAGCGGCATAGCCGATATATTATCTCAATTCAAAAAAGATGACTATATCCTTGCCGGCATTATAGGAGCGCTGATATTTGAGGGCTGCGATGACTACATACTTCTCGCCGCTTTGGGTTACCTCTTTATTGTAGGCTTTTTTGAGGCGGACCCAATTGCGACATTGCTTGAAAACTTTCTCCAGTAAAAAAGGTACTGTTGGGCAAAACCGCTGTATTCGCCGAAAAGGTTTTCTCCGGCGCTTTTTGCATCGGGCGCGGAGAACTCTTCCTCCATCACCCTTTTTATCCATACGTCGCTGGGAAAAATGTCGTAGCGTGCGAGCGAAAAGAGCAGCACGCAATCGCACACTTTATCTCCTACGCCATAAAGCGAGAGAAGTTTTTGACGCGCCAGAGGAGTCGGAAGCGAATAAATGTCGCAAAAAAAACCTGCACAAAAAGCGCGTGCCGCCGACAAAACGTATGGCGCGCGGTAGCCCATGCCAAGAGAGCGCAGTTCGCTTTCGGACGCGCCGGCCAACGCTTCCGGCGCAGGAAACGCAAAATATGTATCCCCGTAAAACTCTATCTTGTCGCCCCAGCGTTCACACATTTTGCGAACGGTACTTTTTATTTTGGGAATGGAGGAGCGTTGAGAAATTATAAAAGAAATCAGCGTTTCGAAAAAATCCTGTCGGAGAATACGAATGCCGCCGCCGTAACGGACGGCGGCACGCATAACGTCGTTTGTCGAAACGGCGTTTTTAATTTTACCGTAGTCGCGGTCGAGGTCAAAATAATTTTCCCAGAAATCCTCTCGAGTTCCCTCAAGAAAAATCTGTCCGTTATCCTCAAAAATATGCGCTGCGGCGTTGAAGGCAACACCGACGTATCCGGTAGCGCGTTCCTCCCAGCGAAAGCACTGGCCGCATTCAAAGGTGTCTTTAAGCGAGAAGTCCTTATTCGGAAGGCGAATCATTTTCCAAGCCTCCCGCTATAAATTCTATTTTGTAGCCCTTTCCGGAACCGAAAACTTCAAATGGAATCTGCGCTCCGGAGAGCGCTGCCATTGCTTCCGCCGCGCTTTCGCCTTCAAGCGGGGGCAGATTTTCAAAGCTTTCATATTTTTTGTCTATGAGCAAAACCGTGGCATCCTCATCTGTAGCGGCATCAAAAGCGTTTTCCGTCATAATAGACCGCGAGCCGCTTTTCAATTCGGCTTCGTTGGGCGCGCTTTGGCCGCCGCTTATTGGAACGGCTTGCATGGCTATTTCCTCTGTTGTATTTTGACCGGGCAAAACGTTAAAAAACGCGCTTACACCGATAACGCATACACAAACTGCCGCCACAAGAGCTGCCGCACGCTTCCAAAACGGAATTACAACGGCTTTTTTCTCTTTAATATTGCCCATCACTCGCTCGGTAAAGCCATTAGGAGGTTCAGCCTCCCCTTCCCGCGCAAGCAGGGAGAGCATTTCCGAAACCGAAAGGAAGAGCTTTTTGCACTCGGCACAGTTTTCCATATGTTCTTCAAAAGACTGCTTCGCCGCACTGTCAAGACCGTTGTCTATATAATCGTAAATTAGGTTTGAAAATTCACCGCAAGTCATTTTCGCTCTCCTCCTTTCAATTCATTAGACGTTTTTCTCGTTGAAAAGTTCCGACTGCATAAGAATCTCGCGCAGTTTATCCCGCGCGCGGAAAAGACGGGATTTCACCGTTCCGCAGCTTAAGTCCAGCGCATTCCCTATCTCCTCATAGGAAAGAGACTGCATATCGCGCAGAATGAGAGGCATTCTGAAATCAACCGGAAGCTTGCCGATGGCGCTTCGCACCACTCGTCGCCGCTCTTCGCGCAAGACGCGGTCCTCAACGCCCTCCTTTTCATCTGCCAGGTCAAAGCACTCGTCAATATCCGCTGCGGCTTCCTTCTTTGCCCTAAGCGCGTCAAGACACACATTCATCGTAAGTCGGCACAGCCACGTGTAAAACGAGCTGTCTCCCCGAAACGCAGACATGGAGCGAAAGCATTTCACAAAAGCCTCCTGTGCGGCATCCTCCGCATCCTCAGGGTTCTTAAGCATAGAAAGGCATATCGCGTATACACGGCTCTGATACGTCCGCACTAAGTTCTCAAACGCCGATTCATCACCATTTGCCGCCATTTGAACAGTATCTTTTTCGTCCATGTCATCACCGCCTTTCGCACGCGTTTTTTTGTTACAGAATATCGAGCGGAACGCCGTTTTGCATCAGGTATACGGGTCTTGAGTTAAAGTCAACGGGATAACCGTCGAACACTGATACGTCCGCATCCTTACCCGCCTTCAGCGAGCCGACAAAAGCGTCAATCCCGCACAGGCGCGCTGCATCTATCGTTATCGCACGCAGGGCGGCGTTTCTGTGCATTCCCGCCTTAACTGCCATTGCCGCGCAAAGCGGAAGCAGTTTTTGCGGAATTTCCGGGTGGTCTGTTATAATGGCAACGCGCACATTTGCTTGTGAGAGAGCAGATGCCGTTCTAAATGAAAGATTTGAAAGCTCGGATTTTGAGCGGTCTGTAAGCGACGGCCCCACACAGGCGCCAACGCCCTCCTCTGCAAGCAGGTCGGCGATAAGATGTCCGTCAGTGCAGTGTTCTATGCTCATCTTCAGTCCGAATTCGTTTTTTATCCTGATTGCGGTAAAGATATCATCTGCACGGTGCGCGTGAGCCTTGACAATCATTTTACCGTCCAGACACGGCAAGAGCGCCTCAAGCGAAAAATCAAAATCCGGCTTATCGTTCTCATCGGGGTTTTCCGCATAAAGGCGTTTCTTCTCGCCATATTCGCGCGCCTTAAAGAGAGCCTCACGGATGAGAGCCGCCGTTCCCATTCTTGTCGTAGGCCCGTCGTGTTTATCGTCATGACAGCTTTTTGGATTTTCCCCGAACGCGAATTTCATCGCGGCGCAGCTTTTCACGGCCATATCGTCTATTCGGCGGCCGAAAGTTTTCATTGCCACCATTTGCCCGCCGATAGGGTTTGCGCTGCCAGGCCCAGTAACAGTGCAGCTTACGCCCGCGGCGGCCGCTTCGCGAAACGCAAAATCAAAAGGATTTGCCGCGTCTATGGCGCGCAGCTGCGGCATTATCGGCTCCATGTCGTCGTTTCCGTCGTCACACTCTATTGAGTGCGAGTCTTCCCACATGCCGATATGCGAGTGCGCGTCCACAAATCCGGGTACGATGTAACCTCCGCAGGCATCAAACTCTGATTCAAACTCCATCGAAGGCAGACTCTCCATGCCGCCGACAGCGTGAATCAGTTTCCCGTTGGTTATAACGAAGCCGTTTTCGTATGTATCGCCCTCCATGGTGAGGACAATGCCGTTTTTTATAAGGCGCATACTAAGTTTCCTTTCTTCTGGGCTTAATTTGCCCTCTCAAGGATATATTGCGAAGCAAAAAATGCTGCAATCGCTCCATCGCTCGCGGCAGTAACTATTTGGCGAAGCGGCTTTTTTCTCGCATCGCCGCAGGCGAAAACGCCGCTTACAGAGGTTTTCATGTGTTCGTCGGTCATAATATATCCATCCTCCGTAAGCGAAACGACGCCCTTCAAAAACTTTGTTTCGGGAACCGTGCCAACTGCAATAAAAAGAGCGTTTACGTCAACTCTCCGATTAGAATTAAGTTCAATATATTCCAAAACGTCAATTCCTTCGCCGAGCTTCGTTATTACGCTGCCCGTAATAAACTCCACGTTTTTCTTTTGTCTGAGTAAATCTACGCGCCGCGGAGCGGCTCGAAACGTATCGCGCCGATGTATGAGATATACCTTGGCGGCGATGTTTGAAAGGAAAATTGCATCCTCTACCGCCGTATCTCCTCCTCCTACGACGGCAACAGAGCGGTTTTTGAAAAACATTCCGTCGCACGTGGCGCAATAGCTCACACCCATGCCGCGAAGCTTGTCCTCATTTTCAAGCCCCAAACGACGCGGCGACGCGCCTGTTGCAAGAATTAGCGCGCTGCACTCGTAAATATCGCCGTCTGTCTTTACGCGCTTGACGGTTTCCGAAGCAGATACCTCTGTAACGCTTTCGTAGCGAATATGCGCACCGAGCCTCTCCGCCTGCTTGTGAAGCCTGTCCGCGAAATCCAGGCCGCCTATAGGCTCTTCAAAACCGGGATAGTTTTCTATTTCATGAGTTGTCGCCGCCTGGCCGCCGGTAAACGCGCGCTCAAGCACAAGCGTGTTTAGGTTGTTGCGCGCGCAGTAAATTGCACAGGTGAGTCCGGCAGGGCCGCCGCCGATTATAATTACATCATACATTAAGAAAGCCTCCAAAATGGTTTTGTCCTTATCATTGTATAACGAAAGTTTGAGATTGTCAATTAGTCAATTAGTCAATTAAAATACGACTTCAATTAGTCAATTAAAATACGACTGCGGGTCAACGGCTTCACCGTCCTTGTAAACCTCAAAATGCAAATGCGGCAGCAGCGCGCTTTCTATTGCGGCGCTGTCTCCTACTCCGCTTATCGCGTCGCCAGCCTCGACATTGTCGCCCTCTTTTGCCATTATATCGGTCGAAAGATTTTTGTACACGGTTCGAAGAGCGCCGGCGTGTTCAATTTCCACCGTGATGCCCCAGGAAGGGTCGGTGTAGACTTTTGTAATTGTACCCTTTGCCGCCGCGTATACCCGATATGTTTTCGGAGCGCGAATGTCAATTCCCAAATGCGCCCGCCAGTCTCCCATTGTTTCGGAGTATATCGGCGTTTTTGAAAAAGTTGTAATGACTTCGCCGTTAACCGGCATTAAAAGACTTGTAATCGGAACAGCTTCGGTTTGCGGAGCGTGCGGGGGAGCGGCTTCTTTTTTTACGAGCTCAGGCGCCTCTGTCGGCGTTGTTTCAACAGGGACAGAAGTCTCCTCGTGTGCGGCGGGAAGGTCATCAATGCTTTTTTGAGGTGCGTTTACTCTCGGAATGGCGCAGAGGAATGCCACCGCCGAAAGCGTCATAAGCACGAGATATACTCGCAGAACAGCCTTTTTCACAAATATCACCCTTTCGGTGATATTTTTCCCGTACAGCAATAATTACATACCTATAACTTTTTGATTTTGCAGCCGCTGTAGTAGTGGGTGAGAATGTCCACCTTGCTTTTACCTTCTTTTGCCATTGCGTTTGCGCCGTACTGACTCATTCCTACGCCGTGGCCGTAGCCGATGGTTTCGATTACTACAGTTTCGTTTGTAGCGTTGATTGTAAAGCAAGCGCTTTTCAGATTAAATATCAAACGTATTTCACCGCCCGAAAACGACTGCCCGCCTATGGCTATGTCCGCAACATCGCCGCCTGCGGTGAAGCTCGGCGCGCTGATGTCCGCAGGAGAATTCAGTACGACCGCATTATTTGATAAAAGCAGCTTGTCGCGAAATTCCGTGAACGGCATTTCAATTTTATCTCTGTAGCCGCTGTCAGCCTCTTCGCCTGCGCTTTCCACGCTCACAAGGTAAGGATATTCCCCACCCCACACTTCTTTTGCGGCTTCTGTGCGGCCGCCGCTGGAGGAGTGAAAGGCGGCGAGAATCGGCTCTCCGTCGTAGACGAGAATCTCGCCCGCAGTGTCGCGTACTGCGGCGCGTATTTTCTCGTAATTTTCATCGCCTCCGGTATAATTCTCGCGCGAAGTATAGGCTTTACAGTGCGAGGGATTGCTGCAAACGTCCGCCCCGCCCTCGTGCGGAGAATTGTCGGCGCGCTTTTTCACGCAGTATGTCCTTGCGGCGACAGCCTGTGCACGAAGGGCCTCTGTCTCAAAAGAGGCCGGCATTTCCGCGCAGACAACGCCTACGAGATATTCTTCTAAATTCACTTCGCGCGTTTCGTTGGTGTCCGTAAAAAGGACCTTGATTTTCTGCTCATCTGCTTTTGTATGTATTACGAAAAGGGGAATCAAAGTAACGGCAAAAACAAAAAAGCATATCAACACGAGCAGTTTCTTCATAAAACATCACCCGTTAATTGATATGCTAAAGCTTGTTTAATTATTCAAGACCTTTCGGGTTTGAACTCTGCCATCTCCAGGAATCGCGGCACATATCCTCAAGCGATTTTTCAGCTTTCCAATGCAGCAGCTGTTCCGCTTTCTTCGGATTCGCGTAACATTTGGCAATATCTCCCGCGCGGCGCGGCTTTATGGAGTAGGGAATTTTAAGATTATTCGCCGTCTCAAAAGCATGCACAATGTCAAGCACACTGTAGCCCACGCCGGTTCCGAGGTTGAAAATTTCAACGCCGCTGTTTTTCGCAGCGTAGTCAATTGCCGCCACATGCCCTTTCGCAAGGTCAACGACATGAATATAGTCGCGAACCCCGGTTCCGTCAGCAGTAGGATAGTCGTTCCCGAACACGCCAAGCTCAGGCAGTTTGCCGATGGCGACCTGTGTGATATACGGCATAAGATTGTTGGGGATTCCGTTGGGGTCCTCGCCTATCCGTCCGCTTTCGTGCGCGCCGATAGGGTTAAAATAGCGCAGCAGGACAACCGAAAGCTTGTCATCGGCCTTGGCTGCGTCTGTTAAAATTTGTTCTATCATGAGCTTAGTCCAGCCGTAGGGATTTGTGCAGCCAGTGGGCATGTCTTCCACAAGCGGCACAGTTTTGGGGACACCGTACACAGTCGCGGAAGAACTGAAAACAAACATGTTAACGCCGTGCTTCTTCATAACCTCCAACAAAGTAAGCGTGGAGTCAATGTTGTTTCGGTAATACATAACCGGCTTTTCAACGCTTTCGCCGACAGCCTTGTACCCCGCGAAATGGATAACCGCGTCAATCTTGTTTTCCGAAAAAACCTTGTCCATGGCCGCAGCGTCCGCCACATCGGCCTCATAAAATTTGAAATTCCTTCCCGATATTTCTCTGATGCGGTTGAGCGCCTCCGGCTTTGCGTTTGAAAAGTTATCGGCTATGACTACATCATGCCCTGACGCAAGAACCTCGATGCAGGTGTGCGAGCCTATATAACCCGCTCCGCCGGTAAGTAAAATATTCATAGAAATCACCCTTCCGTTTTTTCTCCATTTATTGTACTCCCACGGCTGGAAAAAGTAAAGGATTTTTTGAAGAGTATTTTATATCATACCGAACTGGCCTCTGCCTGCGAGTTTTTGTAATCCATAGGTGACATTCTCATGAAACGCCGAAACGCCCGTGAAAACGCCTTCACATCGCTGTACCCCACGCTTTTTGCCACAGCGCCGACCTTTTCGTTCTCCATCAGCAGAGCACAGGCCTTTTCCATGCGCACTGTAAAGATATACTCGTTCAGCGGAATATTCACATGCTTCTTGAACAATCGGCCTATATAACTCCGCTCATAGCCAAAGCGCTTGCTGAGACTGTGAATGTTGAATTTCTCATTGATATTGCCGTTTATATAGTTTATTATCTGCTCAACTTCTTTGCTGATGTTTTTTTCTCTGGGCAAAAGAGATATCAGAACGTCAAGCTGCTGTGCGCGTGTGCTTTGCGACACGTTTTTTGCGCATGTCAGGCGGATAAGCGCCACGACTACCGCCTTGATAAGCGGCGCCTTTTCAATATCTATGTCAAGAACGTGCCGCGGAAGGTCATGAACGCCGTAGGCAACGTACCACATATGGTCTATCATGTCGTTCGGGTCTTGCACTATTTCAAATACCGTATTACACGGCGTCACGTACAGATGCCCGGGAACAATCGTGACTTCCTCGGTATCGCTTTTATACTTGGCGTTTCCTCCTATTACATACCAAAAGTAGGTGTGCGTAACAAGCCGTCTTTTCTGCTGCCATGCCGCCGTATTTTTTGTAAGACCGCACATGTGGATTCTCACCATTATTTTTCCACCTCGTTTTGCAGTGTGTTTAACCTGCTCTACATCGTTTTCAAGTAATACGGCTTCAGCGAACCGTTTGCAGACCAAAGAAATACGGCTAACGTGTAATCATCGTGCTCCGGGGGAATATCGATGTCCAGCTGCGTTTTTATTATTTCTTCCTCGCCCCATCTAAGTTCCACTTTGTTCAGGACAATGTCCGCCAAGGTGTCTGAACGGTAAAGCGCCGTTATCAGCATGACGTCTTTCATATCTCCCAAGCTGATGACCGTCAGCGAAGATTGCAGCTTACCCTTTTGCGCACCCTTCAGGTATACAGGACCTTTGCCCGTAATATCCGTTTCCCCGCCGGAGTCAGACGTGAAGATTACCTTCATATCCCCGATATATTCGCTTGTATCGTAAATCGCAACATCATCAAAATAAAGCGGAGGCGCGCCGAGATTATCTCCCCAGAAATCGCCCATGGCGAGATAGCAAAAGCCTTCCGTTCCGTCAAGCGTGTATATATGCTCACCGTCTATATACATAACGCACTTTCCGCCTTCATATACAAACTTTGCTTCGTGCCAGCCCACAGACCTCGCCACGCTTGACGTCTGAAAGCTCAAAACGGACGAAAGGCTTGCGCGGTATGCGTAATGTGTTTCAGACGTTGAGGTGTTGATTCCCATGCCAACTCTCTTTGTGCCGGCATCGCAAAATACAAACGAACGCTTGCTTGTGGACATATCGTCATAGAACCACACGGAAGCAGTTTTTTCCATTAAGTCCGTAAATGTTTTTTCTATATACTCAAAGTCCTGGTTAACAACATACGCGCTCTCTCCGCTGCGTTTAATCTGCGTTGAAGATGCAGGCGTGGGCAGAGGCTTTCCTCCGGCAGTCCAGAGAGAAAAACCGTCTTCAAAGCCCTCTGCAAAGTAGTCCGCTGTGAGTCCGCTCACAGCGTTAAGCGCGTCAATGAGAGCATCGGCATATGCATCAATGTCAACCTGCGCGTTGGTATCGTGCGCCGTCAGTGCATCGACAAGCTCCGTCATAGCATCTTTCACGCGTTGTTTATCGCTGTCCGAAAGATTTTCCAAGTCAGTTTCTAAAGCGTTCGCTGCGTAGTTATAAGTGTTTTGCGCGTAAAGCGTTTCGCTGCCGCGCTCCTCAAGCGCTGCGATGGCGCTGTTAAGCGCGCTTATCATCTCGCGCGCATCGGCAGCGCTGTAAGACGGACGCGCCGATAACTCCTTTGCACTTACATAAACGTCATAAAACGCTTTGTAGCTCAGCGCGGTAAAGGCGAGGGCGTTCTTATGTCCGCACAATTCGATTAACGCCTCAAGCTCTGCATCTCCCATGTCGGCGCCGGCTATCCAGTCTACGTTCACGCCCTCTGCAAGCTCGATATACATATTGTGGACACCCTCGGCTGTCTGCGATGCTTTAACGGCAAATGTTTTATAGCCGTCCGCGGTGGCGTTGACAATGACTTCGCCTAAAATCAAGCCGTCCCAATCGTCTATGCGAATCTTAATGCTTCCCTGGCAATCCTCTGCCGCCGATGCGTGTATCAGCCACCTTTCGGGACTTTTTGTAAAAAGTACATTTTCATAAACGAGATAATCTCCGCTGCGCGCACCGCTTATAACCGCGCCGTCAGTCGTTCTCTGCACTGCTGCGTACCCCGAAAGCAAGGTGCAGTCCTCCGCCTCGACTACCTCGGGCTGTATGAGCTTCATATCATCAGCAGTCTTTTTGTATAAAAGCGTTTGTTCCACACCGCCGCGATTAACGCACAGAGCCACAGTTGTTCCATCGGCTACGCTGCCGTATACTTCGCGCAGATGCGCAACATCCGCTATCGAAATATCATTGACCTTTGTGATAACATCGTTGTAGTAAAGACCGCGCCTGTACGCCAGAGTATTCGTCCCTGCCGACAATACGCGCACGCCGTCGGTCTCGGCGAGATTCAACTGTTCAAGAGTTTGCGTATCACATATGTTATCTATTTTGCCGTTAAGAAGGTATGCCGCGTCAGATGCCTTGAGAGAGGCGACGGTCTTATAAAGGCCTACCTCCCAGAGACTGATTTCTTTTGTACCCTGAACCTCCAATTTAACCTTAGAGGTTGTCACATCACCAAACACTGCACCAAGATACGCGTGCTTGGAAGGATTTTGAGTCTTATCTCTTAAAAGCGCATCGTTTGCCGTTTCGCTGCCGTCAAAGGAGTGAGCTTCTTTCCAGACGCCGTTGTCATCGTAATAAAGCTTGTAGCTCTTCACTCTGTATTGTTCCGAGGTTTCGACAAACTCGTCGATATATAGCATATCGAAGGTATACAAGGCGCCCAAGTCTATCTGCAAAATTTGAGGATTTGTTCCGCCCTTGATAGAGAAGCGGTCAGCCGTATTCCCGTTAATCGCCTTATCCGGTCCCTGTCCGCTGTAAATGGCGTTTGTGGTGGTCGCCGTCTTTTTGTATGCGAAATTCTCGCCGTTAGCGCAGATATACTTCGCCGATATAGAGCTGCCTATCGCTGCCTTTGTCTCTTTTATAAACTGCTGCGCCACAATGTACGTTATGCCGCTGCCAATACGTATTTCACCATCGTAAAGCAGCGATGTCGCCGTGGGCGTACTGTTATCTGTAGTATAGCGTATTTCTACTCGCTCGTCAAGCTGAGAAGCAATCTTCACGCTTTTCTCCTCGAAATACGCTCCGCTGCCAAGGCTAAAGGAAATCGTATAGTCGTATGCCGCCTTAAATGCCTCTGTCGCTTCGTTTATTTCAAGAACCATAGCGGTTATATCATCCGCAGATGCGTCGCTGCGGTTATAGAGCGCTTGGGCTTTTGTTATAACCTGCTCAAACGCCGCGTTAACAGCAGCCTTCTTCAGAGCGTAGCTGTCCGCGCTCTTGCTTTCGAGCTCGGCTTGTGCCTGTGTGATTTTGCTTTGGAGCGTAGCCTTGTCGGAGACAAAGCCGTAGAGCGTAATAAACGCCGTTTCTCCGGCTTGCATTTTAAGCGTGATTTCCTCTTGTGCATTAACAACTGCGTCACACCCCTGCACAGAGGCGCTATACCACGTCTCTCCCGAGGAAAGCTTTATCTCCTGGTTCTCGTCCGACGTTATTTCAACTTTTACCGCGCCTTGGTCCATGTCCCATTCCAGTTTATTGATAAGCGCGCGTGTTCTTGCTCGTATGCCGCTGATACTGCCCGTTTTCCATGTATCCAAAAGCGTGGGAAGAACCTCTATTTCGCCCGTATTCGAGTAAACGAGAGATTCGTTTATTACACCCGTCATGCCTATAAGAGTGTCTGTGCAATACGCGTTGCTCCCCCTGTTTGTGTTGTGGTCTGTCATCATTGATGTAAAATAGATATTGCTTTTCATAAGTGTTTTCATATTGGCGTCAACAATATCCTTGTTGCCGAGGCGCGCCGCCACAAGCGACTGATGTATCCAGCCATGACCTGTTGTAGCATCGCCCGAATTCAAGCGCAGACGGTTCTGCAGCGCCAAAACTGCCGCGGTATAAAGCCACTCGTCCGTTTTTGTTTCATATCCCGGCCATGCCACATAAAGGTGGCTCAAATGTCGGTGACCGTTTCTTTCGGTATATGTCTGCGTCGCCCATTCGCGCAGCGCGCCGCCTCCGCCGGTGCTTGTCGTTGCGCTTCCCACTTCTCCGTCAAGCTGATACTCCGGCAGCTTCTCTTTAAGCGCCTTCCAACGCGCAATGTTGTCATTGTTCGCTTCGCCGTTTACGGCCTTCTCCAGTGCAATCGCCATGTCCAGACCGTCGCGCGCGGCCGCGATATCCATTGTCGCATTAAGCGCCGTGGGTCTGTTATAACTGCCGCTTGGCGCGTTTTCAGGAGAATAAGAGGGGATAATCAGATACCGCTCACCCGCCTCAAGCTTCGTTTTATCCTTTGTGTACTTATGGTTGCCGTTTGCGTCTGTATAATACTCAGGCGTGCAAAGCTGCTCCCAAAAGTTGCTTTGCTTTATCAGAAGCGGCAGCAGAATATCCACTTCCAAATCAAGATAGCCGCGTTGTATGAGCGCATCTACCTGCGCTTCGGAAAGGCCGCCATCATTAACGCCGAGAATACCTTTAATTTTGTGCAGGTCAACCTCTTTAGGGATAGGTATATGACTGTTCCCGTAGCACTGCCAGTATTCATAAATCGGCAGCAGCATCCAGCTCGCGGACGCATTCCAATACTGAAGAGGATAGGATGCATCGCTCTGTATCATAAAAGCGCTTTCACCATCGGTGTTGTGCGGCGACAAGATTGCGTCATGCATTCCGTATATTTTTTCGGCGTTGGTCTGCCAGTCTCCGACCTGCCTTAGAATAAAGCTTATATAACCGATTGGCGAGAATGAAATATTACCGGTATTAAGCGCCGAAACCTGCAAATTCACATTGGCGTCCATAGTCCAAAGTCCGCCCCATGGCGAATTCCATTCGCCGGTCCACATTCCGCCGAGGCGCGAGGTGCTGTATCCTGCGCAGCAAAGCTGTGCGTAACGTCCCGCGTAGTACGCCCGCTCGACAAACGCAGCGTTTAATTCCGATGACGATTTTTGCTTCGCGATTAACTCCTCATTAGAAAGAGCTCTGTCCGCAGCCGTTGAATTGAGGTCAATCTTCACATTGTCAAACTCCGGTTTATGAAGTGCAACGTGTGCCGCCAGAGCCTTGTCATAATCAAAGAGGCCTCCGAATGTATATTTTTTTACAACGGCATCTGTCTGTGCAAACAAGTCGTTTACAAGGTCATAAGTTTGCGTTGAGGGGAAGCTGGACATTTTTCCCATTGTAAAACTGTTGTCCGCTCTTGTAATAAGGTACACCGCTTCGGCGCCGCTGATTTTAATCGCCGGATTAGCCTCCGAACCCACATTTTGGCTTTCTTTCGTACCGCTGAGAGACACTTTCTCCTTTGTGCCGCCTATCGCAATTACCTGAGTTACGCCCGCATAGCCGGCATTATGGTATAAAACCCCTCGTTCTGTTACGGGGTAGTGCGCAACAAGTGCGATGTAGTCGTTATTTGGGGAAACTATTTTTTTATATGCCAGATTTTTTTCGTAACCGCTTCCGAACCCCCTCAAATCGGAAAGGTTATCTATTGACAGCGTTATATCAACCTTTCTGTTTGCCGAGGATTTTCCGATGCGTGTTATTGTAACATCGTCGGCTCGCGATGTAAAGGTGGTTCTTTCCCAGCTGCCGTAAGCATCGCTATAGCTTACACCGACTTCCGCACTTTCGTAGTTTGTCCAACGTTTGTAATTGCTGTATGCTTGCTCCTCTGTGGTAATACGCAGCTCGTGCGCCGGATGAAAGGTATAATAACGCTGACGGCTCCTACCGTTATAATTCCAGCTTGTATCACGGTTTATAACAGCAGCTCTTGATTCTTCAAGCTCCTCTGACATGCCCGGCATAACCTCTCTGTAATTATTGTTGGGCATGTTAAACGATATGTTTTGATAAATGAGCGTATCGCTGTAAGGCACACCCGATGTAATTACGCCGCTTTCGCCATTGCCGCTTACCATGCCTTCACACCAGTTGCGGTTGTCGCTGCCGGGTGCATAAAACACATTTGAGTAAATAATAAACTCCCCTTCATCTTCTGTTGTTTTTTGCGCGCAAAGTCCTCCTGTTGCCATTGCGCTTAGGCACACCGACAAGGTAAGTATTGCCGAAAGTGGTGTTTGCAAAATTTTTCCCAACCTCATTTTCTCTCCTCCTGTTTTTTTAGCATATATGTTTCAGCCAGCAATCCGTCTGCAAGAAGGTCAAAGGTTTGTACGCCGGCATTGCCCTACTCGCTGCCGCTTTGCTCAGACTGCTTTGGACGCATAGGCTCCAGCAAGCTTTGCGGCGCTCCGAAACAAATTCAAAGAGAGGTTTCAGCGCTATTGGTTTTCACATGGTCTCTATGATATGCATGGCACAAGAGCGCATCTATACCTTCCAATATTCATTTAATACATTTTGCGCTGTAATAGCAACCATAAAATTAGTCAATATGGTTGCAGATTGCGACTTTTTGATAACAAAAGAGAAACGCATGTCAAGCACTTCCGGTGAAACGACATATACAGAGCTTTAGCCGCTCAGTGAACAGGGAAAGAATGAAAAGAAATTCAGAAACTGTTGTTTGATTGAGTTTTAGTTCAGCTTCCATAACGCAAAACAAAACCGACACCGCAAAATGCGGTGTCGGGGCGTCGCTTGCATCATAATATTTTTGTCACAGCAATAATGTGAGCTTTATATAATCAGACAGCAATCACCGAATGAGAAGAAGCGATACTTTTCGCGGACTGCCGCATTATAGGCGCGCATTATATTGTCTCTGCCCGCAAATGCTGACACAAGCATCATAAGCGTGGATTTTGGCAGGTGAAAATTTGTTATAAGCGCGTCGGTAATTTGGAAGTTGAAGCCAGGGTATATAAAAATATCGGTTTCGCCGCTCATTGGACGAACCTCGCCGCCCGCCGCCGCGCTTTCCACCGTGCGGCAGCTTGTTGTGCCAACGCACACAACCCGCCCGCCGCTATGCTTGGCCGCGTTAATCTTATTGGCGCATTCTTCATCTATTATGAAATATTCAGAGTGCATTTTATGATTTTCCACATCGTCTACCTTCACCGGGCGAAACGTACCCAACCCCACGTGCAATGTGAGATATGCGAGTGAAACGCCTTTTTTCTCTATCTCGTCAAGCAGCGTCTTGGTAAAGTGAAGTCCTGCCGTGGGTGCGGCAGCGCTCCCATCGTGCGCGCTGTATACGGTCTGATACCTCTCTGAATCCTCCAGTTTTTCTTTTATGTAAGGGGGCAACGGTGTTTCTCCCAGAGAATCTAAAATATTTTCAAAAAGTCCGGAGTACTCAAACTGCACCATTCTATTGCCGCCTTCCACGATTTGAAGGACAGTCGCCCGAAGTATGCCTCCGAATTCAAATACTGCGCCCGCCTTCGCGCGCCGGCCTGGCCGCAGAGCAACCTCCCACACGTCTTTTGAGTGGCGGTGGAGAAGCAAAAACTCAATTTCTCCGCCGGTGTCAGCTTTTGTTCCGTAAAGCCGAGCGGGAATTACACGGGTGTCGTTTAATACGAGACAGTCGCCCGCGTGAAGATAATCAATAATATCGTAAAAATGCCTGTGCTCAACAGCGCCGCTTGTTTTGTCAAGCGTCAAAAGCCTTGAATCCGCCCGGTTTTCCAGAGGTCTTTGCGCAATAAGCTCCTCCGGCAGCTCATAGTCAAAATCGTCTGTCTTCATCTTTTGTACCGCAGCTCCCTGAAAAAGCAAGAAGCATCCTTTCTCAGCAACACCGGCCTAAAGGCTTTGCAGCTCTAAGCCGGTGAAGAAAAATTTAAGAATATCTTCGTAGCCAAAGCCCGCCTTTGCCATACCGAGCGCACCGTATTGGCTCATTCCCACTCCGTGTCCCCAGCCTTTGCCGGTCAGGGAAAATTCGTCCGCACTGCCTTGCGTTAAATTGGAAAGCGTGCCGTTTGCACCGATTATGTACGATGCACAAAGACTCGCCACGCCGCCGCTGCTTAAAACAAAGGGTGAGGCAACTACCTCGCCAGAAGTTGAAACCAAACTGGCAGCGCCGACGGATTTTGTTATTGTAAAGTTTTGACTGTAGCACACGTCGCTGCCGAGTGTCGTCCGTGTGCGTTCGCGAAGAACTGTTTGTTCGCCGTTTGTACCCACAAACGTAAGCGCCGTTACTCTACCTGACTCGCTGCGTTCGTCCACGCGGACATCCGTAATGGTTCCAATGTCTATTCCGCGTGCCTTAAGTCGCTCTGTCAGCGTTGTGGCGCTGATTGTTGTCTGCCAGGAATAGCGTGTTGCCACGGCGGGATCCTCGTACGGGTCAATAACGCTTTTTAAGTAGCCCGCTTCGCTGCCCCATACGTTTTTAACATCCTCGGTGGCGCCTCCGTCAGTCGCAAAAAAGTACAGCGGCACAATCTCGCCGTCATACGTAGCCACAACGCCCGCTGTTGCTTTCACTGCGGCGATGGTACTCTCTGACTCGCTCGCCACACCGCTGTAGACTTGACAGTCTGTTGTGGCGCATAGGTCAAACCCATAGCTTTTATGTTTATCAAGATTACAAACGGCATAATTTCTTGAACACACCGCTTGCGCTTTGAGCGCCTCCGCATCCCACGAGGGACTCATTTCTCTGCCGAGTACGCTCTGAAGATAGTCCTCAGTATTGACAACGTTTATAACTGTCATACCCGCTTCTGCAAGGTTAAAGAGCATATCGCCTCTGTAAGCGGCGCCGTTTAGGGCAATAGGCGTTTCCGAAGAAACGTACACGCTCACAGATGCAGTCTCAAAGTATCCGGCCGCCGCCATTATGCTTCCCACGCGCGCAAGAGTCAGCGTTGTTTCCGCCGGTATTTCGGCAATCGGAGCTTTCGTTATATAATCTGAAACATGCATAACGCTGTTGCTCCATAAAGTTACCGAGGTCGGCGCCGAGGATGCGTAATAGAGCCCTATTTTCAAAGTGTCTGTATATTCTGCGCCCTGCGCCGCAACAGCAAAAAGGAGCGCCGTCAGCGCCGAGGCGACAAACGCTTTAATTATTTTCACAAAAACCACCTCATTGCTCTAAATTCTACAAACTGACCGAAAACCCTCTATTTTTGCGCCGTAAAATCATGGATGTTAAGCGCACAAAGCATTTGACAGGCATAGAATATGGTGATATAATTACTGAGATGTAATATATATTGGAAGGACTGTTGAATATGAAAAAGCTTAATATTGCAGTTGTCGGAGCTACGGGCATGGTGGGAAGGACGTTTCTCAAAGTTCTGGAAGAGGAAAAGCTCCCTGCCGATAACTATTACCTCTTTTCTTCGGCGCGTTCCGCCGGCACAAAACTGACATTTATGGGAAAAGAATATACAGTTGAGGAGCTTAAAGAGGATTCCTTTGACAGAGGTATAGATATTGCACTGTTTTCGGCGGGCGGCGCAACAAGTGAAAAGTTTGCGCCTATTGCCGCGGCGCATGGCTGTGTAGTTATAGATAACTCCAGCGCGTGGAGGATGGACCCTTCGGTTCCGCTTGTGGTACCCGAGGTTAATCCGGAGGATATTAAGTGGAATAAGGGAATTATTGCAAACCCTAATTGTTCCACTATTCAAGCGGTTGTGGCGTTGAAGCCGCTTGACGATGCATATTCGATAAAGCGAGTGGTATATTCAACATATCAGGCGGTTTCCGGCGCAGGACTCGGCGGGTGGAAAGACCTTGAGAGTGGACTTCGCGGTGAGGAGCCTAAGAAGTTTCCGCACCCTATAGCCAATAACTGCTTGCCGCATATAGACGTTTTCTTGCCGAACGGATATACGAAGGAAGAAGAAAAGATGGTTAATGAAACGCGTAAAATCTTAGGTAAGAGCGATTTGCGCGTAACGGCAACGACGGTCCGTGTGCCCGTGTTTAACAGCCACAGCGAGTCAATAAATGTGGAGTTTGAAAAGCCGTTTGAAATAGAGGAGCTTGCAGATATACTTAAAAAAGCGCCCGGAATTGTGGTGCAGGATGATGTGCAAAACAACGTCTATCCGATGGCGATTACTGCCAGCGGTACAAATGAAACGTATGTAGGAAGAATTCGCCGTGATTTCAGCGTGGAGAGCGGCATAAACATATGGGTGGTGGCGGATAACATAAGAAAAGGCGCTGCGACGAACGCGGTACAAATTGCCAAAAAGCTTATAGAGTACAATTTTTCCGAATGATTGGAGGTTGTTTTGATGAAGAACACAGTCTTTAAGGGGAGTGCAGTTGCTCTCATAACGCCATTTAATGCGGACGGGTCCATTAATTTTGAAGAACTTGGCAGTCTGATTGAGTTTCAGATAGCAGGCGGCACGGACGCCATTCTTGCCTGTGGCACAACGGGTGAACCGGCCACAATGAATGATGCCGAACATCTCAGCGTGATAGAGTATACAGTCAAGCGTGTGGCGGGCAGAGTTCCCGTGATAGCCGGCACCGGCAGCAACGATACTGTACACGGTATCGCGCTCTCTCGCAACGCGCAAAAGCTTGGCGCGGATGCGCTGCTGCTTGTTACACCGTATTATAACAAGACCACTCAGCGTGGGCTTGTCGCTCATTTTACAGCTACGGCGGACGCAGTAGAAATCCCTTGTATTCTTTATAATGTTCCTTCGCGCACAGGCGTTAATATAGCGCCTGAAACGCTGGCGGAGCTTTCAAATCACCCGCGCATAGTGGGTATAAAGGAAGCGAGCGGAGACATCGCACAGGCGGCAAAAATTCTTGCCCTTTGCGGCGATAAGATAGACGTCTATTCCGGCAACGACGACGCGAACGTGGCGCTTTTGTCGCTCGGCGCAGTGGGAACTATTTCGGTTTTGGCAAATATTGCGCCGCAAAAAACACACGATATGGTTGCACAATACCTTTGCGGAAACACCTCGGCTGCGGCAAAGCTTCAGCTTGAGGCAATGGAGCTTATTTCGGCTCTTTTTTGTGAGGTTAACCCGATTCCCGTTAAGGCCGCAGCTGCCATGATGGGATTTGATACAGCGGTGCTGCGGCTTCCGCTCTGCACAATAAGTGAAAGCGGGCGCGAGAAGCTCAGGAACGCCATGATTCGGTACGGACTGAAAGTAAAGTAAGGGTGAATTTACAAATGATAAGAATTATTCTTTGCGGTGCAAACGGCAAAATGGGGCATACAGTATCTCGGTTGACTCAAGAGCGCGGTGATTGTCAGGTGGTTGCCGGAGTGGATTTGAACACGGCTTCCTCGCAGGGCTTCCCGGTGTATCCGGAGATTGCCCAGGTGAAGGAGGAGGCGGATGTGATTATTGACTTTTCGCACCCTTCTCTTTTGAGCAGTGTTTTGTCTTATGCTAAAGAGAAGCAAACACCTATCGTTATCTGCACTACCGGGCTTTCAGATTTGCAGAAAGGCGAAATAAAAAAAGCCTCGGCAGATGTTGCCGTGTTCTTTTCTGCGAACATGAGTCTGGGGATAAATCTTTTGATAAATCTTGCTCAAAAGACGGCGGCCACACTTGAAGAGGAGTTTGACATAGAAATAGTAGAGCGCCACCACAATCAAAAGGTTGATGCGCCGTCCGGCACAGCTCTGGCCATTGCAGATGCTGTAAATGAAGCGATAGAAAACAAAAAAGAGTACATTTATGACCGCCACAGCGTCCGCCGCAAACGGGGCAGGAACGAGCTGGGAATACATGCCGTGCGCGGCGGCACAATTGTGGGGGACCACACCGTAATTTTTGCGGGAACCGATGAGATTATTGAGATAAAGCACAGCGCTACAAGCAGAGAAGTCTTTGCCGTGGGCGCAGTGCGCGCCGCGCTTTTTATTGCCCACCTTGGCGCGGGGTTTTACAACATGCGTGATTTGATAGAAAGCGGGGAGTAAATATGTTTCATCCTATAATAACGCAGGTATATTCAGTGGATAATCTTTCTCTAATCACCGTTTCGGGCGTGAGCGCAAGCAGCAAAGCAATAGGTGTTCTTTTGGGCGCCCTTGCCGAGGAGGGAGTCTCGATTGATATGCTCAACATGTCGCCTCCTATAGGCGATAAAATTAACGTGTCCTTTACGGTTATGGACGATGACCTTGCCAATACGCTGGGGACGCTTGGGAAATTGCAAAATGAGCACGGCGCGCTTCAAAGCCATGTAAATACAGGAAACAGCAAAATTCTTTTGCGCGGTGAAAAAATGCATCAAAACCGTGGTGTGGGAGCAGCGGCGTTTCGCTGTCTTGGCGAAGAAGGCATAGAAGTTAAAATGATAACATCTTCCGACGTAGACATAACGTTGCTTGTCAATCTCAAAGATGCACAAAGGGCAGTGGAGCTGCTCCTGAAATAAGGACAAATAAGAGCCTCCTATGGTAAAAAACTGCCATAGGAGGTTTCGTTATGCCAAGCTGTAAAAATGTATGTATTTACCTTAAAACAAAACTGACTCCGCTCGAAAAACGAAGTCAGTTTATTGTTCAACCAGCCGCTTTTGTGCAATATGGGTTGGTTCATTGGGACGAATCTTTTATAATGGATTCGTTACTCTTCCGTGGGCTCCGGCGGCTTAGGCGCATCGGATTTTTCGAGAATCCACCGCTGCATCGCCGCGGGCGAGCGCCTGTTCTGAATAAGTTTAGCTCCATCGGACTCCAAATTGAGCTGGGACTGCTTGCCTTTTATAATGTATGTTCCATCGCTTTGTTTTACAAACTTAAAGAGCTGATTGTCCGTACCTGAATTGTTCCAAATAATCAGCCGTCCCCCCGGCAGCACGGAATGATCGCAAACATCCATTACATAGGTTCCATCGCCGTAGACAATTTTGAAATACTCATCGTCCACTGCCTGTACATACCAGCCGACGGGGTCGTCGGAGAATGCTGTGTCTGAAACGGCTTCCTCAGAAACGACAGAAGCGTATTTTCCGCTTGCTGCATTTCTGATAGCAAACATCTCGTTAGCCGTGAGCTCCGCAGCATTGGCGAGCAGCGCATCTTCCACCTTCTCAGGCTCAGGGTTTGTGAGAATAACGGCACGGTTATCGTTGTCCCACTCAATTCCCACGCTGAGCTCAGTCGCTATCGCGCGGATAGGCAGATTCGGTATGCCGTTTTTCCAAATCGGACTCAAAAGTGTTCCCGCAACATTTTTGGCCTCATATTCCTCGCCGTCAAAATAAAAGTTGATTCCCTCGCCGAGAGAAGCGTTACCGCCCATTGTGCCAACGTACACCGTTTTCGTGATGGAGTCCCACGTAACGTTCACATCAAAAATATCAGATATAGAGCGAATCGAAAGGTATGTACTGCCGTTTTCAATAAACGGGCTGACAGTGTTGCCCAGAGCATCCTTGGGAATATACTCCTCGCCGTCAATGATGATTCTGGCTGTCGCGTCTGCCGCTGCAGCCGCTGCCGCGAGCGAAAGCGCCGCGCACAGCGCCAGAAAAATTGCAAGGACTTTTTTCATTTACATTTCCTCCTCCTTTTTTATTTTATTGTAGCTTACTTTCAGTGTGCTGTCAAGACTATTGAGACATAAAAAAGCGGCACTGTCAGTGCCGCTTTTTAACAATGGTCAGTTCCCTATGGGGCCTGTTACCTGTGTTACTGTGGTTCCGCTCACCTTTTCGAGAGTCCATCGCTGCGTTTTTGAGGAGGATGCAGTCTCCTGAATAAGCTGTGAATTGTCGGTACCTACATTGAGCTGCGAATGCTTTGCTGTTATAGTATACGTGCCATTGCCGTCCTCAGTAATCTTAAAACACTGGTTGTCATCGCCGCTCTTATCCCAGATAATCAAAGCGCCGCCGGATTCTGTCGAAGCTCCGCTGACATCCCAAGCGTAGTTGCTTGAACCAAAAAATATCTGGAAATGCCCGTCTCCCGTCGAAGTCAAAAGCCATTCTGCGGGTGTGTCCGCAAATGTGGTGGCCGCTCCTGCCGAGGAGGAAGCGGCAGAAACGTATTTTCCGCTCTCCACATTCTTTATGGCAACCTTTTCTCCGCTTTTTGCCGTCGCAGTCGTTGCCTGGACAGTCGCCACAGGCGCGTCTGTGTTCACAAGCACCCAGCGCTGCGCCGCGTCAGTCGAAGCCCTGTTCTGGATAAGCTGCGTTCCGTCGGTGTCCACATTAAGCTGTGAATGTTTTATAGTTATGGTATAAGTACCGTCAGCCTGCCTTGTAAACGCGAAAAGCTGATTGTCTGCGCCGCTCTTATCCCAAACAATTATATTGCCGCCGGCCGCAGTTGAAACGCCGTTGACATCCAGTGCGAGACTACTCGCCCCGTAAACTATCTGATAATGCTCTTCGCTTACAGACTCCAAAAGCCATGCCACGGGAGTGTCCGAAAACGCAGTAGCAGAACCGGCCGCTTCAGAAGTGATGGAAATATATTTGCCGCTCTTGGCGTTTCTGATAGCGAACGATGCGCCTGCTTTAACCGTCGCCGCACCCTCAAGCATTGCTTCGTCAACTTTTTCCGGTTCGGGTGAAGTCAAGGTAACCGTGCGAGTCGCGTTATCCCAGGCGACAGACATCCCAAACGCCGTTGCTATCGCCCGGACAGGAAGATATGTAGTGCCGTTTAGCAAAACCGGGTATACCGTGCTGCCGGCCTCGTCCTTGGCAATAAACTCCGCTCCGTCAATAAAAATGTTTACATTGTCACCCAGGGACGGGTTGCCTCCGGTTGAACCTATAAATACCGTTTTGGTTGCGCCGTCCCAGGAGATAGATACGTTAAGAGCTTTCGCTATCGCGCGTACAGGAAGAAAGGTGCTGCCGTTTTCAATAATCGGACTGACCGTTCTGCCAAAAGCGTCCGTGGGAATAAGCTCTTCGCCGTCAATGACAATTTTGACATCTTCTCCTGCGGCAAATGCCGCCGTTACAGAAAATATCATACAAAGAACCAGAATCGCAGATAAAAACTTCTTCATTTTTATTCCTCCCCATTAAATTTTCATATGTATTTTACAACAGTATTAAAGTTTTGTCAAGGCTTTATAAATTTTTTAATCAACGGAATTGTCATCAACTCATCGCGCGTAAAGGTTCTCAGCTTTACGATTGCCATGCAGTAAACCACGACGCCTACAAGAATGGCAGCAAGTGTGGCGACCGCGCCGCTAAAGACAAGGTTTGCTCCTTTATATGCCGCAAAAACGCAGGCGGACATTATCCCCGTGGCGAGCAGTGGCTTCAGGAAAAAGCGCACAAAGTCAAACGGGACGGCAATACTGCGGCGAAGCATTATCACGCTGAACGTGCAGGCTACACATTGACAGGCAATGGAGCTTATAGGCGCGCCGTATATGTTAACTGCGGGCAGAGGAATCAGGATGAGATTCAGCAATACTTTCACCATACCACCCATAAGCACACTGATTGCGGGTATAAAAATCCTGCCGATACCTTGAAGGCTGCCGTATGTGGTTTGCGCTACCGCAGAGAAAAATATGGTTACCGCGCTCATTGCGAACAGGTCAAACCCAAGCGGTGCGTTGGGATATATCAGCGCAAAAATTTGCTTTGAGAGAACGGCGCAGCCAGCCGCAGCCGGTAAAGCAACGACAATTGAAACAAGCAGCGAAAGAGATATTTTCCGCGCCGCACTGTCGTGTTCCCTTCGCACCATCGCGGCGGCTATCGCCGGAACCAGCGCCGCCGAGAGTGCAAAATTAAGTGCAAGCGGAAGGTTAATTATAACATCGCCCTTGGAAAGCATTCCCGAAAGCGTGACGGCATTTTCATTGAGCATTGCATCGGGCAAAATGCCGCGGAAAGCGGTTTCCAGCCCACGCACCACGGTCATGGTGTCCACAACGCGGTTAAGAGAGCTAATTATTGAGCTCAGGGAAATAGGAATTGATACGGCGAGAATGGCTTTCGCGATAACACTGAATTTTTGAGGCGCGCTGTTTACCGAGACCATGATACGGCGTTTTATATCTTTGCGGTGTGCTGCTGTAAATATCCAAAGATAGAGCAAACTCACAAGCGTTGCGCCCGCCGCCATATACTCCGCGCTCTTGCCGGTCATAGAAATGACGATAAGTATTGTGAGAGAGCTTTTCAAGAACTGTTCCATGACCTGCGCGCTTCCGGTGGCGTTCATGTTTTGCTGTCCGGCAAAGAAGCCGCGGATAACACTGGCCACCGAAACAAAAAGTATCGATGGGGCAAGCACACGAATCGTATAAACCGCCGGAGGAGTAACGAGAATCACGTTTGCAACGAACTCCGCACCGAAGTAGAGCAAGCATGAAAGCGCTCCGCCGATAACGGTAAAGACAACCAAAGCGACCTTAAAAATGCGCATCGCGCCGCGAAAGTCATTTACGGCATCCTTTTCACTGACAAGCTTTGCGATTGCGTTCGGAATACCTACGGATGAAACGGCCAAAAGTAACGTGTATATCTGGAATCCGTAATTATAATAGCCGTTGCCCAAATCGCCAAAACCATCGATGTTTGTTATTATTGTTCTGTACGCAAAGCCAAGCAGCTTAACCAAAAGCTGCGAGCATACGATGGTAATAACGCTTAACATAAAAGAAGGCTTTTTTGCCACGGCGTTCACTTCCTCATACAAAACATATGCGGCGTCTTAAAGATGTAGAAGTATCGTCGCGAAGCGGAAATAGAGCAAAAGGGAAAGCGCATCCACTATGGTTGTTATAAACGGACTTGCCATAACGGCTGGGTCAAACCCGATTTTTTTTGCAAGCATGGGCATTGTACAGCCGACTATTTTTGCCACGACAATCGTTGCCGCAAGCGTTAAACAAACGGTGGCGGCAACGACTATGCTGAGGCGGTCAAAAAGCATAAGCTTCAAAAAGTTTGCCGCGGCGAGCGTCAGCGCACAAAGCAGCGCCACGCGAAGCTCTTTCCACTGTACGCGCCAAAGGTCCGAAAACTCTAACTCACCGAGAGAAAGGCTGCGGATAATCGTTACAGAGGCTTGACTTCCGCTGTTTCCGCCCGTATCCATAAGCATGGGGATAAATGCCGTAAGCGTGACCTGTGCGGCAAGAGCGCTCTCAAAAGACGTTATTATCATCCCAGTAAACGTTGCCGATACCATTAAAAGCAAAAGCCATGGAACGCGCGCGCGAAACAATTCCCAAATATTTGTTTTGAGGTAAGGCTTGTCATATGGCGTAATAGCGGCCATCATCTCAATGTCCTCCGTTGCTTCATCCTGTAAGACATCGATAGCATCGTCAACAGTAACTATGCCGACAAGCCGCCCCTCCTCGTCTACGACAGGAAGGGCAAGCACGTCGTATTTACTGAATTTTTTCGCCACGTCCTCCTTGTCCTCAAGTGTCTGTGCGAAAATAATATTTGTCGTCATTACATCGGAAATTTTCTCATCGTCCTCGGCCAAAAGCATGTCTTTCACAGTCACAAATCCGAGAAGACGACGGTTGTCATCGGTAACATAGCAGGTGTATATGGTTTCCTTGTCCACTCCCGTGCGTCTGATGCGAAGCATCGCGTCCTCCACGCTCATATTGGGGCGCAGAGAAACATACTCGGTAGTCATTATGCTGCCGGCGCAATCCTCCGGGTACTTCAAAATCTCGTTAATCATCCGCCGTGTGTCCGCATCGGAGCTGGCGAGGATGCGCTTAACCACATTGGCCGGCATTTCCTCTACGATATCAACGGTGTCGTCCACATAGAGCTCCTCGACCACATCGCGAAGCTCCGCGTCCGAAAAGCCGTGGATAAGGTGCTGCTGTGTGTCGGAGTCCATTTCCACAAAGACCTCCGCCGCTTGTGTTTTCGGCAGCAGTCTGAACAAAAGCGGCAGCTTCTCCGAAGGCAGGCGTTCAAAAATCGCCGCAACATCGGCGCTGTTTGTGGCAATAAGCATGTCACGGACGGAGGCGTATTTTTTGCTCTCAAGCAGCGCCGCGACCGTATCCTCTACACGAATTTCTCTCTCTGCCATTAAAAAACCCCCAATCATTTATTGTTGGGGGAAGCACACGCAAGAAGACAGACGCGCCCAACGCGGCCGTTCGCAAGAATGCTTCCTCCATTTTCGACTGTTACTTCCTCCCGCGTCCATTCTTCTCACCTCTCTTTATTATTGGCTATGTAATCAAAAACTATTTTTTAAGCACAAAATTTTTCATAGCGCACACTATCGGCGGTATGATTATAATTTGAATGAGGATGCCCGCTGCGCCGCTTATAAACGCCGATGTCAAAAACACATCCACGCCTATGGGAAGCCCCGCCATCGGGTAAAAAACAGCCGCCGCCGCGCCCCATACAAAGCGTCCGGCAAGCATTGCGGCGATAAGAGCAAAAAGCGCCGGAAAAATTTTTTTGTCATCCATACGCTTTGCCAGGAATGAATAAACCAAGCCCGCACACAGCCCGTACGCCGCAAGTTCAAATGCCATGCAAATCGCATTCGGAAAAAGCGGAGGCATCGACAGCCAAACGCTGCGCAGCAGCGGACAGATGGCCCCAACCGCGGCCCCATGATAACTGCCGCACAAGAAACCGCACAACAGCACAGGTATATGCATGGGGAGAAGCATATTGCCAAGCTCTCGGTTCTGCGCCGTCAAAAACGGCAAAAGCATTCCGAGCGCGAGAAAAAGTCCCGACAAAACGAGCCGCCTTGTTTTATTCATATACCCTCCTCCTTCAAAAAAACTTGAAACAATTTAACCTTATCTGCTGCATATTGTATCATGAAGAGGGTAAATTGTCCACAGTTTTTTCAACGCCGAAATTCATATGCGGATATATCCAGTCCATTCTCTCATCGGGGAAAACCTCGTCAAAAAACATATCCGCACGAGTTTTCGGGGCAACGCCCTCAAGACGCATGGCTCGCCGATATACCGCGCCTGCTGAAAGACCGCAGTCGGCAACCATGAACAAGAGAAATATCCAAGTCAAAACCGTTCCTAAGCGCATTGGAATTTTCGTTATGAGCTTTGATAGGCGCGGATAGATGTCTTTTATCCATATTATAGCTAGGACTCCCCAAAAAAACATGTAAAGAAGCGACGTCCTGCCGCCGATATTGAATCGCTGGTCGGAATAGTCCCATGAAGTTGAACCGAGGCTTACCTGTTGTATCCAAGAACTTGCGTATTCCACCATTCCGCCCAGAAAGCCGCCTGCGACAAGAATTATCGCATCGCGTTTTTTGCGAAGCGGGTGAAGTCCGAGAGTAAGAACTATGGCGCCAGTCCCGTACACGGGATTGAACGGCCCGATAACAAGACCGGCGCGGGATTCAAAGCATTGGTACATAATAAAGCACCATATGGTTTCTATTACAACACCCAGAAAAGAGCCTATAAGAAACACCCAAAACAGGCGGTAAAAACCAAGCGAGCTTGCAAAAAGCCTTTTTTCTGCCGCGTCCGCGTCAAGGATGTCAATGTCCAGCCTTTCAATTTGGGGGATTTGAGGCATTTGTATCGGCATATACGTCCCTCCTTAAATTATAGTATACTATATTTATTCTTCCGCGTCCACTTTTATTTTTATTGCTATTGAAGTATTTGTCACGGCGTAGTATAATATCCGCAGACAAGGAGGGTTATTATGTCGAAAATTTACACGTCAATTGACATGCTTATAGGTGAAACACCGCTGCTTGAACTGAAGAATCTCGTTCGAAAGAACGCGCTGCACGCGCGCATTCTGGGCAAGCTCGAATGCTGCAATCCCGCAGGCAGCGTTAAGGACCGCGCTGCAAAAGCAATGCTTGACGAGGCGGAGCAAAAGGGACTCATAGGAGAAGCATCGGTGATAATTGAGCCAACCTCCGGTAATACAGGAGTCGCGCTCGCGGCAGTTGCCGCAGCACGGGGATACCGGACAATAATTGTGATGCCGGATACGATGAGCAAAGAGCGGCGACTTTTGATGAGCGCATACGGTGCAAAGGTTGTGCTTTCACCGGGTACGGAAGGCATGGCGGGCGCAGTTGCTGCGGCGCGAAAAATCGCGGCAGAAACTCCGCACAGCTTTATCCCCGGCCAGTTTGAAAATCCCGCAAACGCGCGCGCGCATTTTGAGACCACCGCGCCGGAAATATGGCGCGACACGGACGGAGAGATTGATATTTTTGTTGCCGGAGTAGGCACGGGAGGGACGATAAGCGGAGCAGGCGAATATTTGAAGGCGCAAAAAGCCTCGCTTAAAGTTGTTGCCGTAGAACCTGCGTCGTCGCCGCTCCTTTCGGAAGGCCGCGCCGGGGGACACAAGATTCAGGGAATAGGCGCCAACTTTGTGCCGGAACTCTTAAATACAAATATTTATGATGAAGTTATGTCTGTCAAGGATGAGGACGCGCTTTTAGCGACTCGTGAACTCGCCCGAACCGAAGGTATAATGGCGGGAATATCCTCAGGCGCGGCAATCTGGGCGGCAGTTGAACTGGCAAAGCGCAGTGAGAGCGCCGATAAAACGATTGTGGCGATTTTGCCGGACAGTGGAACGCGGTATCTCTCAACAGGAGTATTTGACGCATAAAAGGGCGGGACCTCATGAGGTCCCGTCCTTTTATGCTTTATTGGAACAGTAGATGTTGTTGTATGGTCTTGAGGATGCGGCGACAATTTTTTTGAACGGCGCTTTCATTATCTCATCAAAGTCAGCTCCGAAATATTCGCAATAGCGTTTTACATACTTCGCTATGGCTTGCATATCGTCTGCATCACACTCGCACACACAGCATTCCCGGCTCAGCTTGTGCGGCGGAGCCGCGCCGCGGATGTACATTCTGCCGCCGTGTATGCCAGTCCCGCAGCAGTAACCCATCGCACCGTTCTCAATATCGCATCCAATCCCCAGCAGCACTATTGTGCCGCCCGCCATATACTCGCCCAAAAACGAGCCCGCGCCGCCGCCGATAACGATAACGGGTTTTTTCGCCCGATATTCCTTCATGTGGATTCCACAACGGTAGCCGCATTCGTTCTTTGCAAAAATAACGCCGTCCCGCATAGCATATCCGGCCGCATCTCCAACGCGGCCGTGTATTATTATTTCGCCGCCGTCCATAGTGTTGCCGACTTGGTCTTGCGCGTTGCCGAAAACCTCCACTTTCGCGCCGGAGAGAAACGCTGCCATATCGTTGCCGGGCGTGCCGTAAATATTGACGGTTACACCGTGCTTCGCGCCTATGGCAAGGTATTTTTGTCCACGGGCATCCTCGATATCGATGACTTTGTGATGTTTTATCGCTTCCCGAAACTCTTCGTTTACCTGTGCAAAGGGTTTATGCTCTGCTGCAATCTTCATATTTCACACCTCCCGTGGAGCTTGATGAATCGAGTTTTTTCGTCGAACGAAAACATGTCAGCGCTCTCTTTGACGCTCTTTTTGAGAGAGGAGAGTTTTGTTTTATCTGCCATAATGGACGTCATAACTCCGCTTTGCTCAGGGTCGTTTATCAGGATAAAACCGCAAAGAGTATCGTCCTTTATCACAATTTTACGATACTTGTCACCATCTGACAGCGCTTTGACTTTATACCCTTTGCCTGCCGGAGGATTTATGACACCCGCTGTTGTAATGTAAGTGCCGAAAAAATCTATCGCATTCATCGGATATCCGCCCGCAAACTCCATTTTTCCGCCTGACATGCAGCTCCCAGCGACTTTCCCCTGACGTACGGCGTTTGGCAAAAGGGCAAGTACACGGCGCTCGCCATCGGTAATGTCCACACTCTCGCACACGTCGCCGGCAGCGTAGATATCGCTGTCGTTTGTCTTTTGGCTGCTGTCGCAGATGATGCCCCGTCCGACATCTAAGCCGCATTCGCGTGCCAAAGCCGCATTCGGGCGAACGCCTACTGCGACCACAAGCGCGGAACAGGGTAGAGTTTTTCCGCTTTTAAGAGTTACGCTGTCTCTCTCAAGAGAGGAAACGCTGTCTCTTAAAACAGTTCTCACGCCGTGTGATTCAAGGCGGCGTGCCATGATTTCCCCGGCTTGATTGTCCAAAATGGTGGTTAGAACTCTTTCCGAAAGCTCCACAACCGTCACAGATGCGGCCACAGCGCTGAGGCCCTCCGCTGCCTTAAAGCCTATCAATCCGCCGCCCACGACAACAACATGGTCCTTTTCGGATATGTTCTTCTTCAACCTTTTCGCGTCCTCCATGTTGAGAAACGTGTATACATTTTTCCTGCCCTCAATGCCTGCTATGGGAGGGATAAACGGAACGCTCCCCGACGCAATGAGGAGTTTGTCGTAATCATACGTTGTTTTGTCCGCGACAATCCGCTTTCTCTCCCTATCAATTTTAGTCACTGTTTTGCCAAGGTGTGGTGTAATTCTCATTTTTTCATAAAAGTCTGCGCTGCGGTACAACATACGCTTTTCATCTGTTTCGCCGCAAAGATAGTAGGAAATAAGCGGGCGCGAATAGGTGTGATATTTTTCGTGGGAAAAAAGCTCTATTGTTCCCTCTGTATCATTTTTGCGAATTTCTTCTGCCGCCGATATTGCCGCGGCGCCGTTTCCGATTATGACGTATTTCATTTTTCGCTGCCTCCTTGTGCATATATGAGGGCATTGTTCGGGCAATGTCTTACACACTCCGGTTCGCCGGAAAGTCCGCACAAATCGCACTTTTGAGCGATATGTCCTATCTTTATGCACCCGTAAGGGCACGCTAAAGCGCACGTCATGCAGCCCACACAGCGAGCGGGGTCGTTTATGACCAGACCCGTTTTCGGGTCCTTTTGCATGGCGCCTGTTATACACGCCTCCACACATGCAGGGTTTTCGCAGTGTCGGCATGAAACGGCGATTGATGCATTGTTATCGCCCTCCACGTGTATCCGTGAACAGCTTTCGGGTTCTTCTTTGTATGCCCGAACCACATCTGCGGACTTTGAGTGCGCGGCACGGCAGTACACTTCGCACACACGGCAGTTAATGCATAGCTTTTCGTTTGCATATACTCGTTTCATTTTTTATAACCCCAGCTTTGACTAAAGCTTCCTTTCTTCGGAATTGAAATTTACTCTCCGGCATGTTTGATGCCTAAGATGTCAAGCTCTTTTTGCGTAAGCCCGATACCGCGAAGCATGAGTCGGTTTCCGCGTAGGCTCTCAATGGCGTTTATTCCCATGCCGCCGAGAATCTCTTTTATCTCATGATTCCACGCGTTAAGCAGATTGGCGGCGCGAAGATGCATTACCTCCGGATTGAGCCGTTTCACCAAATCAGGCCGCTGTGTGGCAATGCCCCAGTTGCATTTGCCGGTGTTACAAGTGCGGCACATATGGCACCCGAGCGCCATCAATGCTGAGGAGGCTATATACACCGCGTCTGCACCAAGAGCAATCGCTTTTACAATATCCGCGCTGTTCCTGATACTGCCCGCCACAACAAGCGAAACATTATGACGGATGCCTTCCTCACGAAGCCGCGAATCCACTGCCGCCAGAGCCAGTTCTATGGGAATGCCGACATTGTCACGGATGCGCGTGGGAGCGGCGCCGGTGCCGCCTCTGTAGCCGTCCATAACAATAACGTCCGCTCCTGCGCGGGCAATCCCGGAGGCAATGGCAGCGCTGTTGTGTACCGCCGCGATTTTTACAGCAACGGGTTTTTTGTACTCGGTTACTTCTTTCAAGGAATATATGAGTTGGCGCAGGTCCTCAATCGAATAAATATCGTGATGCGGGGCAGGCGATATAGCGTCGGCGCCTGCGGGAATCATACGCGTTGCGCTGACCTCTTCGTTAACCTTTCCTCCGGGAAGATGACCGCCGATACCGGGCTTTGCTCCTTGACCTATCTTAATTTCTATCATTCGAGCCGCCTCAAGGTATTGCTTATGAACCCCAAATCTGCCGGACGCTACTTGTACCACCGCGCAGTCCGCATATGGATAAAAGTCACGGTGAAGTCCCCCCTCACCCGTATTAAAAAGCGTTCCCATTTTTTTCGCCGCCATCGCCAATGATTTTTGCGCGTTAAGAGATATTGAGCCAAAACTCATGGCGCTGAACATTATAGGCATAGAGAGTTTAATCTGCGGGGGGAGCTTTGAGGTTATCGCGCCGTTTTTCATCTTTACGCAGTCAGGCTTTCTTCCGAGAATCGTTACAGTCTCCATAGGTTCGCGAAGCGGGTCTATGGATGGGTTGGTAACCTGTGAGGCGTTGAGCAGCATTTTATCCCAATAAATCGGGTACGGCTTAGGATTTCCCATGCCGGAGAGAAGCACTCCGCCCGTTTTTGCCTGTGTGTAGACTTCCTGTATAGCTTCGCTCGTCCAGTTCGCGTTTTCGCAGAACTCAAGCGGGTACTTTGTTATATGGAGCGCATGGGCAGGACATAAGCAGACGCACCGCTGACAATTAACGCAGTTCTCGTCTATTGAGTGAACGGTCCCGTCATCATATATGACATGCGCCTCGTTCGCGCACTGACGTGCGCAAGCCCCGCAGTTTATGCAGCGCTCTTTATCGCGCACGATTTTATAGCGCGGCATTACAAGCTCTAAATTGTATTCCATTATTCCATGCCCCCTTCCACTTTGACGATAACCGGCTCTCCGCCGCCAATGGACCAGACGCGCTCAGGCTCACAGATTTCACGTATCGCAGCCTCTTCGCTGGCAAAATAAACCATGTCCCCGGCGGTGGCGCCCATCAGCGAGCGCAGCTTGAGCCGGTCGTTAAGCGCAAGCAATCCGTCGCTCGAACCTAAAATTATAGAAAACGGGCCGTTTACAAGGGCGCCCGAATAAACGGTTCGCAGTGTTGTGAAATAGTCGCGCATATCTTTGTCCATGCTCTCTATCACGTCCCATGTGGGCGCTGCAAGCACGTGCGCCGCCGTTTCCATCGGCAGGTTGTGTTTCCTCACCAGCAAATCAAAAAGGTACGTGATTACTTCGGTGTCGGTCATAAGGCTGCATTTGTATCCAAACATTTCCACGTAGCGGCGGTTCGCGTCATAACTTGAAATCTCGCCGTTATGCACTATCGACCAGTCGAGCAGAGTAAACGGATGCGCACCGCCCCACCAGCCCGGAGTGTTTGTGGGGAATCTGCCGTGGGCTGTCCACGAAAACCCCTTGTATTCGTCGAGCATATAAAATTCACCCACATCCTCCGGGTAACCTACCGCCTTGAACGCGCCCATGTTTTTGCCGGATGAAAACACATACGCTCCCGCAAAATTGCTGTTTATATGTGTCACGGTACGGGCGGTGTACTCGTCCTCAGTGAACTCCATTGCCGCCATGCGGTATTGCTTGGGGCGCACAAAGTACCGCCAAATCTGCGGTGCGCCGGAGATAGAGCGAACTTTGCGCGTTGGGATTTTGCCGCACGACTCCACTTCGTAATTTTGGTTTATAAATTCCTCTGTACGGCTGCGCGCCTCGTCACCTTCATAAAAGACGTGAAACGCGTAATGCTCCTTATATTCAGGATAGATTCCGTAGGCGGCAAATCCGCCGCCAAGCCCGTTGGAGCGCTCGTGCATCACCTTTATTGATGCGATGATGCCCTCTCCCGAAAATCTTTCTCCACGTTTGTTGATTATAGCGCTTATGGCGCATCCTGCGGGAATCCTATACCCGTTTTCGCCTTCTCGCAACATGTTTTCGCGTCCTTTCTTTAACAAATAAAGGCATTCAAAAAGTCATAAGACTTTAAGAACGCCTTTGCCCTTAAAACGCCTCGGTAATTCTTTTAATTGCTTCACGCGTTGTGCTTTCGCTGCCGAAAGCGGTAAGCCTGAAGTATCCTTCTCCGGAAGGTCCGAATCCGCTTCCCGGAGTGCCTACAACGCCTGCCTTTTCCAAAAGACTGTCGAAAAACTCCCAGGAGCTTTGCCCGCCTTTTGTCTTTAGCCATATATACGGCGCATTCACACCGCCATACGCCTCAAAGCCCGCTTCAGACAGCCCATCTCTTATAATCTTGGCGTTGTTAAGAAAGTATGCAACAAGAGCTTTGGTTTCAAGACGACCCTGAGGAGAATAAACCGCTTCCGCACCACGCTGTATTATATACGGCACGCCGTTAAATTTTGTCGCCTGGCGGCGCATCCACATTTCGTTAAGGGAGGAGCCGTTTACCTTGAGACTGTGTGGAATCACGCAAAACGCGCAGCGCGTGCCCGTAAAGCCGGCATTTTTGGAAAAACTGCGGAACTCTACCGCGCATTCTCTGGCGCCCTCTATTTCGTAGATGCTGTGAGGCAAATCTTCGGTAATATACGCCTCGTATGCCGCGTCATAAAAGATAACGGCGCCTTCGCTTCTCGCGTAGTCAACCCATTTTTTGAGAGTTGGCGCGTCTATCATCGTACCCATGGGGTTGTTGGGGAAGCAAAGATATATTAGGTCGCAATGTTCCTTGGGAATTTCGGGAATAAAGTTTGTTTCTCTTGTACAGGGCATGTAGACCAGCTTCGTCCACTTTTCTCGTGCGTTGTCGTAAACTCCCGCCCTGCCCGCCATTGCATTTGTGTCAACATAGACAGGGTAAACCGGGTCGCACACGGCAACAACATTATCCGCCGAAAAAATATCACCGATGTTTCCGCAGTCGCTTTTTGCTCCGTCGCTGATGAAAATTTCGTCAGCGCTGATATTTGCGCCGCGGGAAACGTAGTCCTCCTGGGCAATTTTCTCACGAAGAAAATCATAGCCCTCATACGGTCCATAGCCTCGGAAGGTGTCCTCGTGAGCCATATCGTCAACCGCGCTGCGGAGCGCCTCAATCACACTTTGGGGCAGCGGCCGCGTAACGTCGCCTATGCCAAGTGAAATGACTTTCTTATCAGGGTGGGCCGCTTTGTAGTCCGCGGTTTTTTTTGCAACTGCGGCAAAGAGGTAGCTGCCAGGAAGAAGAGCGAAATTAGGATTTATTGAAGCCAACACCATCAGTCCTCTCAAAAATAATGTAATATAATTTTACTCGTAGTCTATATCGGTGTCAAACACTTTTTTCGCTCCGCCTGTCATAAAAACGCGGTTCGTTTTTTCGTCCCACTCGATAAGGAGTGAGCCTCCGCGCAAAATCAGCTCGGCTTTCCGCGCTGCCGCGCCGCACAAAACGCTTGCCACTAACGCAGCGCAGGCTCCTGTGCCGCATGCCCAGGTTTCGCCGGCGCCTCTTTCCCAAACGCGCATTTTAATCTTGTCGGCGCTGAGAATTTGCAAAAACTCAGTATTAATCCGTTTGGGAAACATTTTATGGCGCTCAAACAGAGGGCCGATTCGCTCAATATCCACTTCGTCTGTATCTTTGACGAAAACAACTGCGTGCGGGTTCCCCATAGAAACGCATGTAACAAGGTAATTTATTCCTCCAACTTCGAGCGGCTCGTTTACAACTTGGCCGGTTTCAAAAAGTGTGGGGATAAGCCGAGAATCAAGTTCAGGCTCTCCCATGTCCACTCTGACGGAGGCGACGGCGCCGTTCTCAACGCAAAGCGACAGCGTTTTTATCCCCGCGCCGGTCATGATAGTTATACTTGTTTTGTCCGTCATGGCGTTGTCGTAGACATACTTGCCAACACAGCGGATGGCGTTGCCGCACATCTCTGCGCGGCTCCCGTCGGAATTGTACATCTCCATCTCAAAGTCCGCTTCATTTGAAGGCTTTATCAAAACCAGTCCGTCCGAGCCTATCCAGAAATGGCGGTCTGACAGTTCGCGAGCCGCCCTGGAAGGGTCCGCAACGGTTTCTTCAAAACAGTTTACGTAAATGTAATCATTGCCGATGCCGTGCATTTTTGTAATTCTCATAAGTCATACCTCCGTTTATTAAGTATATACTGCACGGCGCCTTTCCGTCAAGAGAAAAAAGCGGAAGGCGATTGCCTTCCGCCAATCACCGTTGATTAAAGCTTCGCAACAAAGTCTGCATATGCTTCGGAGCCGTGTTCGCACTTGTCCAGCCCCATAAGTTCCTCTTCGCGGGATACGCGGAGACCGACGGTATGCTTGATGGCGTTAAACAGAATACCTGTTGTAACCACCGTCCACGCGGCTACTGTAATTACGCCGAGCGCCTGCGACCCGAGATACTGCAATCCTCCGCCGTAAAAGAGTCCGCCATTTGTTGCAAACAGCCCTACTGCAAGCGTACCCCACACTCCGTTCATACAATGCACCCCGACGGCACCGACAGGGTCGTCAATTTTAACAACTTTATCAAGAAACTCTACGCCGAACGTTACCACAAAACCCGCCACAACGCCTATTATCATCGCGCCGTAAGCGTCTACGGCATCACAGCCGGCAGTTATGGCTACAAGCCCCGCAAGAACCCCGTTCAAAGTCATTGAAACGTCGGGCTTACCGTAACGAATCCATGTGAGAATCATAGTCACGATAGCGCCCATTGCCGCAGCGAGATTGGTTGTTACCGCTATGTAACCGATGTCGGCATTAACAGAAAGCGTAGAGCCGGGGTTAAATCCAAACCAGCCCACCCAGAGAAGGAATACACCGAGCGCGCCCAAAACAATGTTATGACCGGGAATTGCATTGACTTTTTTGTCCTTGCCGTATTTTCCGATACGCGGACCAAGCGTGGCCGCACCGACAAGCGCCGCCCAGCCGCCTACGCTGTGAACTACAGTAGAACCTGCGAAGTCATGAAAACCTATTTGCGCAAGCCAGCCGCCGCCCCAAATCCAATGTCCTACGACCGGATATATGAAGAGGCTGATGACGGCGCTGTATATTACATAAGAAATGAATTTTGTGCGCTCTGCCATTGCTCCGGAAACGATTGTTGCAGCGGTTGCGGCGAATACAGTCTGAAAAAACAGATACACCCAGCCGGCGCCTTCAATGCCCATAACATCAAAGGCGATTTGGTCCGCAAGCGCGATAGGATTCAAAAAACCTTCCGTACCCATAAAGCCGCCAGCGCCGAACATCAGACCGAATCCGACAAGAAAGAATATCGGAGTCCCTATTGAGAAGTCCATAAGATTCTTCATTATAATATTATTTGCGTTTTTTGCTCTGGTAAAGCCTGTTTCAACCAGCGCAAAGCCCGCCTGCATAAGAAATACGAGTATAGCTGCGATTAAGACCCAAAGAATGTCCAAATTACCTTGTAAAGCTTCGACAGTCATAATTATGCCACCTTTCCAAATAAGGTGACGCCTTTGCCACACTATTAACTAAATTGCGTCATTACCGGTTTCGCCGGTTCGTACTCTTACCGCATCCTCCACATCGTAGATGAAGATTTTTCCGTCTCCCATGTTGCCGGTCTTATTTACCTTTACCGCGACATCGATAACCTTTTGCGCTATATTGTCAGCGACAACTGTTTCGACTTTTAACTTTGGAAGCAGATTTACTGCAGTGTGCGAACCACGATACATCGGGGTATAGCCTTTTTGTGTGCCGAACCCCATAATGTTGGTAATCATCATACCGCTTATCCCGCAATTTGTGAGCTCGTCTTTGAGTTCCTCCAGCTTTTCAGCCTTGATGATAATCTCAATTTTCTTCATGCTCAACCGTCCTTTCTACAGTGTGTTTATAACCCCTCTGCAAGTATAATCATGGCGGTGTCTATCATTTTACGCCCGCTGTTCATGCTCTGTTTTTGGATATAGCGATGCGCCTGGTTCTCGCTCATATTGTGCCGCTCCATGAGAACGCCTTTTGCCGCTTCAATCATCTTTTTCTCGTCTTCGGTGCGCGGCGGACGTTCATCGCCATTGCTCTTTGCCGCGTGCTTTAGGCGCAGAATATTGTCGAGCGTATCTATAAGCGCCCGTTTTGAAAGCGGCATTCGGAGCGTAAGCATGTTTTCGGGAATATCCATCTGCATCTGCTGTTGCTGCTGTGACAAAAGCACTACAGCCGCAACGCTGTCGCCAAGCGTTTCTCCTAACTGTGCGGCGGTCATGTCGCCAAGCTTGTACGAACAGATTACGATGACATCGTTAATTCTCGACAGTGTCCTTATCACGTCCGCACCGCTTTGGCACTCCGCCTCAACACTGTATCCGCCTCCGACTACTACCTTTCTGATTGTTTCGCAAGCTTCGGGGTTTTGAAAAGCCAATAATACGCTTCTCATGTTTCATCCCCCTTTCGCATGCTCAATATTTAGTAAGGTATTCGTCAAGCTCCCATTGGGTTACTTTCGTACGATAGCGGTCCCACTCGGAAAGTTTTGCCTCTGCGTATCGCGCAAGAATATGCTCTCCGAGTACGTCTTTTACAACAGCGTCAGCACACATTTCTTTAATCGCGCTTTCAAGCGTTCCGGGCAGCGAGTCTATGCCATAGCTCTGCCTCTGCTGCGGTGTGAGGCTGAAAATGGAGACGTCCACGCTATCGGCAGGTTTGAGGTTTTGTTTTATTCCGTCAAGCCCGGCGGCCAAAACTGCCGCAAGTGCAAGATACGGGTTACATGTGGGATCCGGACAGCGCAGCTCGACGCGTGTGCCCATGCCTCTTGACGCCGGAATCCTGATAAGCGCGCTTCGGTTCGATGCCGACCATGCTATGTAGCACGGCGCCTCATAACCCGGCACAAGCCTTTTGTAAGAATTTACAGTAGGATTTGTAATTGCCGCCGTAGATTTGACGTGCTTGAGAAGTCCGGCAATATAGCTGTATGCCGCTTCTGAAAGACCGTCCTTGCCGTCCGGGTCATAAAAAGCGTTCTGACCGCCCTTCATGAGGGACATGTTGGTGTGCATTCCGCTTCCGTTAATTCCGTAGAGCGGTTTCGCCATGAACGTTGCGTGCAGACCATGCTTTTGGGCTATTGTTTTTACAACCAGCTTGAAGGTCATTATGTCATCGGCGCATTTGAGCGCCTCTTCGTATTTGAAGTCAATTTCATGCTGCCCCTGTGCCACCTCATGGTGCGAAGCTTCAATTTCAAACCCCATGCTTTCAAGAGTTTGACAGATTTCCCTGCGGCAATTCTCGCCCATGTCTATGGGCGCCAAATCGAAATAACCGCCCTCATCATGTGTGATGGTGGTAGGCTTGCCGTTATCGTCCGTCTGAAACAGGAAGAATTCACATTCGGGACCGACGTTCATCGTATAACCCATTTTCTCCGCCTTTGCAAGCTCTTTCTTTAAGATATAGCGCGGGTCGCCCTCAAATGGTGTTCCGTCGGGCTTGTAAACATCGCATATCAAGCGGGCGACTTTTCCCTGCTGCGGCCTCCACGGAAAGATTACAAAGGAGTCCAAATCGGGGTAAAGATACATATCGGACTGCTCAATTCCGACAAAGCCTTCAATAGATGAGCCATCAAACATGATTTTATTATCGAGAGCTTTCTCAATTTGACTCTCGGTAATGGCAACGTTTTTGAGCTGGCCGTTCATGTCGGTAAATTGCAGACGAATAAATTTTACATCGTCCTCCTCTACCAGTCTCAGAATGTCCGCTTTGGTGTACTTACTCATGATACTGCCTCCTTATAGTAGACAAAGGCGCTCCGAACTAATCCGAAGCGCCTTTGCTTTTGATGATGTGAGTATAACACGCTTTTTTTCATAATGCAATCATCTTTTTTGCTCTATGTGCTGTTTTTTTAACACGATTTTTGTCTGAGCAGTGTTTACAAACTGTTTATATTATCTACATCTTCAATTCACGTTTTTGCTTTACAATCAATCTTGTCAGCCTGGTTATATATGTATAACGTATATAACCAATCGCTCTGAGGCGCGCTATCTCTCCTCCTCCAAATTTGAGAGCACGCGCTTCGGGGCGCTTTTCTATTTTACCATATTTTTTTGACTTTTTTCTTTTTTGCTATTGACATGCATGGAAGAGCGGTGTATAATGCCAATAGATAGTTAGTCTATCTAATTACTTTTTATGGAAGGGGTGCTGTTGTTGGAAGTATACACAGCAGACTTTGAGGATGTGCTCATTGAGACGTATCACGCGCTGTTGCGCGTTGAGAGCGCACTGCTGCGCCGGGCCGAAGCTGTTGACATTACTTCGAGCGAGATGAACATTCTTGCCATACTCGGACGCAGGGGAGAAACGGGTCTTACCGTTTCGCAGCTTGCAGCAGAGCTGGGGATAACGCTTCCTTCCGTTACGGCGGCGGTGAACAAACTGGAGAAAAAGGGCTATGTCAATAAGGAAAAGAGCAAATTCGATGGACGTGTGGTAACGGTGCGCCTTACACGTGAAGGCGAGCGGCTGTATGTATATCAGAAATACTATTTCAAAAACACAATCAAGGCACTCTCTAAGGGTTTTTCGGATGCGGAAAAGGAGTGCTTTCGCCGTGGAATTGCAAAGATGCACGAAGTCTTTAAGGAAACACTTTTGAAAGGAACAGATGAGCGATGAGCTTTTCAATTCTCGGCACAGGCAGCGCTATTCCGGAAACGGTTGTAACGAACGATGACCTTGCTGAATTTCTCGACACATCAGACGAATGGATTTCGCAACGGACCGGTATTCGTGAAAGGCGGGTTTCGGCAGGTGAAACGGCGTCTCAGCTTGCAACTGCGGCTGCGAGCAGAGCTTTGAAAAACGCCTCCGTAAAACCAGGTGAAATCGACCTTATTATTTGCTCCACCATAGGAGGGGAATACATTACTCCGACTACGGCGTGTATGGTACAGCAGCGCATAGGCGCACGCTGCCCGGCATTTGATGTGAACGGAGCATGTGCAGGTTTTATAACGGCGCTTGATATCGCAAAGTCGTATTTTGATGCCGGCCGCACGGATAAAATTCTTGTTGTTTCGTCTGAGCAGATGACAAGGTATATTGACTGGAGCGACCGCTCATCATGCGTTCTTTTTGGCGATGCGGCTGGCGCGGTGCTTTTGGGCAGGGGCGAGAATCTTTTGTCGATAGTAACGCACACGGCGGGAAACGATACGCTTTTAACGATAGGAGGCGTACGCGGGAGCAGTCCATATTTGTCGGCCGCTGCGCCGGACAGTACTCTTTTCATGGACGGCGGCGAGGTATATAAATACGCTGTTAATGCGATGGCTCGCGATGTGGCGGAAGCGGCTGCAGCTGCAGCGATAGAGGTTTCAGATATATCATACGTGCTTTCACATCAGGCTAACCTCAGAATTATACAAGCAACACAAAAGAAGCTCGGAATCGGCGCGGAGCGGTTTTGTGTAAATATAGATAAACGCGGCAACACTTCATCGGCGGCGATTCCGCTTTTACTTGATGAGTGCAGTTCACAGGGAAAGTTTACTCGTGGCGATTTACTGGCAATGTGTGCATTCGGAGGCGGTCTGTCCGACGGAGCGTGCATAATAAGATGGAATTAAAAAACTGGAGGTTGTAAAAAATGGTTGAAAAAACAATATTGGAGATGCTCGGAGAATACACCGACAAACAGGAAATAACGCGCGAGAGCACATTTGACGTTCTTGGAATAGATTCGCTCGATGTATTTAATCTTGTCATGGAGCTTGAAGAAAAACTCGGCTGTACATTGGAGCTGGACGGGTCTCTCAAAACAGTCGGAGAGCTTATTGATTTTGTAGAGGCCAATAAAAAATGATTAAATCGGCGATATGCGATATGCTTGCAATTAAATACCCCATTTTTCAGGGGGCAATGGCATGGATTGCAGACGCATCTCTTGCTTCTGCGGTGTCGGAGGGCGGAGGACTGGGTATAATCTCGGCAATGAATTCGCCGGCGGAATATCTGCACAGCCAGATAGCGGCGGCGCGTCGGGTGACAGACAAACCGCTCGGAGTTAACGTAATGCTCATGAGTCCTTATGCCGAGGAGGTTGCGGCGCTTTTGTGCGAGGAACCTGTTGATGTGATAACAACCGGAGCGGGAAATCCCTCCAAATACATTCCCATGTGGAAATCCGCAGGAAAGAAGGTTATTCCTGTGGTCGCAAGCGTTGCCGTTGCCAAAATTGCACTGCGTGCCGGTGCGGATGCCCTCATTGCAGAGGGCGGAGAAAGCGGAGGACATGTAGGCGATTTGACTACGATGGTGCTCGTACCGCAAATTGCGGAAATGACAGATGTTCCGGTCATTGCAGCAGGCGGAATTTACGATGGACGCTCTCTTGCCGCAGCTATGATGCTTGGCGCCTGCGGCGCGCAGATGGGAACGCGGTTTTTGTGCGCGCATGAATGCAGCGTACATGCAAACTATAAGGAAAAAATACTTAAGGCTAAGGACGTGGACACAATTACTACAGGGAAACGGCTTGGTCACCCCGTTCGCAGCCTGAAAACACCCTTTTCCCGCGAGTTTTTACGCCAAGAATATGACAGCAGCGTTTCAAACGAGGCGTTGGAGGCGCTTGGCGGAGGCGCCCTGTACCGTGCGGCTGTGAAGGGTGACGTTGAAAGCGGATGCTTTATGGCGGGTCAGGTTGCGGCAATGGTTAAGGAAGAGATGAGCGCGGCGGAAATTATCAGCGATGTTGTATTTGGCGCGCAAGAACTGCTTAAAGGAGCGTCGGAATGGGTAAGTTAGCGTTTGTGTTTTCGGGGCAAGGCGCGCAAAAAACGGGCATGGGTAAAAGCTTTTATGACGAATGTCCGGCTTCACGTGCCGTATTTGACATTGCGGGAGAGGAAATAACCCGCCTTTGCTTTGAGGGCAGCGGAGAGATTCTCGCCCAAACCGTGAACACACAGCCATGCGTTTTTTGCGCCGACCTTGCGGCGGCATATGCACTAAGCGCAGAAGGTTTGGTTCCGGATGCGGCCGCCGGCTTTTCGCTCGGCGAAATACCCGCGCTTGCTTTTGCAAACGTACTCACCATACAAAACGCTTTTGAGCTTGTGTGTAAACGCGGCGAGTTGATGGATTTCTGCGCCAAAAAAACCGCAGGCTTTATGGCTGCAGTAATGAGGATTACGCCGACTCAAGTTGAAGAAGCCTGTAAGATGGCGGGCGTCTATGCCGCGAACTATAACTGTGACACCCAAATTGTGGTTTCCGGAGAAGCGAAGCGCGCCAAAACCTTCTTTGACGCGGTACGAACTCTGGGAGGAAGGGCCGTCCCCCTTGCCGTTTCCGGCGCGTTTCACACACCGTACATGGAGGAAGCGTCCGGTCTTTTGTATGACTATATGGCAAAATTTGAGTTTCACAAATCTTCGTTTCCGCTTTATTCAAATGTTACGGCTCTTCCGTATCAGCAGGGAGAGGAAAGAAAGCTTTTGTCGCGTCAAGTCTGTTCGCCCGTACTTTGGCAGAAAACGATAGAAAACATGGCGGCCGATGGATTTGATACATTTATCGAGGTGGGAGTGGGCAATACGCTCTCAACGCTCATAGGGCGAATACTTCCCGATGCGAAAACGTTTTGTGTAACAAGTACAAAGGAGAGGGACGAATGCTTGAAGGAAAGATTGCGCTGATAAGCGGTGCAAGCCGCGGCATAGGCCTTGAAACAGCAAGGCGCTTTATAAAAGAGGGCGCAAAGGTTGCCGTCTTGGGCAATAATGAGCCAAATGAAAAAGACGTTCTTTTTATTAACTGTGACGTGTCGGATTTTGACGCCGTTAAAAGCGCTGTTGCGGCTGTTGTTAAGGCTTTTGGCAGAATCGATATATGTGTAAACAATGCCGGCATCACACGGGATAATCTTGTTGTTGCGATGTTGCCGCAGGATTTTGACGATGTGTACGCCGTTAACCTGCGAGGCGCGTTTAATCTTATAAAAGCGGTGAGCCCGTTTTTTATAAAAAGTCGTTTCGGGCGCATTATAAACATAAGCTCTGTCGCAGCTGTGCGCGGTAACGCGGGGCAGGCAAATTACTGCGCGGCAAAGGCAGGTCTTATAGGTCTTACAAAATGTATCGCCCGTGAACTGGCGCCGCGAAATGTAACTTGTAACGCCGTTGCACCGGGGTTTATAGAAACAGCTATGACATTGGGCATTGACGAAAAAAAGCGCGAGGCGCTGCTGGACGGCGTGCCGCTCAAACGCGCGGGCAGTGCAAAAGAAGTTGCCGCGCTGTGCGCTTTTCTGGCATCAGACGAGGCAGGCTATATAACGGGCAGCGTTATTCCGATAGACGGCGGAATGGGAATGTAGGAGGTTACTTATGCGTAAGGTTGCTATATGCGGAATGGGCGTTATTTCGCCCGTAGGAAACGGCGTGCCTGAATTTTGGAGCAATATTAAGGCAGGCGTGTGCGCTGTCGATAGGATAACAAAATTTGACACAACCGATTTTAAGGTGAAGCTTGCGTGCGAAGTACGAGGTTTTGACCCGCTCAATTATATGGAAAAGAGTGAAGCGAGAAAGCAGGACCTTTTCACACAATACGCAGTTGCGGCGGCTGACGAGGCGGTTCGTGACAGTGAAATTGCAGGCGCTGTCACGCCGGAGAGGCTGGGAGTCTATTTTGGGAGCGGAATAGGCGGGATGAACACATTTGCCCTCGAACATGACCATCTGTTAAACGGCGGCCCTCGACGCGTTTCTCCGTTTTTTATTCCGATGCTTATCTCCAACATGGCGGCAGGTACGATTGCGATTATCCACAACGCGCAGGGACCGTGTCTGCCTGTGGTGACTGCGTGCGCAACATCTACTCACGCCATCGGAGAGGCGTATCGCGCGATAGCGTACGGTTATGCGGATGCCATTATTGCCGGCGGTGCGGAGGCTGCTGTAACGCCGCTTGCTGTCGCCGGATTTACAAGCTGCAAAGCTCTGACCGAAACAGAGGATAAAAGCGCTGCCTCAATTCCGTTTGACGCGCGGCGAAGCGGTTTTGTCATGGGCGAGGGCGCGGGCGCTGTGGTGCTTGAGGAATACGAACATGCAAAAGCCCGTGGTGCGAAAATTTATGCGTTGGTAGAAGGATATGCAAACACGTGCGATGCGCACCATATCACTGCACCGCATCCGGAGGCTTTCGGCGCGGCGCGCGCGATTCGCCTTGCGGCTGATGAGGCGGGATATACTGATGATGATACGGTTTATATTAACGCGCACGGGACTTCCACTATACTCAATGACAAGGCTGAAACAATAGCGATTAAACAAGCCTTCAAAGAGGCATCGAAATATATTCACGTGGATTCCACAAAATCCATGACGGGACATATGCTCGGCGCAGCAGGCGCCGTAGAGGCGATTGTTTCGGCTAAGGCTCTTGAAGAAGGCGTTGTTCCCCCAACCGTGGGTCTTTGCCTTTCCGACATCGACTGTGACCTTGATTATACTCCCCAAACGGCAAAAGCGGCAAAGCTTACGCTTGCGCTTTCCACGTCTTTGGGATTTGGAGGGCATAACGGAGTTTTGGCATTTAGGAGGGCGGAATAATGGATACCAGTATAAGAAACATCCGCGCATTGGCGAAGCTGATGGCAGAAAACTCACTGAGCGCGATAGAAATTAAAGATGATTTGAAGGCGATTCGCATAGAACGCGCGGCGGCCGTGCCTTCTATGCCTCCTCAGGAGACATCCGCACAACAGGATTCGCAATTACGCATCGAAACCGGTGCGGTGCCATCGCCGATGGTGGGCATATTTTACAGGGCAAGTTCGCCCGATGCAAAACCCTTTGTAGAGGTTGGCGCCAGCGTGAAAAAAGGCGATGTGCTATGCATCATAGAGGCAATGAAGCTCCTAAACGAAATTACTGCCGACTGTGACGGAACAGTGGAAAAAATATGCGTTGAGGACGGCGCCATGGTGGAATACGGTCAAATATTATTTATAATCAGGTGACAAAAGTGGAAAGAAATGAAATTATGACGCTTCTCCCCCATCGCGGTAGTATGCTGCTTTTAGACAGTGTGTGTGTGGAAGACGGCGTGGCGAAGGGGTTATATACGGTGCGCGGGGATGAGTGGTTTTTAGACGGACACTTCCCCGGAAACCCTATTGTACCCGGCGTTGTGCTGTGCGAGATATTGGCTCAGTCCGCGTGCGTGCTTTTAGGTGAGGAGGCAAAGGGGGTCACACCTCTTTTTGCGGGACTTGATAATGTGCGCTTTAAGCAAAGCGTGCGCCCGGGAGACGCATTTGAGACGCAGTGCGTTATTACAAAAGCGCGAACCCCCTTTTACCTCGCGCAGGCGAAAGGATTTGTAAAAGGTGCGCTTTGCGTAAGCGCGGAGTTTTCGTTTGTTCTGAAATGAGGTGGCAAAATGTTTGCGAAAATTTTAATAGCCAACAGAGGCGAAGTTGCCGTTAGAATAATACGAGCATGCCGCGAGATGGGCATCAGGACAGTTGCTGTCTTTTCACGCGCAGATTCCGAGTCTCTGCACGTAAGCTTGGCGGATGAGAGCGTCTGTATAGGAGAGGCGCTTGCGCGCGACAGCTATTTGAATCAAAACGCGATTGTTGCTGCGGCAAAGGCCACACGAGCCCAGGCAATTCACCCAGGCTACGGTTTTTTAGCGGAGAACTCCGAGTTTGCAGCTCTTTGCGAAGCGCAGGGAATTACGTTTATAGGACCGCGTTCAAGCGTTATTGCGCGTCTTGGCGACAAAGAAACGGCTCGTGCGATGATGAGGCAAGCCTCCGTACCGCTCTTGCCGGGCAGTTCGCTGGTGGCAACGGCGGAAGAGGCAAAAACAGAGTCCGCCAAAATAGGATTTCCGCTTCTGGTCAAAGCGACAGCGGGCGGCGGCGGACGAGGAATACGTCTTGCGAAAACCACAAGTGAGCTTGAAAACGCCTTTGAAAGCGCGAAGACAGAGGCGCGCGGCGCGTTTGGCAACGAGGGAGTGTATCTTGAAAAATATCTCGAGCATGCGCGGCATATAGAAATTCAAATTCTCGCGGACAACGAAGGCAATGTTGTTTGTCTGGGTGAACGTGAGTGCTCGGTGCAAAGGCATCATCAGAAGCTGGTTGAGGAATCTCCCTCCTGTGCGGTGGACTGCGATACACGTGATAGAATGATTGACGCGTCTGTGAAGGCCGCCAAAGCCGCGGGCTACACAGGGGTTGGTACAGTTGAGTTCCTTTTGTGCGGAAAAGATTTTTACTTTATGGAGATGAATACGCGCCTTCAGGTAGAGCATGGTGTAACGGAGGCAGTTACGGGGATAGACATAGTCAAATGGCAGATTCGCATTTGTGCAAATGTGCCGCTCGGCTTTTCGCAAAAAGATGTTGCGATTTCGGGCCACGCACTTGAATGTAGAATCAATCTTAAGGGAGCCGCTAATGCAACGCTGGAGCTTTTGCATGTTCCCGGCGGCATGTCGGTGCGCTTTGACTGCGCGCTGTATCAAGGGTATACCATTCCGTCTTTCTACGATGCCTGTATCGGCAAGCTCATTGTCTGGGCGCAGACGCGCGAGGAAGCAATTCGCAAAATGGACGCGGCGCTGTGTGAGCTTATTTTGAAAGGCGTGGACACAAACCGTGACGAGGCGCTTGAAATAATATCCGATGAACGCTTTGTTTCAGGCGATTACGATACAAACTTTTTTAAGGACTGATTTTGTGATACCGAGAGCATTGTTTCAAAAAACACGAAATACTCTTGAAAGCGGAGGATTAGCGGCTCGCCTCGGCTACGATGAAACGACGCACGTGTGCCGAAGATGCGGAGCGCAGATGAGCGAGGCCGCGCTTAAAGCATCGGAGCGTGTGTGTCGCTGCGGGTACCATTTTCCCCTTTGTGCAAGGTCCAGGATTGAAATGCTTTGTGACAAAGGTTCTTTCAACGAGCTTTTCGGCGATATTACACCGAAGAATACGCTTGACTTTCCCGACTATGACGAAAAGCTGCGCGTTGCCGCCGCAAAGAGCGGAGAAAAGGAGTCGGTGATATGCGGAGAGAGCGTAATACGCGGTCAAAGATGCGCGCTTTTTGTCATGGAAATGGGATTTATGATGGGTTCGATGGGTGCGGCAACCGGCGAAAAAATAACGCGGCTTTTTGAATACGCGCAGCAAAATTCGCTGCCCGTTCTGGGAGTAACGCTTTCGGGCGGAGCGCGTATGCAGGAAGGAATTCTTTCGCTTATGCAGATGGCGAAAATTTCTGCTGCCGTGAAACGCCATTCCGATGCGGGGAACCTCTACATTGTTTTGCTGACAGACCCTACTACCGGCGGTGTGACGGCGTCATTTGCAATGCAGGGCGACATAATTTTGGCTGAACCGTATGCACTTGTCGGTTTTGCCGGACCGAGAGTTATTGAACAGACCATAGGCAAAAAGCTCCCCGACGAGTTTCAGAAATCGGAGTTCCTGCTTGAACACGGTTTTATAGATAATATTGCGCCGCGAGGTATTCAGAAAGACATGATAGGACGGATTCTCGCAATGCATTCAAGGGAGGCTGGATAAATGGCGGACGCATATGAGAAAGTAGTTCTCGCCAGGAAAAAGGGCCGCGCCTCCGGCGGAGATTATATACGCGCGCTCTTTACCGAATTCCTCGAACTTCACGGAGACCGCCGCTATAGCGATGACAGCGCTGTTATCGGAGGCATTGCTCGTTTGCAGGGAATCCCTGTTACTGTTATCGCCACACATAAGGGCCACAGCACAAAGGAACGCCTTGAGCGCAATTTTGGCAGTGCAAATCCCGAGGGCTACCGTAAAGCGCTGCGGCTTATGCGGCAGGCGGAAAAATTTCATCGTCCCATAATCACTTTTGTGGATACGCCGGGTGCGTTTTGTACAGTAGGCGCAGAGGAACGCGGACAAGGTGAGGCGATTGCCGAAAGTATAATGACGATGTCGGCGCTTAAAACGCCGATTATCTCCGTCCTCATAGGTGAAGGCGGAAGCGGAGGCGCGCTTGCGCTTGCCGTGGCGGACGAGGTTTGGATAACGGAAAATTCAGTTTATTCGGTAATTTCGCCCGAAGGCTGCGCGAGCATTCTTTGGAAAGACCCCAAAAAAGTGCGCGAAGCGGCGCAAAGCCTTAAGCTTACGGCGGGAGACTTGAAGAGACTGAAGGCTGTAGAGCGAATTTTTCCTGAGCGCGATGATGATTTTTCAGAACTGAAAAAAGCTCTGCTTCGGAAAATTACAGAGCTTGAAAAAATTGATATTGCAGAGCTTCTTGCGCGGCGTTACGAAAGATTCCGGAATTTCTGAGTGCGTCAAAGCGGCAAAAGGGGACGGTTTTATCCGTCCCTTTTCGGCGTTTTGGCGCATTCTGTGCTTTTAACGAATGTTATGGCGTTCAAGCAGTCGAAATACGCCCAGGCTGTTTAATGTATGGACCAGGTCTCCGATTTGAGAAATTTCAAACTTTTTAAGAATACGAGAAATTTGTGAACGAATGGTGATTTCTTCGACAAAGCGTTTCTTTGCAATTTCCTTGTAGGAGAGATTGTCGCATAAGTCTTTCAAAATCTCATATTCCGCCGTGGTGAGCTTAAGAATAATATTGAGCGAATTCAAAAGAGAGGCGCTTTGCGAGCGGATTTTATTTGATTCGTCAACAATCTTTTTCGCGATATCGGGGCGGAGAGAGGTTTTGTTGTTGTAAACGTTGCGGATGGCGCTAATTATTTCCTCGTTCGGCGCTGACTTTATACGGTAATCGGAGACACCGAAAGTAAACGCTTTGAAAACCTGCTCGCTTTCATCGTGGACGGTAAGCATAATAATTTTTGTGTGCGGGCTTGCCTCCAAAATCTTAGGGATGGCTTTTACGCCGGAATCATAGACCTCCATTTGTATGTCCAAAAGGAGCACATCCGGAGTCTGCTCGCGCACCATTTCAACGCAGGCGCGCGCGCTATGCGCCATTGCGCATACCTCCATGTCTTCTTCTATGGACAAGAAATTCTTAAAGTAACGGCAAAGCTGAGGCATGTCATCGCATATGGCGACGCGAATCTTTTTACTCATAATTTGGCCTTCCTTTCCGCAAGCGGAAGAACAAACTGAAATACAGTATATTCACCGACTTTGCTTTTTACATATACGTTTCCGCCGTACATTTCCGCCACGTTCTTAACATAACTAAGTCCGACGCCCCAGTTTTTAGCGCTGCGCTTGGTGGAAAAAAGAACGGAAAAAATATGCGAAATGTTTTTGCGGTTTATTCCGCAACCGTTATCTGTGACCTGCACACACGCAAAGGTGTTTTCCGCAAAGACTTCAATGGCAATGGCGCCAATCTCAAGGCTTTTTTGCTCAATCGCTTCGACAGAGTTTCGCAAAACATTGGCCAAAGCCTCGGAAACATGGGAGGCAAGAGCGTTTATACAGATGTTTTCATCGGGACAAACCAGAGTCAGTTTTATTTTCGGAGGGATATTGGCAAGCCTGATTGCGTTTTGGACGCAGTCAAGCAACAAAGTGTTTGTTTGCTTGACAACGGAAATGGCAGTTAACATATCAAGAGTATGCGAGAGCGAGTTCATGCTGTCACGTGCCAAAAGGGCAATATCCGAAATATTCTCCCGTGAGACGGCAGGGTTTTTTTCGTAAAACTCCTCGGCCTGTACCGCCAGCCGTTCAACAGCGAGAAGTGTGTTTTTTTCGGAGTGAAAGACCATGCGCAAAGAGTATGCAATATCTGTTTGCATACGGAACATTTTCTTTCGCACAAAAACCGACGCGATGCCAAAAGGCTTAAAAATAGTAATAATGCAGAAAATGAACACGCACACAAATAGCATTGAAGGAAGCAGCAGCGCCTGATAGCTGAATACAAATACGCCTTTCGGAAAGCTGAGCATATCGGCATTCCACGGCATGAACGGAGCGAACGAGCCAAAGATAAAATATACAAAGATAAACACATCTATAACAATGAGCGAAAAAGTAGTGTAAATGGTAGTTTCAAGAGAACGCTGCACCTTTAGCCGCCGCTGATAAAAAATCAAAGAAAAAATAGGGATTATCATATAGATAAGGAAAAATGCCAATGAAACGCAGCCGGAAAATTCCGAAAAGATAAATGCAGAAGATGAAAACAAGCTGCCTTCCATATTAGAGTGCAAAAACGCCCAATATCGGACCTCGGGGTCATTGATTGCAAGGAAAATCGCAACGGGCAGCAGGAAAAGAATAAAAACGCAGCGATTCTTTTTAGGTAAAATCAGCATCGTCATGAACATGTTGCTCAGCATCAGCATTGCCGTGCCCAAATTGTGCAGACTTACAAGAACGCTCATATGAATCGGATGGGCGGAAACCGCCTGATAAAGATAATAGTCAATGTTAGTGAAAAAGGGGTATGTTGAAAATGTTGCGATGTAAAGCATTGAGGTGTAAAACAAACCGCAAAGGGATATGAAATATAAAATGAATACCCATACAACGCGTTTTTTGAAATTAATGAACAACCCCAGCAAGAGCATCAAAAAAACAAGAATAATGGCAATAATCATAAGACTCCCCCTCTTTTCGCTTAAATTATACTCTATTACAGCAGCGTATGTCAACAAATGAACAAATTGAAAATCTTTCAACTTTACATATAAGAGCTGTGGTATGTATAATGTATGCAGAAAATGTTATGCAGGGGTGAGATATGTTGACTGACGCAGAACTGCTGGCAATGATTAAGAAAAAGGTCGATACGCTTATGGAGCGTATAGACCCGCAAAAATGTGAAGAACCGCTTGGAATTACGGAAAACGGCCGCTACACACAGCGAATGGAAACGTTTCTTCAGCCGGGCTGGACATACTCGTTCTTTTACGGTATGATTGCATATATGTACGAACACTTTAAGGATAAGCGATATGTAGATTATATAAACGCAGCAAAGGGAGTCTACAAGACATTCCTGTATGATAATGACAACGAAATAGGTCACGACACAGGGTTTCTCTATTCACTCTACGCGGTGGCCGCGTATAAAATAACAGGAGACAAAGAGTACAGAGCTTTTGCAGTAAGAGCGGCGGATGAAGTTGCAAAACGGTATCGTGTAGAGTGCGGACATATTCAGGCTTTCGGAGATTTGCGAAAAAGAGGGACAAACGATGATATTTCGATGATGATTGCCGATGACTGTATGAACATGTGCCTCTTAATGTGGGCGTACGGGGAGACGGGGCACAGCTTCTATCGCGAGGTATACGAGCGACATTTGCAAACGGCGATGACATATCTTATCCGCGATGATTTTACAACACGGCACGCGTACATATTTGATGCGAAAAACGGCAGACCGATAGGTGAGGAGAATTACTGCGGCTATTGCGTCGGCTCTCACTGGGCGCGTGGAAGCACATGGATTATATATGGACTTACGAAGGCCATGGAAAAGACGAATGAAAGCATTCGCTACGAGAACGCGCGGGAGGGTGTGGCGGCAAAATATTTTGCCCGCTGTGCAGAGGCGATGGTTCCGCCGTGGGATTTTGACCTGCCGAGTGAGGCAAAGGTTCGTTACGATGATACTTCCGCCGCTGCCATTGCGGCAAGCGCGCTTTTTGATACCAGGCGCGATGTTGCGGAAAAAACGATTGAAGTTCTGTGCGAGCAATATCTTGCACCGCCCGGAGAGGAGGGCATTTTACTTTATGGCAGCCAAAGCTGTTTGTGGGGAGACTATTTCTTCACGGAACTTGTGATGAAACATGCACATAACGGGAAAGTAATTGATTTTTGGATATAATGAAAGGAGTAGTAAAATGAAAAGATTTTTGGGGATTACACTTGCAGCGGCGTTGGTGGTATTTGGGTTTGCAGGCTGCACCGGAGAAGAAAAAAGCGCCGATGAGCAGGGCTTGACCGAGATTACAATTTGGTCGCCTGACTCAGGGAGCCGCACGGCCATGGAAAAAGCGACGTATGAGTTTAACGAGACAACGGGCAAGGAAAACGGAATAAAGGTTATCTATGAGGCGAAGGAGTCGCTCTCAAACCAGATTACCATAGCGCTCCAAACCAACCGCGCGCCCGATATGTTTATGTCGGGAGACGCGGGTGAGTTCTCGGAAAAGGGCTATATAGTAGCCATTGATGATTTGCCGGGCGGCAAGGAACTTATCGAAAAGAAAAAAGATTTTCTTGTGGAGAAAAGACAGCAGTACAAGGGAAAGACATATTCAATCCCGTATAACGCAGATACATATGGACTTTTGTACAATAAGGACATGTTCAAGGCGGCGGGGATTGTAGACGAAAACGGTGAGGCAAAACCTCCAAAAACATACGCCGAACTTCGTGAGATAGCCAAAAAGCTTACAAATCCCGAGAAAAATGAATACGGCATTATTTTCCCCGGCAAGTGGGGAGGCTGGTTTGGCATAGACGTTGAGAGAATGGCCTCGGTAAACAGCGGAACGGTAGGATATAACTATCAGGACGGAACTTTTGATTACAGCTATTGCGCGCCTATGATGCAGCTCATTCTCGACATTAAAGCGGACGGAAGCTGTATGCCCGGCACGGAGGGCGTTGATAATGACCCCGCAAGAGCACGTTTCGCAGAGGGCAATATAGGAATGAAGATGGGCGTTTCATGGGATGTGGGTGTCCTCAACGACCAGTTCCCCGCAAAATGCGATTGGGGCGTAGCGCCTTTGCCCGTTGCCGATGAAAACAATGTATACAAGCAATATCTCAATGTTAATACAGGTATGAAAATTTCGGCACAAGGCGTTGCGCGTGTGGGTGCGGAAAAAATCATGTTTGTTTATTCATGGTTTACCAGCGACGAATTGGCGAAGCGGCTGTATGAACTGGGCGCGGTAATTCCGATTGACAGCTCAATAATTGAATCGGCAGACAGTTCCAATCTAAAAAAGGGCTGGGCGGAGTTTGCGGCAATGACTCAATTGAGCGTGGTCTATCCTCAGATTCCCGAGATGGAAATTGCGGGTGAAACAGACCTGTCGACAAATTTCCTCAATAATGTGTGGACCGGAAACATGAGTATCGATGAGGCCATAGCCGCATATAACGCGGTTGCCGCCGCAGGCGTGGAAAAATACAAGGAATATAATCCCGACTACGATGAGAGCGTTTGCATTGTTCCGGACTGGAACATAAAGAGATGACCGAGCTTGGAGGTGGCGCGTTTTGAGAACGCGTAAAAACAGTAAAACCACTACAGTCAAAGTTAAATACAATTTGGGCGAAGTCGCTCAATGCTACGGGATGATAGGACTTCAGATAATCGGGTTTTTGGTGATTACGCTGTATCCTATATGCTGGGCAATCAGACTGTCGTTTTTTTACTACAACGGGCTGCCATCGTCACAAAATTTCATAGGTCTTGAAAACTTTGTGACAATGTTTACCAAGGACGCGGATTACTGGCGTTCCTGGCTTACGACTATTCAGTTTGCTCTGATAAAGCTGCCTATTGAATTGCCGTTTGCAATGTTTGTCGCGCTGCTGCTCAATCGCAAGATAAAATTCAAAGGGTTTTTCCGCTCCCTGTTCTTTTTGCCATGTATAGTCGGCGTTGCCGTAATAGGACTAATTTTTTCCAACATGTTTGACTACTATGGCATCATAAACGCATGGCTTTGCAAAATAGGGATTATTGAAACCGGAATAACATGGTTTTCGCATAAGTGGAGCGCAATGGCAGTTCTGCTGAGCGGAGCGATATGGAGTACGTTCGGAGTAAACACTCTTTACTTTTTGGCTGCGCTTCAAAACGTACCCCAGGAGCTTTACGAAGTTGCAATGCTTGATGGAGCCTCAAAATTTACGATGTTCCGCAAGATAACGCTTCCGACAATGGCGCCTGTGCTGCAGGTGGTGGTGTTGCTCTCGCTAAATGGCACGCTTCATACAAACGAATATGTTCTTACGATGACCGGCGGCGGTCCGGGAGGCAGCACGTACACTGTCATGTCGTACATTGTGGGCAAATTTGTGCCGGGTTTCGCCGGAAATTCGATTAACATCGGCTACGGCTGCGCGGTGTCGTTTGTGACATCGGTAATAATGGCAGTAATTGCGATAATTTACATGAGGACAACAAAAAAACTTTCAAACACATATTAAGGAGAAATGATTATGTACGATGTATTTTCATTGCCGGAGTTTTCCTTTCCCGAAGGATTTCTTTGGGGAAGCGGCTATGCAGGACACCAGGTAGAAGGCAACAACACCAACAGCCATCGCTATCTCTGGGAACAGGAAGGTAAAACCGTGGATAAATCAGGCATGGCGTGCAACAGTTACGAACTCTACAAAACGGACAGCGCGCTTGCAGTGGAGCTTGGACAAAAGGCATTTCGCACATCAGTGGAATGGTGCCGTGTGGAGCCTGAGGAAGGCGTGTTTGACAATGATGCCGCGGACCACTACGTAAAGGTGTTTGCAGACTTAAAACAAAAAGGACTGAAGGTTTTTGCAACACTGGTACACCTTTCTTATCCTATTTGGTTCTATAAAAAAGGCGATTTTGAAAAAACGGAAAATCTTAAATATTTTGAAAGATATATAGAGTACATTGTGCCCAAAATAGCGCCGTATGTGGATTTTTGGAATGTAATAAACGAATTCAATCTCGGCAGAACGCAAAGCGAAATTGAGCGCAAGGTTGCTTCAATTAAATTCCACGCTCTGGGATACCACATTATTAAGAAGTATTCAAGCGCACCCGTGTCAAGCGCACATGCTCTGGTACAGTACATGCCATATCGTCCCAATGACAAAATGGATAGAATTATGTGTGACTACTGCGATATGACGGACCATGAGTTTTTCTTTCATGCTATGCGTACAGGCGAAATTGTGTTTCCGCAGCGTGATGCGGAGTACGACAAAGATGTTAAGGGCACTGTAGATTATTGGTCTGTAAATTCGTATACCCGCGACATGATAGACTCGCGCAAGGCAACAGCTCTCGGAAAGAGGTACGAACATAAGAGTATCCGGATGATTGACGTGCCGTTTTATTTAGAAGAAATGTATCCTGAGTGTATGATTGCAAATCTGACAAGGCTGACGGATAAACCCATCTATATTACCGAGAACGGCTGCTGCTGCAACGACGACAGATTCAGAATAGTGTATCTCGCGCTGTACCTTTCTGCAATTAACGAGGCAATCCGAATGGGTGCGGATGTAAAAGGATATATGTACTGGTCGTTGCTGGATAACTTTGAGTGGGGCTTGTATGCGCCCAAATTCGGACTTTGCAGCGTGGATTTTGAGACGTTTGAACGCACACCTAAGGATAGCGCATATTTCTATCGTGATATAATCGCACAAAACGGATTCAAGCGGGAAACTCTTAAAAAATATCTGCATGAACTCCCCATACTTGGATGATATAAAGAAGGAAAAAAGAATGAAATACAAAAGCGTTAAACAGACCCACAAAATAGGCAACTTGATTGTATATGCAATACTTACATTCTTCGCCATTATAGTTATTTTTCCGATTGTGTATTCTTTGGCGGGTTCGTTTAAGTCACTGGGTGAGCTTTTCATAAACGCAGACAAAATTTTTCCGGAAAAGGCCACAATAGACAACTATGTCACGGTTATCACTTCGCGTTCGATACGGCTGGGAAGGATGTTTTTGAACAGCATGTATTATACGGTTGCCAATGTTGCCATAATGCTTATTATTTCATCGCTGAATGCTTATGTATTCGCACGCGGAAACTTTCCCGGCAAAAAAATCATTTTTGTGATTTTTTCCGCGTTGATGTTTATCAATATGGGCTCAATCACAGTGTACCCTCTTTTTGAGATGCTCAATGTCATACATCTGAACAGCTCGCTCTGGGGCCTGATACTTATAAAGGCCTTTGGAATACCGGTGGTGAATATTTATCTGGTAAAAAGCTACATAGAAACGCTTCCCAAGGAGCTTGATGAGGCAGCGAAGGTAGACGGGTGCAGCTTTGCCGGCACATTTTTCAAAATAATTCTTCCGCTTTTGAAACCCATACTTACAACGGTAGCCGTACTTACGTTTAACGGAGCGTGGAACGAGTATTTGATGCCGTCTATATTTACCATGTCAAATCCGGAACAGCAGACTCTTATGGTCGGCATAACAGCGCTTAAACAAAGCGGTGAGGCTGCGGCAAACTGGACAGTTGTGCTGGCGGCGGCGAATTTGTCGTTGATACCAACGCTGGTTGCGTACGTGTTTGGGAACAGATATTTTGTTTCAGGACTTGCCGCAGGCTCGGTAAAGGGGTAAAACAGGCGAAGAGGAGTGATTTTATGAAAATATTAAAAACAGCGTTGCTTTTGACGCTTATGCTTTTGGCGGGTACGATATGTGCTGCTGCGTATGACTTCGACTGTATGCGCATCTCGCCGTCAACAGTCATACAGAATACCGATAAAAAGTATCGCCATAACGGCGGAGAAGAGGCATCGGTATACTATTATGGCTATTTGCGAAACGCCGAAGTCTCTTCGGACGAAGTTATGACTGAGGCGTGGGGGTCCATGTGTTATGGCGGAGGGAGCGTTTTGTCGGATGCGGCGGCAAATATGCTTGTCTTTACGTTTGAGACGCCGGAAATGATAGTTGAAGCAAACGACACCGTATATATTTCGTTTTTCTATAAAAACGCCTCGTCCTTTACAGGGAAGGATGGCGTAGAGTATGCGGGAAATGAAATTACGCCGCTGCTGACTTTCGGCGACAAGTCTGTCGTAATGAACACTCTCGGGGCAGCGGACGGCGCAGTGACGCCGCTTAAAGCGGATGACAAATGGCATAGGATGGACTGTTTTGTAACAATAAGTGAGGAGCAGCTCAATAACATCTTTGCCGGAACAATTACAAAAAAGGAACTTCGGGTTTCAATGCTTGAGCTGGATAAAGCGTTTTTTGTAGAGCTCGCAGATATGAGCATAGGGCTTCTTAAGGCGGGCGAAGACACGTCTTTTGAGAAAACGGCATCTGATATAAGTGATGCTCTTTGTGATGTGATGCCGGAATCCATAACCGTAAACGGGGAAAGGATTTTGCTCAGGAGCGGTGTTTTACAGTACACTGCAAGATGGTCCGACGCGGCGGAAGTTGAAGTTACCGACCAAGGCGGCGTACCGATTGCAGCCGTCGCGGAGCAGATTGACACAGATACGATTGAAGTAAAGCTATATGCGATTGGCTACAATAAGTACGACGGCGAGGGAGAAAAAATACCGCTCCTCGTTTTGCGAGACGGAGTTTTGACGCTCACAGAAAAGGAGAACTCGGAGTTTTGCGGCATAATAACGATTGTGAAAGAACACATTGAGGCACAAATACAGATAACGCTCAACGGCGAAGAAGTACAGACTGCGTTCTTCCCCCAAAGCGGCGACAGCGCGCAGATAAGAATAGTCTTTGACAACAGGCAAGAGGCAAAGACGTATATTGCGCTTGTGATATTGAAAAAGGACGGGGCTCTTCTTTCTGCCGCCGCATACAAAAAAACGCTAACCGAAGGAAGCGCAGCGACGGAGGCAGCTATAGAGCACACATTTTCTGACGTTGCCGAGGGCGCACAGGCGGAAATATTGCTGATAAACGCGCAGACATTTGCGGCAGTGGCAGAATAAAACCAAATCTGCGATGAGGAGATGAGGCGGATGAAAAACAGAATAATCGCACTTTGTATTGCGGCAGCAATGTTTCTTCCGCTGATTTCTCAAGCGGCGCTGATTACAGAGAACAACGGATACGGGACCCAACTTCCGTTTAGGTCAATTATCCTGCCTTCAACAGGAAGCGCCGTTACGGCTATGAGCGACGCACAGCAGGGAACTTTTTACCGTATAACGGGCTCTTCATCGTATGTGCGTTCCGACATAGAGTTTTCCAAGGACCAGTCGATAGAATACCATAAAGGCGATTATCTTTATGTAAGCTTTTACTGGCGCGCACCGACAGAACCGTCGCCGGCAAAGTATTTATCCATTTGGGAAGGCTTTGAGTTTTGGGATATGTCCTTGATTTCTTTAGGTAACGCGGAATCGTCAAGCATGAACTACGGCGAGTGGAATAAGGTGGAGATGGTTCTTCCTCACGGAGAAGACAGAACGTGGAACAACGTGCGTCTTCGGACACAATTCGGCGCAAGCGAAAGCGCGGAATACTGCATAGATTTTGCAAACTTGGTATGCTATTATCTGGGCGCGGTTGAAGGAACTCAAAGCGAGGCGCTCGACGAGTTTCGCCGCACGCACAAAATGACAACAACGCCGGACTATCAACAGCTTGATTTTTTGGAAATCAGACGCAGCGGCGGAGAGGGCAGATGTGAAAAGGTAGCGGACTATTCTTACGGCTCGCACTATCGTTTAGTTTCCGAAGGCGGCACATATTTTAGGGCAAACGTTTCTTTTGCTAAAGAGATGGACTTGCTGTACGCGGCCGGAGATTATTTCTATTTATCATTTTATTGGAGGGCGCAAAGCTCAGTGAGTCCGGCAACATATCTGAACCGTGCTGAAAAAATGGAGAAATGGGACGGCAATGTTTTGGTTTCGATAGCCGGGATAAATCAGTCAAACATGAACTACGACAAGTGGAACAAGGCCGAGTTTATTGTACAAAACGAGCAGGACAGGACGTGGAATGACATACGGCTGCAGCTGCAGTTCGGCGGCGCGGATACAACGCAGAGAATACTTGACATTGCGCGTCCCGTCTGTTACTACATCGGGGCAGTGGAGAATGCAAATGTCGATTCGATAATGGCGGAATTTAAGTCGGAAGAGCTTTCTGCCTCACAGGTGGATATGCTTACTCTGCCAAAGACCGGCGTGTTTGAGACGGGCGGAGCGTACCACAATAAAAACGGATATAGCAAATGGCTCAATGAAGGCACTCCGGAGACGCTGGTGGAGAAGCTTTTGACGGGGAACTACGCATTTGTGGAGAACTCAAACTACTACTGGAACAATACAGGGCGAGGTGTTTTAGCCGCCGCACCTTGCAGAAATGCCGACAACGTGCTGCAAATCCCCGCGCAGACAGCGAACGAGCTGTTTGGAACAAGCTTTGACAGCGATTTTGTAAGCGCGGCAGAAATTTCCGAAGCGAGCCAATGGGAAACTTTTGTGGATCCGAGAGGCTTTATGCTGGTAAGTCATGATATAGAGTCTTACATAGATGTTGCGCCTGCATCAGATTCTGACCGGCAATACCGCAGCTACTATGACGTTTCGCTCGCGATAGGGCATATAACGTGGGAAGACATAAGCCCGACGGCGGAGGACTGGGCAGCGGCAAGAAGCCGTTATTTACAGGCATTAACCTTTTGCGAGGGAAAAGAGAGTGAGTGTGAGACACATATCACGCAGACGATGGCGGCGGCGCAGAGCTATCTGGAAAAGCTGGATTCCTCACAAAGCACGACGCTTCCGTTTACGGGGACGTCTCTTACGAACTGTATGGGCTACACACGCAACATTGCGCGTGCGTATTATATGCTGAAAATAACGGGACGCAGCGACCTTGACAAGGATACCTTACGCGATGCGGCAATTATGGCGCTGGATAAGCTGTTTACAAACTACATTGGGCGCAACGTATCGCTTGATACAAACTGGTTTTTGAACTTGATAACCGACCCGGGAATGCTTACTCAGGCAATGGCGTATCTCTACGACGAACTTGCCCCTGATACAATGGATAAATACGCAAATATTCTCTACCTCAGAACCGGTGTTCCGATGGTGACGACATATTATGTGCCGTTTAAGTATACGACATACTCCGGTTACAGCGGCGACCTTACAAACGCCTACTGCAACTACTCGAATCTGGTGTGGCGTACAAGCGTGATATATCAGCTTTCGCTTTTGACGGAGAATACTGCAAGGATAAACCACTGCCTGAAATATTTTAACCAGGTGTTTGAGAACGTGACCAACAGCGGCAAGAGCAGCGTTAAGATGCTTAAAAACGGAGTTTATGAGGACGGCTCCTTTGTGTTCCACGGCAATTTTGCATATAACCTGGGCTATGGCAACAGTTATATAACAAATTTAGCGGAACTTGTATGGATTGGCAGCGGCACGGCAATGGACATAAAAAAGGTATACGGTTTTGAAAACATATACGGATGGATGGAAAAAAGCTTTATTCCCTTCATATACCAGAACACGCTGATGAAAATAGTGCAGGGGCGTGAAAATCCCTACGGAAGCGGCGCAAGCGCGAACAGTGCAGTCAAAGCCATGATGATTCTTGCCTCAGAGGGCGGAGAGAACCGCAAAGAGGAGATTGCCGTGCTTTTGAAGCCATTGGTGGAGGAGCACTACAGCTCCTATAAGAACGCAACGTCAGCGTCAACTTTTGGTATATTTTATTATCCGGCGCTTAACGCGGCAACAGATGATTGTCTTGAATACATAAAAGCAGCGAGCGAGGCTGTTTTGCCGCAGTACAACTACGCTTACTATAACATGGACCGGTTTGCGCATAAAAGGCAGGACTACACCTTTATGCTTGCAATGTCCTCGGAAAGAATAGATAAGTATGAGGCCATAAACGATAACGGCTACTCGGACTGGTACACCGGTGATGGAATGACGTACGTTTTGAAAGATGAAGCGCAGTATATTCAGCGCTGGTGGCAGTATGTGGACAAATACGCGATTCCCGGCACTACGGTGGACAGTGCGCAAAGGCAGGTACGCAGCGTTACCTACGGCAATGAAATCCTGCCCAACAATTCGTGGGCGGGCGGCGTTTCGGACGGCAATATCGGTGTGGCGGGCATGATATATCCCTCAGAGGCATCGTACAAGACGTCATATGTCGATGCTCGCAAGTCGTACTTCATGCTCGATGACAAAATTGTCTGCCTCGGAAGCGGTATCAGCGGGGGCGAGGGCGATGTTTACACCACGGTAGAGAACTATATTTCCTACGAGAAAGAGAACGAAGATTCGACTCAGTGCGGATACGTGGACGCGTATGTTGACACTGTGGAGCAGGACTATTCCTTTGACGTAAAGAGAACACATGAAAACCCTCAATACGTATGGCTGGAAAGCAACCGCGGATATGTATTTTTGGGTGAAAACACTGTCTCCACAGAACGGGTAAAGGACAGTAAGCGCTTTTGCGGAAACAGCGCACAGACATCAAATCCCGGAGAGTTTCCGTTTTATACGATTAAGATAGAGCATGGTGAAAACCCAAGCGGCGCTACTTACGGCTATGTTTTGCTTCCTCATAAAACAAGGGCTGAAACGGCGGCGTTTGCGGAGAATATTGATTTTGAGGTTCTTGTACAAACTGACAACTGCCATGCAATACGTCTTGCCGACGGTACTGTAATGGCAAACGTGTTCGAGCCGAACACAGAGCTTTGCGGGTTTGAGTTTGCAGACCCGATTTCGGTGATAATCCGCAAGGCGGACACCGGCTACAGACTGCACATCGCGGAGCCGACCCAGCAAAAATCCACCGTGGAATTTACTGCGCCGCGCAAAACGGCTTCAGCGGAAGCGATTGTCACGGCGGGCGGCTCGATAAGCGTGGAGGTTGACGAAAATTACGGAAAAACATATGCCGTGGAACTTTTCGAGACCGCGATAGCAGCGTTTGACGGAGAGGAACTTACAATATCCTCAAGCGAAAATCAGACGGTGATGATTGTATATGCGAGCTATACGGAAGACAGGCTGAAAAACATCGGAAGCAAAAAGATAAGTCTTGAAGAGGGAATTAATATTGTCGATATGTCAGACGCTGTTTTTGACGGTGATAGGCTTTCGATACTGTTGTTACGCTCATGGGAGACACTTGAACCGCTTTGTGCGGCATATTCACGTTAGGAGGACGCGCTATGAAAAAGTTTATTGCGGCGGTTATTGCGTTTAGTATTCTTTTGGGGATTGCCAATGCGTTTGCGTATACGGTAAGAGATATTCCCATGACGGAAATACCGGAGAGCGATTTTTTTGAAAACGGAGGCACCTTCCACAACAGGAAGGGTTATGAAGAGTGGGTTGCGCAGGCGATGCCGGAGGTTCAGACACAAAAAATGCTTACCGGAAACTATGCCTTTGTTGTAAACAGCGATAAGTTTTGGAATAACGACCACCGAGATGTAATGCCGAGCAGTGCGATATACAATGAGAACCACGTAATGCAAATTCCGGCTTCGGTTGCCTCGGACATTTTTGGCGTTAGTTTTGCTCGCCCGTTTGTGAGCGCGGACGACATATGTGCAGCGGCCCCCGGATGGCAGTCGTTTGTTGACCCCCGCGGCTTTATGCTGATAAGCAAAAATATAAATGCCGTTATTGACAAGAGCTCGGTAAACCCAGAAGACCTATCTGAACTTCAGTACCGCAGCTATTATGTGGTTTCTTTTGCAATGGGCGAGATAACGTGGGAGGATATAAACCCGACGGCGGAAGATTGGGCAAGGGCGCGAAAAAAGTATATGGAGGCGCTTACCTTTCCCGAGGGAACCGAGGACAAGTACTATGACCATGTAACCGATGCCGTAAAAAACGCGCTCTCGCATTTGGAGTATTATGTGGATTCGGATGCGGCGGATTTGCCGTTTGCCGGCATCTCTCTTACAAATAATATGGGCTATACTCGCAACGTGGCGCGCGCGTATTATATGGCAAAAAAGGCCGGCAGAACGGACGTGGACTGGGAAGAACTCAGGGACAAAAGCATGGCGGCTCTCGATAAAATTTTTGAGAATTATATTTCAAAAAATGTGTCGCTTGATTCGAACTGGTTCTTAAACCTTATAACAGACCCTGCCATGCTTACACAGGCAATAGCGTACCTTTATGAGGACCTGCCCGAGGAAAAAATAGAAGAATATTTTAAGTCGCTTTATATACGGACATCAGCGCCGGCTGTCCAGCTTTACGTTATTCCTTATGAAAGGCTTACATACTCCTATCACACGGCAAATGCGCTCAATCCGTTCCTAAACTATTCAAATCTTTTGTGGCGCGCAGTTGTCACATATCATATGTGCCTTTTTACGGAAAACACACCGAGAATGAATCATACGCTTAAATACCTTTGTCAGATTTTTGATAATCAGACCAGCAGCGGCAAAAACAGTGTTAAGATGATAAAGAACGGCGTTTACGAGGACGGCTCTTTTGTGTTTCACGGGAATTTTGCTTATAATTTGGGCTATGGAAACAGCTATTTGGTAACCCTTGCCGAGCTTGCCTGGATTAGCGACGACACGGCGATGGATATTAAAAAAGTCTATGGATATGACAATGTGTTTCAATGGATGGAAAAGGGGTGGCTGCCTTTTATATACCGCAATAATCTTTTGAAGATAGTGCAAGGGCGCGAAAATCCCTACGGAAGCGGCGCAAGCGCGAACAGTGCAGTGAAGGCAATGATTCTTCTTGCCATCTCAAGCGATTCGGAGGAAATAAAACAGACAACCTCAGCATTGCTCAAGCCTATGATTGACTCGTGCTACGATGAGTTTGTAAATGCAACGCGAGCATCAACATATAGCGTATTCTATTATCCGGCGCTGAACGAGGCGACACAGCCGTTTATAGATTATATTAAAGAGCTTCCTTCCGTGGAAGATAAGACTTATAACTACGCCTACTACAACATGGACCGGTTTGTACATAAGAAGCAGGACTATACCTTCATGCTTGCAATGTCCTCAGAAAGAATAGATAAGTATGAGGCCATAAATAATAACGGCTACTCGGACTGGTACACCGGTGATGGAATGACGTACGTTTTGAAAGATGAAGCGCAGTATATTCAGCGCTGGTGGCAGTATGTGGACAAATACGCGATTCCCGGCACTACGGTGGACAGTGCGCAAAGGCAGGTACGCAGCGTTACCTACGGCAATGAAATCCTGCCCAACAATTCGTGGGCGGGCGGCGTTTCGGACGGCAATATCGGTGTGGCGGGCATGATATATCCCTCAGAGGCATCGTACAAGACGTCATATGTCGATGCTCGCAAGTCGTACTTCATGCTCGATGACAAAATTGTCTGCCTCGGAAGCGGTATCAGCGGGGGCGAGGGCGATGTTTACACCACGGTAGAGAACTATATTTCCTACGAGAAAGAGAACGAAGATTCGACTCAGTGCGGATACGTGAGAGCGTATGTTGACGGAGAGGAGGTCCCCTTTGTGTTTGACAGCAAGTTTAGCTACGATAACGCAAAGTATGTATGGCTTGAAGGAAATCGCGGTTACGTGATTCTTGACGGCGAACTGTCCACAACGCGAGTTAAAGACAGCAAGGGCTTCTGCGGTAACTGTGTTCAACAGGAAAACCCCGGCGAGTTTCCGTTCTTTACGATTAAGATAGAGCACGGAGAAAAGCCGCAGGAAGACACATATTGCTATGTCATTCTGCCGGATAATACAATGGAAGAAACTGCAGCGGCCGCCCAAAATCCCGGTTTTGAAGTTTTGTCGAATACTGACGATTTGCACGCGATACAGCTCGCGGACGGTATGATAATGGCAAACATATTTACTGCGGGGGCGCAATTTGAAGGCTTTACGTTTAATGACCCGTGTTCTCTGATGCTAAAAAAAGAAGGCGAAGGCTACAGATTGTATATTTCTGACCCTACACAGCGCCTTAAGACCCTTAACGTATCGCTTCCGGGAGAAGATGGTGTACAGGGTGCGTTTACAACACAGACGGGAGCCAACCTTGAAATAGACGCGGAATCGTTCTTCGGCAGGACTTACGAGGTTACATACAACTTGGGAGGAGCTTCACAGGCGGGAATTGATGTAAAGAGTGATAAAATTGATACCCGCGACATTCTTCTTTCCGTTGGGGTGCATGAAGTATCAACTAAGCTATACGCGCGCTCAAGCGAGGGCAGAGAAATTGAGTTTTCCATTTTTCTGCCTCCAAACAAGGGCAGCGCCTATATAGAACAGGGACGGCTTTTTTATACCCCGGAGCCTCTTGCGGAGCTTATAGATGAACAAATTATAGTTGAGGCAAAGGACAGCGAAGACGAAATATCGCGCTTCCTCGTAACAATTTTAGGCGCACGTCAATAAACACGGCTTGCGCTGGACAAAGGAGAAACACCATGACTAAGAAGACGCTAATTCTTGCGGCTATGTTTGTATGCGCTTTTGCGATAAGCGCTTCGGCAGAAATTTTGAGCATACAGGTCGAATATGCTGCGGACGACTTGAACATTGTCAACATTTCCGGAGACAGTACGCTTCCAGGGGGAAGCGGCGTAACTGTGAGCGTGTTTGAAAGCTCAAAAAGCTATGCGGACATTATAGGCGAGGGTGAGGACGTTTCTGACATTTTGCTTTTTGCAGGAAAAGTACAGGCGCAGGAAAGCGGAGAATGGAGCGCTTTGTGGAAACCCTCGCAAAGCATGGACTGCGATATATATGTTTCTGACGGAGATACGATTTTCAAAAAATCTTTCTTCATTGCGGCGCAAAAGGGCGACGACTACAATCTCATGCGCAGTGCGGATGAGAGTACGCTGAAAAGTTTTTTTGCAAATCCGCTTAAAGAAAGAGCGTGGCTTACAGATATTGTGAACAGTGAAAAGGTAGGTCAGGCCTTATATCAGATTCGGGAGTTTACCTCAAACGCAGAGAGCGTATTTGCAAATCTTGAGGCAGCTTCAGCCATGGTCAGACTTAGTGAAAAGCAAACGGCGGAAGCGCTCGATGCCGTGTTGGAGACATTTGCCGTGATAGATATTGTACCTACGGGCGCTGATGAATATGAGAAATTAGCAACAAAGGAAATAAAGACAGAAATGGCTCTGAACCTGGCAGAAGTCTTTGAAAATCCCCTATCAAGCTTTGACGAGATTTTTTCCGAAGAGTTGGTTCTTTCCGGCATCTACCGCAGCACAAACTATATGGACGCCGTAGAGTTTCTGAAGTTTTCCGGTCTGGTAAGCTCTGAAAAGAATCTGAAAAAGGCGGCGAAGGTAGTTGTCGGGAAAAAGTATACATATACAGCGCTCGAAAGGGCGGTAAAATCCGCCGTCTCGGAGAGCTCCTCCGGCGGAAGCACCGGTGGAAGCTCCGGCGGAAGTTCCTCCGGGCGGGGAACAGTGACGGTCGTAACGCCGGTTGTGACAGAACCTGTGGAAACGCAAGAGAATAAAGAGTATCAGGTGTTTTCGGATGTGGAAAAAACTCATTGGGCATATAATGTCGTAGGCGAGCTTTATCATAGGCAAATTGTGTCAGGAACCGATAGTGGTCTTTTCTACCCCGACAAAGAGGTTACGCGCGCCGAGTTCTTGAAAATGCTGTGCGAGGCGTACGATATTAAAGGCGCCCAGACCAGCGTAGCGTTTGATGACGTCGCGGAAAATGACTGGTTCTACCCTTACGTCTGCGCCGCTTCTGCACAAAGCCTTGTGATGGGAGATGAGACCGGAAGATTTCGACCCAATGACAGTATTACGCGTGAGGACGCTGCTGTTCTTTTATATCGTTTCGCCGTTAGCAATAAAACAGAACTTGCCGGCGGCGAGGAAGTTTTTTTCAGTGACAGCGGTGACATTGCCGAATACGCGCAAGAGGCGGTAAAGCTACTTTCGCAATCCGGACTTGTGAGCGGTATGGGCAACGGGATGTTTTCTCCCAAAGCCAAGACAACGAGAGCGCAGGCGGCGGCAATGATATATAATGCATCAATCAGTTAGGAGGGAAAGCGTGAACATGAAAAAACTAATTTGCCTAATTGTAAGTCTGACACTGCTTGTTCCTCAGATTGCAGTTTACGCGCAAGATGACACAAAGGAGGACCTTACATATCTTGCGCTGCTTCCAACGCTCGGAATCATTTCGGAGTCAGAATATACTATGACCGAGGCGATAACGCGGGCGGAGTTTCTTCGCTGGGTGCTTCGAGCCTCAAATATCGAGATAGACGCTACGGCAGAATGCAGAGCGTTTTCCGATGTCACGCAGCGGCACGCGCTGTATAAAGAAATTGCTTTTGCGTACAGGCAGGGAATAATAAGCGGCGATGGAGGCGGACGGTTTTATCCCGAGGATTACATAACCCGCACGGAAGCTGTTATCATGGCGGCAAACATGCTTGGATACGCGCAGATGACATCTGCAATAACTTACCCTACACTGGCTGCGCAGCTTAGTCTTACAGACGGCGTGAAGAGCGGTGCAGACGAGCCGCTTTTGCGCACAGATGCGGCAAAAATCATTTTTAATACGCTTTTGGCTCCGATTTGCGATATCGGCCCCGGAGACAGCTTCCTGACGTTTACAATAGGCGAGCGGTCGCTGCTTGAGGCGAATTACGGGATAAAGCAGGTGCGCGGTGTAATTGTGTCTTCGCGGATATTCTCTCTCTATGGTTACCCACAGAGCGGGGACGAGATTATTCTTGACGTTACGGATGACAAAGATGCCGATGACATGACGCTCGGCGTAATGACCTTTTTGGTGAACAAGTATTTTGCAATGGAAGTCGAGTGTTTCTATTTCTACCAGGACGAGAATAAGACCATAGCTTTTGCCTATCCGACAAAGAGGAATACGGTGAACAGCTGCTACGGCAACGATTATATAGGGTTTGAGAATATGGCGCTTGAATTTAAGCAGGATAATTTGACAACACGCAGCTACAAGATTGACAGATATACCGCCGTTATTTACAATGGAATTCCGTTAGCCAGCTTTGAGTTTAATGAGAAACTTTCTGCGGCGGCAAAGATAACGCTTATTGACAATGACGCTGATAATAAATACGATGCGGTAATCGCGGTTTCGCCGCAGGTATATTCTCAAACGTATATTGATACGGAGCAGATGATGCTTTTCGGAGAGAATATGCCGGATGTTGACATCGAGCAGTATAACGCATATGTTGTGTATGACGCGGAAGGCAATGAGACAAGCATTACCGCTGTCGAAGCGGGCGCAAAGTTAATGGTATGCCTGCCCGAGCGCGAGGAGTATTCCATATATATATACATGGCTCAGGCGCCTGTTGCGGCTTCGATTACGGAGCTTGACTCGGACAGCGAAACGCTTTCGCTCTCAAACGGGGAGACGCATCTTGTTATGAAGACCGCACGCATGGCGTTTGGCGAGCTTGAAATAGGTGTGGAATACGATTTTTACATGGACAGCGACGGACTGATTGTAGATGCGGTTGTAAAAACGCGCAGCGCGAATATGCCGCTCTATATCATGGACTTAAAAAAAGACCAGTTCGGGGACGTTCGCGGTAAATTCTTTGCCTCGAACGGGAAAACCGCAATATACGAGTTTGCCGACAAGCTTCGTCTTCGCGGGAGCGACGGGAACGAATATAGTGCAATGAAGGAGGAGGCCGTTTATAATTTCCTCTGTACGGATAGTGAAGTGGAGCGGCAGCTTATTTTTGCCACGCTTAATGCGAGAGATGAAATCAACCGTATTATTATGATAACTGAAGATACGACAAAGCCGTACCACCTGCAAGATTATGAGAAATCAGAAGAAGGGCGCAGATGGCTGAGCGGAAACCAAAGCCTTGAGAATCAGATACAGTTGAAAAGCACTACCGTAATTTTCATGGTTCCTTATCCGCACCTGAAAAACCAGCAGGAAACAAGCTATAAAATCGGCTCAACGGGCCAGTTTACTAACAACTCGGTATACCATATAAATGAAAGCGCTCAATACGGAGAGGATGCGTACGGACATCTTCTCTACAAAGGAAAACCCGTGGTGGCAGAAGCGGGCAGTTTAGCTGCAGATTATTTTGTGCTGGAAGGCCCAGAGGAAAAGTTCCTTGAGACGGTGAGTCTGAGGTACGGAATGGTAACTGACATACACGAAGCCTACGATGAGAAAGAGGAAGAAGTGCTGCAAAAAATAACAATATATGATAACAACGGGGCAAAGCTGGAGCTTCTGTATCAGGATGATGAGAATCCGCTTGATTTGGGAACGGGGGACTTTATCCAGATACGGGAAACGGGCAAAAACATAACGGCGGAGGACATTGTTCTCTATTACGACCGAAGTGAGAACAAGACGTACTACTGGACGATATGGGATGATGGCATACCTTACGGCGCGGAGATAGGCTGGCGCTATTACACCATACGAATAACCAAGGGTACGGTGCTTGAAATTGTTGACGGATACGCCAAGTGCGAAACAAACAGAAACGATGATGATGTGTTCATAAAAGAGTATATTCCGATTAGTGGCGCAACCTTGCTTAGATACAGCTCGCGCACGGGAAAATATACAACGCATAATGTCAGCCAGCTGAAAGAGGGCGATGAGTTTTTTGCGGTAATGAACACCGGTGTTTTCAAAATGATTGTGCTTTATGATGAGGAGTAGTTATAATGCCTATTTGGGTTAACGATAATCAGTTTCATATCGAAACAAGCAGAACGAGCTACATTTTCTCGTTGTATAAAAACCGTTACCTGACGCACCTGTACTGGGGAAAAAAGCTTTCGTCAGATGCAAATTTGAGCTATATCCCCACGGAATTCATATATTCGCGCCCAAACGCAACGCATGTGCCTGTTGACGAAACGAATCGGGTGTTCGTTTCCGATTTGGCAATGGAGTTTTCGGTAGTCGGAGGCGGAGACTATGCAACTCCGACGCTTCACGCGCGCTATGCGGATAATTCAACGGTTACGGAGCTTTCCTTCGAGGGGTATATGGTTTATGAAGGCAAACGAGATATTTCTCCGATGCCCTCCACATACAGCGAGGGCGATGCGCAGACGCTTGAGATATATCTGCGAGACAAGCGCAGTAATTTGAAAGTTACATTGCTGTATACGGTGTTTTGCAAATATGACGCCATCTGCCGGAGCATAATTTACAAGAACGAGTCCCAAGACGATATATATCTTCTGTCGGCGCAAAGCGCCACGGTGGATATTTCGGGTACGAATTACGAGATGCTCCACCTTTGCGGCGACTGGGCGCGGGAGAGGCATATAGAGCGAATTCCCGTGAATCACGCAAGGTGTGTAATTGACTCCAAACGCGGCATGAGCGGCCACATGGAAAATCCGTTTATTGCGCTTTTAGAAAAGAATGCAGGCGAGTATATGGGCGAGGTTTTTGGGTTTTCCCTTGTCTACAGCGGCAGCTTTACCGCGTCTGCCGAGGGTACCTCCTGCGGGAAAACGCGTGTGACAATGGGTATAAACGATTTCAACTTCGAGTGGCGTCTTGCAAGCGGCGAGGAATTCATGACTCCCGAGGTTGTTATGGCGTATTCACCCTGCGGGCTTTCGCGCATGAGCGGCATATATCACCGCCTCTACCGCGACAAGCTTTGCCGCGGTAGGTATCGCGGCGCGCTGCGTCCCATGCTGATAAACAACTGGGAGGGTACGACGTTTGACTTTGACGAGAAAAAGCTTATAGATATAGCGCGTGAGGGCGCCGATTTGGGACTTGAACTGTTCGTGCTGGATGACGGCTGGTTTGCAAAAAGAAACGGCGCCTGCTCTCTGGGTGATTGGTATGTCAATACCGATAAACTGCCTCGCGGACTCGAATATTTGGCAAAGGAGGTAAACGCGCTCGGCATGAAATTCGGCCTTTGGTTTGAGCCTGAAATGATTTCCCCCGACAGCGATTTGTACCGCGCGCACCCCGATTGGTGCGTACACGCCAAGGGAAGAAGGCGTACCGAAAACCGAAGTCAGCTGGTTCTTGATATATCGCGCGAGGAGGTTAGGGAATATATTCTGGACACGATTACAAAAGTTTTGCAGAGCGCGAACATAGAGTATGTGAAATGGGACTGCAACCGCACACTTACGGAAACAAGCTCTATGGAACAGCCGCACCGATATGTAATAGGTCTTTATAAGATGCTCGACACGCTTACGACGAGGTTTCCTGATATTCTTTTTGAAAGCTGTGCCGGCGGCGGCGGAAGGTTTGACCCGGGAATTCTTTGCTATATGCCGCAGACATGGACGAGCGATAACACCGACCCGATAGCGCGACTGGCCATTCAGTACGGTACATCAATAGTGTATCCTCCGATAACAATGGGCAGTCATGTAGGCAGCATTGCTGTAGGAATGGCGGGCGAAAACCAATTTCTCAACACTTGCGCCATGGCGGCAATGTCAGGGAATTTCGGCTATGAGCTTGATTTGAATCTCTTTTCGGAAGCAGAAAAGGCGCAGGCAAAAAGCTATGTGGATTTATACCGCAAAATACGTCCCACAATACAGTACGGGGAATTTTACCGCCTTGAAAGTCCATTTGAAGGCGACAATGTTTCCTGGATGTTTGTCGATAGCGACCGAGCGGTACTTTTTACTTTCCAAACGAAGAAAATGATTAACGGCGAAGAACGCCGTGTAAAGCTGCGTGGGCTTGACGAAAACGCTTTGTACGAATATAACGGAGAAAGGCGCACAGGTGCGGAGCTTATGCTTGCGGGCGTTGGGATTGCGCTCGAAAGATACGAATATGCGAGTCGCTGCCGTGTGTATGAGGTGATTAAAAAATGAAACTCTGGAATATGACGAATGAATACTGTGACGAATCTATAACGCTGGATGAGTATATCCCTCAAAAAAAGGAATCCGATGCGGCATTTATAGTGTTGCCCGGCGGAGCGTATCGTTTCCTGGCGGAACATGAGGGAGCAGGCTATGCGGAATTTCTGAACTCTCAGGGAAGGTGCGCATTTGTTCTGAATTATCGTACTTTTCCGGCGCAGTTCCCCCTCTCGCTGCTTGACGCGCGGCGTGCGGTGCGTCTTGTGCGCAAAAACGCCGAAAAGTACGGCATAGACAAAAACAAGATAGCGGTGGTGGGCTCCTCTGCGGGCGGACATCTTGCCGCTCTCTTGTCAACATATTTTGAGCCGATAGCCGGTGAAACAACAGACGAAACAGACAATGAGGATTTTATTCCAAATGCGCAGATACTTGCCTATCCCGTAATAGAGCTTCTGGGCGAGGGAATTGCGCACCAGGAATCCTCGCGAAACTTTTTGGGTGACAGGCTTGAACAAATGGGAAACGCACTTTCGCCCAATAACATTGTTTCGGAAAAGACGCCGCAGGCTTTTATATGGCATACTATTTCCGATGACGCAGTCAGCGTTATAAACACGCTTGACTACTCTCGTGCGCTTCATGAGAAAAACATTGCCGCAGAAGTTCATGTGTTTCCGGAAGGCGGGCACGGCCTAGGCCTTGCTAAGGACAACGACCGCGTTTCACAGCATGTGGCGCAGTGGAGAGAGCTTTTTGTAAGATATATAAATTATATCAACTACTAAGGAGCGGACAAAATGAAATGTTACGGCAATGGCGCTAAGGCTTCGCAGGTGCTGAAATGATACAAAGCAGCAGAAATGTCAAAATGTTTTCCGCATTGTGCTGCCTGCTTTATTTTGCCAGCTATTTGACGCGGATTAATTACGGAGCGATAATTGCGGAAATAGTGAGCGCAAAAGACATTTTGAAATCCGAAGCGGGAATCGTAAGCACGGTGAGCTTTTTCACCTATGGTGTTGGTCAAATATTGAGCGGGGTTTTGAGCGACCGCTTTAACGCACGGCGCATACTGCTGATGGGTGTGTTCACTACTGCGGTAATCAACATTGCAATGCCTTTTTGCCGTACAATTACGTTAATGACATTGCTCTGGGGAATAAACGGCTTCGTTCAGGCGTGTATCTGGCCGCCGATGGCAAAGATAATGGCGCAGAATCTTACTTTTTACGATTTCAAAAAACTGAGCATTAACATAACGATGAGCGCCTCAGTTGCGACCATGGCAGTATACGTCGCCGCACCGGTAATAATCCGTGTTTCAACGTGGGAAAACGTGTTTTTCACGAGCGCCGGCGTGACGCTTGTTATAAGTGTACTCTGGTGCGCGTTTACACGCGGCATGAAATCAAACGGAGAACGTGTTTCAAAGGACAAAACCGCAAAAATGCCAATGCGGCTGTGGTTTACTTCGGGAGCGCTGTTTTCTTGTGTGGTATTGGTTTTTGTGGGTATTTTGCGCAACGGTATAACAACATGGCTCCCTTCGTTTATGGTTGAAAGCTTCGACATCGGCAACGCAGCTGCGATTTTGACAACCGCAGTTCTGCCGTGCCTCGCAGTGTTGAGTACCAAGCTTGTAGGGTACATATACATGCGTTTTATACACGATGAAATGGTGCTTGCAACGCTCTTGTGCGTCGTTATGCTGCTTTCATGCGCGGCGGCTTTTCTCTGGCAGGAATCTATAGTGTTCTGTGTATCGGCATTGGCAGTGATAACCGCAGCGGCGTACGGCGCTAACATGATACTGACGGCGCTGCTTCCACCGTATTATTCAAAATACGGACACATTTCAACAGTGACGGGCGTTCTTAATTCGATGCCATATGTGGGCGCAACAATATCTTCATGGGGCATTGCAAAAATTTCGGAAAGCGAAGGCTGGTCCTTCACGCTGCTGCTTTGGGGCGCGACCGCCTTGGCCGGAGTGGTTTTTTGCGCCGCAAATATGCGGCGGTGGAGCATTTTTCGTAAAAATACCATAAAGGGTGATACAGATGAACTATAAAGACTACAAAACGAGCAGGGCAGTTGTTATCGAAAGACCGCACTGTGCAAACTTGAGAGACATAGCGCTGACAGAACCTAAAAACGATGCCTATATCTGCCGCACACTTTTTTCAGCGATTTCAAGCGGTACGGATATGAAAACTTACAAGGGTCAACAGCATGGCGAGCAATGCTACTATCCGCTGGTTCCCGGCTACGAAACAGCAGGTATTGTTGTTGCGAAAGGCCCTGACGCTCGTGCTGATTTGCAGGTGGGCGACCGCGTAATGATTAACGAATGCCGCAAATACGCGGATGTATGCTCCGCATGGGGCGGCGGCAGTGAGTTCACTGTCAAAGATTCAAACACGACAAACAACACGTTTGACTACAGCGTAAAACTCCCCGACAATGTCACATATGAGCAGGGAGTGCTTGCCTATCTTGCCTGTGTTCCGCTTAAAGGGATACGCAGACTGACGCTTCGCGCAAACGAAACTGCAGTGGTGACAGGCGCGGGGATGGTCGGAATCAGCGCTATACAGGAACTGAAGATATTGGAACCAACGATGAAAGTGGTGTGCGTAGAACCAAACGCATTCAGGCGCTCTATCGCGCAAAAATATGCCGATGCTGTGTGCTCGCCTGATGAAGCGGAAAATGTTATACGCGAGTTTACAAATGGAAAAATGGCGGATTTAGTTATGGAATGCAGCGGAAACAGCCGCGTTGTGGGTACGCTGCACCGTTATGTAAAAGACGGCGGCTGGGAAAGCGAAGATACGCCGGCGCATATACATCTGCAGGGCGACTATCCCGACAAGATTGTATTTGATTATTACCATCGCTGGTTTGTAAAAAATGTTACGATAACCATGACGTGCGCACTTGCGGCAGGGTGCAAAGAACAAATTCTGCAATGGATAAGCGAGGGCAAGTTCGATACTGCGGGTCTTCCCGTTGAAATATGGGGCGTGTCCAAATGCCGGGAGGCGTTTGAATACAAGGCGGCCGCAGGAGAGGACTGTTTCAAAATACTTTTTGACTGGAGCAAGTAGTCATGATATTTGGAAATGCGGCGTGGGGGTTCAGAGAAACTCCGCTCGAGAAACAGTTTGAAATCACAGCCGAAATGGGACTTAGCGTGCTTGAAGCAGGCATTGCCAACGCCCCCGGTGATATTCAGATAGGCGATGACGCAGGACGTGTCCAATCGCTTTGCGAAAAATACGGCGTGTCTGTGGAGTGCGCCGCTACAGGCAATGATTTTACAAATGGGCAAAGGGATGACGTTGACAAGGTAAAAAATGTGATTGATATGTGCGAGGCGCTGGGCGTCAAATATCTGCGCATTTTTGCCGGCTTCTCTCCTAAAGCCTCAGTTTACGGCGCGCGGTGGGACAACATGGTGAGGTGTCTGAATGAGGTGTACGATTACGCAAAGCGCGTTACACTTACTGTTGAAACCCATGGAGGCGTGTGCGAGTATGACGATGGCGTAGAGCATTTTGAAAGTGTAACAACAAATATAGATGCCCTTAGTGCGCTTATAGAGGATGTGCCGAAGATAAGGTTTAATTTTGATGCGGCAAATTTATGTGCGGCGGGCTCCGATTACGAAAAAGTCTACGCCGTGATACGCGATAGAACAGAGGTTTTTCATCTGAAAGATTTTACAAAGCTTGCATCGGGACATATAAAGCCCTGCGCCTGCGGTGAAGGCAGCGTACGTTTTGACAAGTTTTCGGATTTTAATGGTATTGCGCTTTTTGAATATGAGAATACCGCAGATATCGCATCAGGACTGAAACGTTCGTATGAATACATGAAGGAGCTGTTAAGATGAGACCAAAAATAATATTTATGCCGCACGCCAATATCCAATACTCACAATTAAAGCCCGAGAAGAGACAATGGGTAATGCAAAACTGCTACGATAAGCTTTTTGAAGTTATCGACAATGGCAGTTACAAAATCGCTTTTGAAGCGAGCGGCATCACAATAGACGCCATGGCGCAAGTTGAGCCAAGGATATGTGCCAGACTGAAGCGTCTTGTGAAGGAGGGCAAAATTGAGCCTGTGTCATCTCCGTATATACATTTCATGAACGCGAATGTCCCGCCGGAGGTCTGCCGCCATTCGCTTATACACGGATTGGATACCTGGGAGAAGCACATCGGAGTGCGCCCGAAAACCGGCTGGAATCCGGAATGCGGGTGGGCGGGATACATACCGCAGATATACCATGAGTGCGGTATAGAAACACTCGTTATGGATGCTGATTCCTTTTTTCTTTCGTTTGACGAGATACGCAGCGCTACCAAGCTGGGATTTGACGTACAGGGTCATTCAAACAAAAATCATCTTTTCAAAATTGAAGAATACATAAAAGATAAAAACAAATTTCTGAAATACATAACAAACGCCTCTGTTGCTCCGAACGGGCTGAAAATGATTTTTCGCTCAGACTGCATGGCAAATCCCTTGCTGTGGTACTTAATGGGCGCAACGGAAGGAATGCGTGCAGAACCTGTAAGCATGGGGGAAATACGGGATATGTTTGCAGCGTGGAAGGAACGCATAGCGCAAAGCGGAGAATTTATAATGCCCTACGCCGAGGATGCGGAATATATCGGGTCAAGCGCGTATTTTTACGTCAAACAGTTCAATCAGGCGCGCTTTTTCGAGCATGAGCCGCAGAGCGTCGAACGTTTTCGGGAAATTCTTGACGCGGCGGCAGAGGACTATGATTTTGCATTTCCGAGCGAGGTAACGTCAGATGAGCTCATTCCCAACGAGTACGTTGAAAACATAGAGATGGGCGTGGCATGGCACGGGGGAACTGCAAAGGCATGGGCAAATACCGAATATTCGAGAATAATGGACGCAGTATGTCGCTCTGTCTTTGACGGAATAACCGCTGTACGCGCGGAAACGGGCGCCTCAAAGCATCTTGAGGCAGCGATGAAGGCGCTTGCTTCGGCATACGTGTCGGATTCCCGCTGGCCGCCGGCGCCAACATCTCCGGGACGTTTCAACGTGCGTGAAAGCCTTGACGATATGTACGCTGCAAACGAGCACATACGCCGCGCCATGGAAGCAGGCGGAATTTCGCAGAAGCGCTCCCTTTATTCGCCGAACCTGATGCAGACGCAAATTAAAGCGATAGACGACGAACTGATGGGAATGACGTATTTTGGAGAATAGAATTGAGGGAGTACATTTTCAAATAACGCGTCAATGCAATCTGCGCTGTGCCTTTTGCGGTCAGTGGGGAAAAAATGGCGCATTTCACGATTCGAGCGGTACGGAAATGACTCTTGCCGACTGGGAAAGAGCGGTCTGTGAACTCGAAGCGTTGACCGTCCGTCCGAATATAACTGTATGGGGCGGAGAACCGCTTGTATCGGCTGTCTTCAAGAACGTGACAGAATGCCTTGCCGGATTTAAATGCGCGCTTGTTACCAACGGCACGCTTATGGAAAAACATGCCGCACTGCTGGAGCGGTATTATAAAAGAGTCTATGTTTCGCTTGACGGAACACGGGAGGTTCATGATGCTTTGCGCGGAGAGGGCGTTTTTGACAAAGCAGTGCGAGGCATAAAAAGCATATCCAAGGAAAAGGTAACGCTAATGTGTGTTGCTACAAAAGAACTTGACATTGGACGCTTCGCGGCGGAGTTTGAGGATTATGAGATTATTTTACACCAGCAAATTCCCTTCAGCGGAGCCGCCGTGAATGTGGGGACAAACCTCCCTAAAAACGTGACGGCGCGCCGTCACGGAAAAGAAGCTCTTTTGCCTTGCTGCGGCGCGCCGTGGAAACATATGCATTTGCACTGGAACGGTGATGTTAATTTTTGTACTGATTTTTATGACTACACGATAGGTAATTTCCGCGAAGCGTCGCTTTGTGAAATTTTCAGTTCGGTACGCGCCGAAGCGTTTCGCGGAAAGGTTTCCCGCGGGGAATATAAAAACTGTGAACACTGCTCGTGGAAAAACAGCGAGAGCTTCTACATAGAATAGAGCTTGATATCAGGAAACCGTTAAAACGGTAATTATAGAGCGCGCGTAGGGTGTCCCCTCGCCTTGTGCGCGAAAATCCTTCCCTTTCATTTCCCCCTCATTGGGCGCAATATATGCGCCCAATGCAATCGGGGAACAGTGGCAAAACGAAGAACGCGAGGTTGTGCGATACTCAAACGCCTCGATATCCATCCTGTCGCATCGGCATGCGTCTGCAAAATGTGCCGGAATTGCCTTGGCCATTGTGCTGAGGCAATTTGTATGTGATACAATGATGTGACCCCAAAAGGATAGAAGCTGAACGTCCAATGTG